>SXON01000093.1 GCA_005778355.1 Pseudomonadota bacterium | reverse complement strand
TGATACAAGCTACTTGTGGCCAGCCAAGCGCGCCGCGATTGTCGCATAACCCGAAGGTCACAGGTTCAAAACCTGTCCCCGCAACCAGCGTTTGACCCGGGTTTTCGCCTCGCGCGGGAACCCGGGTTTCGCGTTTCGTGGCCACACCGTGGCCACAGCGACTATACCGAGCCCCGGGGAGTTGCGACTTCCCACCCCGGAGCGCAACGTGTCCAGATCTTCCCGACCCCAGAAACTCGCCAGCGGCAAGTGGCGCGCGCGCTGGCTCGATTGCGACGGCGAGCGCCAGAGTCGCGTGTTTGACCGCTACAAGGAGGCCGAGGCCTTCCTCCTGGAGGCGCGGGCGCGCGAGGCCCGGGTGGCGGCTGGCGTCGAGCCGCGCCCGCCCGAGCCCCGCACCTTCGGCGAGCTGTGCGATTACTGGCTTGAGAATCGCACGGCCAACAAGCGCTCCCCCAAGGACGATCGCTCCATCATCGAGGCGCACCTGCGCCCTGCGCTGGGTGGGCTGCTCCTCGCCGAGGTGTCGGTCCAGCGCGCCGACCAGTACCGGCGGGGGCGCAGGCACCTCTCGCCGAAGACGGTGCACAACCACTTGACGCTCCTCATCGCGATGCTCAACTGCGCGATCGACCTCGGTTGGCTCGTCGTGAAGCCCCGGATCAAGAAGCCGGCGCTCGTCGAGGACGAGTACACCTGGCTGCGCGCCCCCGCCGACATCGCCAGGCTGCTCGAGGCCGCGACGCACGAGGAAACCGGGGTCATGGAGCTCTACGCGACGGCCGTGTACACCGGGATGCGCGCAGGCGAGTTGCTGGGCTTGCAGTGGCGAGACATCGACCTCGCCGCCCGGCTCCTCACGGTTCGCCGCAGATACGACAAGCCGACGAAGACCGGCGCGATTCGGCACGTGCCGATCCTCGACCCTCTGCTGCCGGTGCTCGAGGGCTGGCGCGGGCGGTGCATCTCCGCCACCTGGGTGTTCCCTTCACGGTCGGGCACGATGCTCCAGCCCTCCGCCCGCGTGCTCCAGGAGACCTTGCGCCGCGTCCAGGCCCGGGCGGGCGTCGGCGAGGGCGAGCGGATCACGTTCCACGACTTCCGCCACACTTTCGCCTCCCACTTCATGGCGGGGGGAGGGGACCTGTTCCGGCTGCAGCGGATCCTGGGTCACAAGTCCGTCCAGATGACGTCCCGTTACGCCCACCTCGCGCCCAGCGCATACCGTGACGACCTGGGGCGGCTTGTGAACTGCGTGCCCGCGTCGCGCGGCCCCGGGGTGGAGATCGTGAGCGACCGGGAGCCGATGGCCTACGTCGCGTAGACGGTCGAACCTAGACTTTGAGGGATATCCATAACGCTCCACGAGCCCAGTGGAACCCTGCGAACGGGCGAAGCTCCATTTCCGAAGATATCCACAACGCCCCTCGCGACGGGAACCGCGCAGACGGGCAAAGCTGCACTTTCGGGGGTGTTCGTCCCGCTCAACAAGGCCGGGTGGCGGTTTCTGAGAATTCTCGGCCCCCCTCTCCCCGCGAGGGTGTCAATTGCGTAGGGTCACGAGGATGGAAGACCCAAGCCGACTTCTCTCGTATCGCGAGCTCTCCGCGAAAATCGGCGTCCCGGTCGCGACACTGTACTCCTGGGTGTCTCTCGGGCGCGTGCCACACATCCGCTTCTCCGGTCGGCTCGTGCGCTTCGACCCGGCCGCGATCGCGCAGTGGCTCGCTGCGCGCGCCGTGAAGCCCCGGGAGGAACTCGCGCCGCAGGCGGGCACGCCTGTCGCGGCCACAGGCCGGCCGCCGCCGCGGCGGGGGCGGCGGTAGTGGCCCGGCCGCGACGGGGTGCGGTCCTCCCGTGCATGTCGAACGCCACGCAGCTGGCGGGCCTCGGCGAGCTCTCGCAGTCCGAGATCGCCGGTGGTGCGCTTGGCGCGGGATTGCGCGCGGTACGCGCGGGCCCGGGGGTGACGCTGGCCAGCTGGCTGCGCGGCGGTGGCGGGGGCCTGCTCCTGCCGAGACCGGGGCTCCGTGACGCCTACCGGGCCGAGCGCGCGGCCGCTCGCCGCTGGCTCCCAGTGCTCGCTGACGTGCAAATCTTGGCGATCGACGAGCGCCGCCTCAAGGCGCGGGTCAAGGCGCGGGCCAAGCTCCCCGGTGGGATGGGCGCGCGTTCCTCGTGGCGCGCCGACTGCCGACGCTTGCGACGGTGGGTTTACACCGCGCAGCTGGAGGCGGGCCTGCGGCAGCCCCTCGTCAAACGTCACTGGTCGCGGCTGCCGGAAGGTGGATCCACCCCGCCGCCGCGCGCTCCGCCGGCCCTCGCGAGCGTGCCTGCCATCCTCGAGGCGGCGCGAACGACTGCCCTGCGCGCCGCCGTCGCCCTGGCCCTGGGTTGCCGGTTGCTCGCCTCGGAGCTCGATCGCCTCAAGGTCGAGGACGTCGAGCTCGCGGCCTCGCGCGTGCAGGTCCGAGTTGGCTGCCGCCGAGGCCGGGCGCGACAGTCCTGCGCCCGTGTCGTCAGCATGCCGAGGTGGTGTCGCGACCTCGTCAGCGCGGCGGCGGGCTCCCGGCCTCCCGGCGCGTGGTTGCTACCGCGGCGGGGTCAGCTGCCGACGCGCTGGAGCGAGCACCTGCTCCGCGCCTGCAAGCGGGCGGGCGTCGAGGCGGTGACGCTCGACAGCATCCGCGTGTTGGGCCAGTCGATCGCCCGGCCCTCTCGCCTTCCCCGCGCCGCCGTGCGCTCGTCGGTGCGCGCGCCGAGCATCCCCGGCGTGCTCGAGGGCGACGGCCTGGTCGCGGCCGACGCGCAGGATCGGCTCGCCGCCGCCTGGCCGTTCCTGCTACGGCCGCCGGTGCAGCCCTCGCATTGCCCTCGGCGGGCGCCGCCGGGTTGCCGGCCGGGGGAGCCCGAGATCCTCGCCGCCCGGAGGCGGGCCCGCGGGCTCCGCTCCCGCGCGGGCGGGCTCGACCTGCCCCTCACCTGCGTGTTCGAACCTGAGGTTACCGAGGCATTCCCCGGCGAAATGATCGCCGGGGCGCCTGGAGAAGGCGAGGCCCGGTCACCGGCGACTTCCCCTCCGCCGGGCCCGCCCTCGCCGCCAGTCGTGGTCGTCCAGGGCTTCACCGGCCAGGACGTGCTCCTCACCGGCGTCACGTTCGGACTGGGTGGACTCGCCGCGGGCGCGGGAATGGCGTTCGCGGCGAGAGACGCGCACCAGCGTGGCGACCTCGCCGAGAAGTTACGCGCGGCTGCGCTGGCGCTTGGCGACGGGGGGGAGGAGCGGTAGGCGCGGGGAGCTGGCCTCTCCCGCCGGATTCATGTTTGCGTCGGCGGCGAAAACCTGAGGGGAAAGGACTGGTCAGCCGTGGGCACGGTCCACGACGCACTCGACGGCCCGGTCGCGGCCGCGCGGGTGCTGGAGGTGCTCGCCGTCGCGTTCGGGGACCGTGAGGCGAGGGCGGTCCTCGACGTCCCCGGCTTGTTCCGTGACGTCACTGACGAGGAGCGCGAGTCGCAAGCACGGGCCTGGGCCACGGCCCGCTGCCAGTTTCGCGGGCGGCAGGCACTCGCAGCCTGGGCCTTGCGTCGGCTGGCGGCGATGGGCGGCACCATGCCCGAGGCACGGGTCACGCGCTCGGGCAGGTAGCTGGCGGGGATCATCAAGGCCCTGCGGGCGTAGTCGCCCACCGGCATCGAGGCGGTCGTCGTCCGCGAACCCTCGGCGCGTCTCCGAGAAACGCGGGTGACTGGTAGGGAGCGACACGGGTGACCGGATCATCGAAGGCGCGGGTGACCGCGGCGGGAAGCATGGCGCGCGCCGCGCGGCGCGCCGCGGGGCCGGACTCCGTGACCGGGCAGTCCCCGGCGGAGCTCGCCAGCGAGCGCTACGAGCCGCTGCGCTCGCGCTCGGCCAGCAGCGCCCGCGCCGAGGCCACGAGCACCCGGAGATCGGCCGGGTCGAGCTGCGCGGCGATCACGTCGAGCTCGGCGGAGGGACCAGCCGTTTCCAGCTCGCCCTCGGCCTGTCCAAAGAGTCTCGACAGCGTGGTCTGCAGCACCGTCGCCAGCGCGCTCAGCATGGCGATCGACGGGCTTCCCTGGCCGCGCTCGAGCTGCGACACCCACTGCGGCGTGGCGCCGAGCCTTGCGCCCACCTCTGCCTGCGTGAGGCCGAGGGCGTGACGGCGGGCGGCCACGGCGGCGCCGATGTTGCGGAGCAGGAGCGACCGGGCAGGGGGCATCCGCCGGGCACGGAACCCCGCGTAGCTGTCGCGGCCAGCAACTTGAAGTTGTAGTACGTGGATGTAACTACAACACATATGCTATGTGTATCTGCACGGAGAGCGGAGATCACATGTACCTGGTCGGCGGATTCATCGGTTGCACCTCGGCAGTGGTCGTCGGTGGGAGCGGCGGGAAGGAATCGAGCGACACGGGACCGGGCTGGTCCCTCGACGACACTAGCGGCGACGCTCCAGCGACCTCCCTGGTGGTCGAGCTCGTCGACCCGGCGATCGGGCTCACCACGGGCGGCGAGGTCGCGCGGGTCCTCGGCGGCCCGCTCGACGAGGCGGGCGACACGCCGGTCGTGACCATCGGCGGCGCGGTGGCGGAGGTGTCCGGCTGGACATCCACGGGGGTCGACCTCGTGACGCCGCCGGGCGAGGCCGGCACGGTCGACGTGACCCTCGCGCAGGGCGGCGCGACCGGGACAGGGGAGGGGTTGTTCACCTACGCCGAGCCGTGCGCGGGCATCACGCGGGTCGAGCCCGACCCCGTCGAGGGCGATCTCAACCACGAGGAGACGCTCACGGCCACGCTCCACGGCTGCGCGACCGGCCTCGAACTCGTCGAGCCCACGCGCAACAGTGGCGAGCTGGAGGGCGCGATCGAGGTGCGAGAGTCCCCCGAGAGCGTAGATGGCACCGGGGTCGTGCGGGTCTGGCACTACGCCTCTCCCGGGTACTCGGGCACCCTGCAGTGGCCGCTCTACTTCGACACCGACCAGGGGCGTTTCACCGTCATGCTGGAGCTGGTGGGCGACGGAGCGTGACGGTCGTGCCTCGGGGCGGCGGTGGCGTCGCTCAGGGCCCGCATCGGGCATCAATCTCAGCGAGTGGGGTCGCCCCACCCCCCCGGGGCGGACCAGAATGGCAGCACAGGCTCGTTCCGGCGATGCGGCAAGCTTCCGCAAGTCGGAAGTGCGGCTCGCGTCCGTACCAGAACCGTCGTTCCGTCCGGAAGAGGCGGCCCGCAAGCCTCACGGCCCCTCGTCCCGCGCGCTCGCGTCGGCTACTCGCGCCATGCGACGCGGCGTGGGCCAGGTGGGGTAGCCCCCCGCGCGGTAGGGCGCGACCGCGAGCAGAAGGTAACCGCCGGCGTCGGCCACGCCGGTATTGCCCCCCTCGGCCGAGCGAAGCTGCAGGCCAAAGCGCAGCGAGGCCCCGTAGGCGCTCAACCGCGCCCCGATGCGACTGCTGAACACCGCCGGTGACTGGGCCTTCGCCTCGGCATCGACCGGGATGTCCGCGAGGAACTCGAACTCGGGGTTGCCCGAGGGCGTCCACTCGACCTCTGAACGGCGGGGCGCCGCCCCTGGGTAGGCGAATTCCCCGACGAAGGCGACGAGGTCGAGCGGCACGAGGATCAGCCCGGGCTGGAACCGGACGGGAGGGTCGCCGCCCCACCACCGGTCGAGCCCCGTGCTCACGCCGAGGGCGAGGCCGAGGCCGTGAACCTCGCCGGCCAGGCCCGCCACCACCGGCGGCACCTCGTCGCCGATATAGGCGTTGGTCCCGGCGTAGGCGAAGAGGTCGAGGATGCCGGCGCGGGAGCTGCGAGTGAACACCGCGTCGATCGTCACGCGGGTGGGTTGACTCTCCACGCCGGCCCGGGTCACCGTCACGTCGAACTGGTAGGTCCCGGCGTTGATGACGTGGAGTTGCAGTTCCCCGGGTGTCGTGCGGACGTCGAGCGTCTGCGTGTCATCGCAGGTCTCCGCGCTCGCGGAGAGGCACCCGAGGGCCGGGCCCGCCACCTGTCGCCAGTGGAACCCCTCCGCCGCGTCGGCCCGGGCGCGCAGCACCAGCGGGTAGCGCGCGCCCCCGTTCACCGGGTCGAACCCGATCCCCATGGGCCGCCAGCCGATGTTCTGCACGGTGGCGGTGGCATTGTCGGGGCCCGACACCGACACGACGTGCACCTCGAGCGAGGCCGTGGTGTCGCGACGCCCGTCGGACACGGTCACCTCCACGGAGTGGGCGCCCAGCTCCGTCGCGCCGAACGCTCGCGTGAGCAGCGGCCCGGCCTCGGGCAGGGGCGCCCCATCCAGTCGCCACGCGAAGCTCAGGTCGTCGCTGCGGGTCTGGCGGTCCGTGGAGTGGCTGCCGTCGAGCACCACCGGCGTACCCGGGCGGACGTGAAACGAGCCCGCGCCGACCCACTCGAGGGGTGGGTGACCCTCGCTGGTGGCCTGGCGAGCGCTGATCGCGGTGGCCGGCGGCGTGTCGAGCTCGGGGAAGAGGTCGATCACCGCGCGCCGGACGAGCTCGCCGAGCTCCCGCTGGGTCTCCGTCTCGAAGGTGAAGGCGGCAGTCCCCGGCACGAGCTGGCCCTGCTTCCAGAGGCGCAGGTACACGAGGTGCCGATCGCCCTCGACATGTTCGGACACCTCCAGCCGTTCCCGAGCGCCGAGGAATCGCTCGAGATAAATACGGCTTTCATCGGAGTAGCCACTGGTGGCGTCGCGTGCCCGCTCGGCCAGCTCCCGCCGCTTCGACTCGGGCGCGGAGAGCACGGCGAGTAGTCGTTCCACGACGAGTCGGTACTGTTGGTCCTGGGCACCGAGTCCGGCAATATCGACAAAGTCGGTGATGCCCCCCTCCTCGAAGCGGGGGCAACCATCCGGCGAGGCCACGACAGGTGCCAGCCGCACGTTGGCGAGCTCGTTGAGCAGGTCGTTCCGGTACACCGCCGCGCGGAGCGGGTCTGACCAGTGGACGACGAGCAGGCTGCCCGGTGGACAGGTCGCGTGCGCGAGCGCGAGCAGGGCTAGGAGCACGCTTCGGCCAGGGCGGCCGCCAGGGCGGCGAGGTCGCTCTCGGTGAGCGACGCGCGCCAGGCCTGGTACGCCGCGTCGGTGCCCGGCATGTCCGCGGGCTGGTACGCGCCCGAGAAGGGGGAGAGATGGAGGGGACCGCCCGGGCCCGGCTCCAGCGTGGCCTGCCGCCTGGCCCGCGCCTGGCCGGAGGCGGCACGGAGCTCCCCCGTCTCGATGGACAACCGGACCTTCGCCTCGACAGGGCTGCTCGACAGCGTGATGGAGCTCGGCAGGGCCGGGGCGAGTGCGCTCCGCCACTGCTCGGCAACGTGCACGAGGCAGGGAGGCGCGGGCGGCGGCGGAGGTGGAGGAAGCTCCACGACGAAGGCCATCTCCTCCCGCAGGTTGTCGGTGCCGTTGAACGTGAACCCGCTCGGCAGGGAGTAGGTGAGATCCACCGGCTTCTCGAGGTGCGTGGCCGGCACCTGCGTGAAGGTGAGGAGCCCCTTCCCAGTGAGCCCGTCGTGCACCGACAGCCCGGAGGGGAAGCGCAGCGTGAGGCCACCGGCTTCGAGGTAGTTCCCGTGCGGGTCCTTGACGCTCACGACCACCGTCGCCGTCGCGGGCGTGACCGGAGGTTCCTCTCGCTGCCACACGCCGCCCGCCACGACCAGCGCCGCCACGCTCACCGGCCCGCCGAGCTCGGCGGTGACGCCCATGCGCTTCCCGGTGATCCGCGCGTACGACGCGCCGAGGACCCCGAAGCAGGCCACGGCCGCCGCCAGGCCGAGGAGGACGAGCAAGGCGTAGTCGAGGGTCAACTGGCCCGCCTGCGACTCGGGCGGCGGGACATAGGCCACGAGTAGGAGCGCGGCGAGAACCACGGCGATCCCGGCGGCGGCGATGGATGCGTAAGTCCGCGGGGGGAGAGGGTTGCGGCGAGCGGCCATCGTGGCACCGGGTGGGGTTCCCGAGACGGTAGCGGAGGGGGGGTGACGTGGGGTGATACGCGCGGGTTGTAGTCGAAACTCATAAGGTTATATGCTGATCATGGTGGACGAAGGACCGGTGCGCCGCTGGTCTCAGCTGGAGGGTGTTTCCACGTGGAAATGCAGGGCGGGGAGCGGCCGACGGAATTGGGGGAACGCCGCCACAGGGCAGGTTCGAGGCCCCTCGGTGTTTCCGGGCGGAAACAGGCGCCGCCACTGCGGTTCCCTCGCGGACGGTGGTTCGCCACCAGTAGGTATGCTACACGAACATCAGCGCGAGGGATCGGCCGTCGCTACGGCGTATTGATTGAGAGCCTCGCTTTGCCTTTGGGAAAACAGATGCCCTTGAGCCTCCTCCACCTGAGCGACATGCACTTCCGCGCCGACGAGAGGCAGAACCCGCTGCTGTCCCGAGCGACTGCGCTCGGACGCATCGTTCGTGCGTTCGCGCCCCCAGGCGATATGGTAATCTGCCTGACTGGAGATATTGCCTTTTCAGGAAAGGAGGCGGAGTATGCGCACGCCGAGCGCTTCCTCCGAGCCATGACCGCCGAACTGGCGGACCAGCGGAGGCTGCACCTGGCAATCGTGCCCGGGAACCACGACTGCGACTTCTCGACGCCGAACGCCGTCCGCGACACCGTCATCGGCCACCTCGACCTCGACGCAGTCGACGTCGCGGTCGTCGAGCAGTGCACCTCGGTGCAGAGAGCCTTCTTCTCATTCTGTCACGGTATTGTCGGCGAGGCAGCAACGAGCCTGCGGTCGGCGTTTGTCGTGCGGAGTTCCTTCCGTGTCGGGCAGCGTTCCGTGGGACTCCAGCTTTTCAACACCGCCTGGGTCTCGCGTCTCCCGGAGCGGCCTGCGAGCCTCGCTGTGCCGCCTCGACTCTCGGAGCGGGTGGACGACTGGCCAGACGAACCAGTGCTCGTGGTGAGTCTGCTGCACCATCCTGACTACTGGTTCGCTGCCGATCAGCGGCGCGCCGCGTGCGAGTTTATCCGCTCAACCTCAGACTTGGTTCTATTCGGGCACGAGCACGAGTCTGCGGCCGGTCGGCATTCCTCGCTTGGCGGTGAGACCCTTCATCGCCTAGATGGCGGATTGTTGCAGGATCCCGAGCGCCCGAAATGCAGCGAGTTCGCGCTGGTGTGCCTGGACGAAGCTCTGGACCACGCGGAGATTCACCACTTCTCCTTCGGTGGGGGTGTGTACCAACGCCAGCGACATGTCACCACGCGAATGTCCTCCCACGTGCGGCGGGCGCGCACCGCAATGCGGCTTCGTCCCGAGGTTACCTCGGAGTTGCAGGACATTGGGGTGAAATTCTCTCACCCGCGAAAGATGACCTTGGTGATTGATGATGTCTTCGAGTCCCCAAACCTGCGCCCAGTGCGCGTACCGGTTTCCATCGACGAGACCACCGGGCGTTTCGATAAGGCCAACGCTGCACAGGTGCCGACCGAGTCCATCGAGCAGCTGAGCCACTTCACCGCCAAGCACGCGCGTGTGTTCGTGATCGGGAGGGAGCAGTCCGGCAAGACGATTCTCGCGCGCCATGAGGCGCTGGCGCTCTCGGAGTCGGGGCAACTGCCGCTGCTGGTCCCCGGCGCCCGGCTCACCAGGGGGGCCAACAGCGCGACAGCACTAGTTGCCCAGATTGTAGGCGAGCAGTACGGCGTCGAACTCGAACGGTTTCTTGCGGCGACGCAGCGGACTCGCGTGCTGCTGCTGGACGGTTTTGAGGCGATCCCGGGGCGTCCGGGCGAGCGCAGCCAGAAGCTGGCCGCCATGTTCCCAATGTTTGACAAGATCTTGGTCTTTGGTCGCCACGACGCGCGCGTGGAGGAAATTGCTGCGGAGCCCAACCAAGGCTCGGTACTCCTACAATTTGAACACGTGGAGTTGCTCGAGTTCTCCCATCGTCTCAGGGGCAGACTCGTGGAGCGCTGGCACTCGATTGGGGAGCACGGGCTCGACGATGAGGCGATGCAGCGGAAGGTGCACGCGAGCGAGAGGCTCATCAACGAGTTTCTCCTGCGGTCGGTCGTGCCTGCCAAGCCAATCTACGTGTTGGCCGTGCTCCAGCAGCTGGAGGCCACCCACCGTCTCGACACCTCCCGAGGTTCCCAGGGATTTCTGCACGAGTCCCTGCTGAGTCAAGCGCTGCTTGGAGCTGGAATTGAGCCTGCGGACCTGGATCTTCACTACGGCTATCTGGCCGAGCTGGCTTTCAGGCTTGATCGTCTTGAAGAGAATGCCATGGGGGAGGCTGAGTTCCGCGACTGGCATGCCGCGTACTGCACGGCGCTTCTGCTTGAACTTCCGTTTGATCGCATGCGGGCTCGGCTTCTCGCCGCGAACGTGTTGGAGGTCAGAGCGGGCGGGGTTCGGTTCCGCTACCGTCATCAGTTTTTCTACTTCCTCGCGCGTCACATTGCTGAGCACCTGGCGGATCACCGGGACCGCGTCGTCGAGATGTGCGCCGCCCTTTACGAGGAGCGAAATGCCAACGTGATGCTTTTCCTTGCGTTTCTATGCAAGGATCCATTTGTACTGGAGGCGGCGCTCAGTGCCGCCAAGAGCCTGTATCGCGAGGTCGAGGAGTGGACGGCCAGTCGACACGCTGGAGATGGCGGTCCTGCGAGCTTGAGCGAGTTGAGTGTCGATCCCTCGCGGTCGCGGGAGTACCGGGCTGCGACACGGGACCACGCTGACCAAAGCGAGCGCGCTCAGGTCGAAGCGAGTGCGCTCGAGTTATCCGGCGAAGAACTGCAGGGGGTGCTGAATGTGAATGCGGCGTTGAAGAGCGTCGAGATCATCGGGCAGGTCCTGCGTAATCTTCGCGGGTCGTTGTCAGCCGAGCGCAAGATCGCGCTGGCCGGTTCCTGCGTGGCACTCAGCCTACGGCTGCTGGGCTATTTCTTTGACCTCGTCGCTGAGCATCGCAGCGAGATCGCAGAGGCTGTGGCCCGCGCCACACGCCGGCGGCTCGAGCCCGGTGCAGACCCGGGAGGTCCCACGTCCGCTACGCCCGAGCGTGGCGGAGGGCCCGATCAGGAGGCGGCTGTGCTCGTGACCTCGCTGTGCGAGGGCACGATCATGGGAACGATTCTCCATTGCGCGGAGAGTATTGGCATGGAGCAGCTTGGCGCCCTCTACACTCGGGTGCTGGATCCCGCGAGAACGGAGCACGCCCTCCTCCTGCTCTCGATCAAGCTCGAGCATTTTAGTGAGTTCCCTAGGAGCGAGGCCCTGGCGCTGTTTCCTGGCAACCGCAATGAGCGGATGGTGGCTGCCGTAGCGCGGCGGCTTGTCCACCGGCACTTCATGCTCTTTCCGGCGGACCGTGAACTGCGGCAGTCCATCTGCGACCGCTTCCACATTCGCGTTACCCCACTCCTGGTGTCGGGCCCGCTGCGGCGGGTGCGCTGATGCGCCGGGTGACCGATCCGCGGAACCTTGAAGGCAGGCGACTTCGGGCCGGTTACGCCTCCAGCGCATGCGCGAGTCTCCCGCCCTATAAGCCCGCCGGTCGCCCTTCCAGCGCCCGCCTGTAGACGGCGGGCCCAGGTCGGCCGCGGCGAGGCCGAGCTTGTGGCGCCAGGTGTCCCTCCGCTCGAAGGTCCACGCCAGCTATTTCTCGACGTCGATGCCAGGCGCTGCTCGCCGGAATCACGCGCGTTCTGGTCGCCCCTGAGATCGAGAGCATGGCGTACGGGATCCCGGCTTGCTGCATCCTGATCAACGGCCGGGATCATGGCGCTACCCCGGACGGCCACGATCCCACCGCAGGCGATGGTTCATGGTGGGGCGTTGATGGTGGAAAGCGCTATTCGAATAGAGAATATTGTGTTGAAGTCATGATTGAGGCCGGCCTGAATCTTGACGACGCGGCGGGTTTGGACTGTGTGACCCACCGTCCCGAGATCCGTTGCATCGACGGGCGCAGCTGCGCGGAGAATGGGGACCAGATACGTCCCCGCCCATGACCACCGAGGTTGTCGTCTCCTTCGCCGCCGCCGTGCTGTCCGGGGTCGCCATCCTGGTGTCGATCGGGCTCGCGGTGCGACAGGAGCGGTTTTCCGCGCGCCTGCAGGCCCAGGAGACCCTATTGGCCCAGCGCCAACTCTTGCTTCCGCTCTGGGACTACGTCGGCAAGTTAAGGAAGATTGACGCGCAGAATCCCGTCACTCCGCACGTCATCGATGCGGTCAACACCCTCGAGTTAATCGCCCTCTGCTGCGAAGGGGGCCTGATCGACAGGTCACTGGTCGAGCGTACGTTCCTGGAACGCTACCTGGAGATGTACGAGGACATCGAAGCGTGCGCCGCACTTCCCGGGCTTTCCAAGAGTGGACGGGATCTCCTTCGCGAGAATAGGGCCGCCATCCACTTGTACGCGCAGTTCAAGGTCTCACACGCGGCCGCCGGCACCGTGACTCCACTATAGGAAACCACCACCATGCTCGATCTCGCCAAACGCCTCGCTCACTTGCTCCTCACCTCGGGCGAACAGGCCGAGGAGTTCAGCTTTCCTGTCGAGGGGCGGCGTGCGCGCATCCGCGTCCGCATCGAGCTCCTGCCCACGACCATTCAGGAGGACATGGAGAAGCGCGGTAGTCCCACGGTGTCGTTCAGCCCTCCGGGCCGCACCTGCCCGACGTGTGCGGGCGCGGGAACGGTGTAGGTCCGGGCCAGAGTCGCCGCTCCTCAGCGGCGCACGCAACTTGGAACCTTCGAAGTGGGTGGATCGCGTGGCGAGCGATGCTCGCGCAGTGAGGTCACTGGCCGCACGGGGTGCCCGTGAGCCGCCGGGGGTGACTGCCATAGGGTTGGCCGACCAAAAGCGACCGGCAAGTACTTGGCGAAGAGGATGTCGTCGTCACCGCAGAGTACCGTCCGGGCTCCACAATCCGCCAGCGTCACCCAGATTGAAACGAAGAACAACGGTTTCACCGTGAACGTGTGTCAGGACGTACACCGGCGCCTCGCCTTGGCGGCCGTCGTCGATTTCGCAGACGGGAATCGATTGAGTGTCAAGGCGTCCCCTGATTACGCGCGCAAACAAGCAGGCCCGGCGGTGGGCCGTTGGCTACGCCACGATCACGCCCACGATGGCGCGCTCCAGCTCCTCACACCGGGCGCGCACCGCCACCAGCGTCGCCCGCAGCTCCTCGACCTCGGCGGTTTTCATTGGACGCGTGTTCGCGGAGTCCGCCGGTCGCGGGGACTCGATTTCCCCCGCCACCCGGCCAGGCCGCCTCACCATCGTGACCAGCGGCTGGCCACGGCGGACCGTCTTGCCACCTCGGCGTGGAACGAGGCGACGGATCTCGTGCTCCAGCTCGCGCTTCCCGAGCCGCCCGCTGATCGCGCGCTGGACGAGATCCGCCCGATCCCCCTCCCGCGGGACGTGCACCAGCAGCCGGTGGTGGGAGAGGGGGAGGGCCATGGCGATCTCGGGCGGCAAGGACTCCAGTTGCGGGCGGACCCGGACCGCGTACCACAGGAAGGTGTGCGACAGCTGGAGGTCAGCGCGCCCCGCGAGTTCCCTGAAGGAGCGATGGCGCCCCGCCCGGGCGGCCATCGCCCTCGCGGGTGATCCGGTCTCGTGGACTGTTGACGCGCGTAAATGCTCCTTGCCCACTACCGCCCGCGCGTGGAGGAGACGGAGCGGGCACGCCGTGCAGGCGCGCTACCGGAACGTCCAGCCCGGGCCGCCACCACCGGCGTCGTCCGGCGCGGCCTCCGGCCTTGGCGCCTCCGTGCCCGACAGGAAACGGTCGAGCACCTGCGCGAGCAGCGCGAGTCGATCGTCCGGGGCGGTCGACGCCGCTACGAGCGAGGCGAGGGCCGCGCCGCTGGGCACGCTGGCGAGGTGTGCCCAGGTGCTGGCCACCCCGCCGTCCTGGGCCAACGGGATCGGGCCCGCCGCCGCGGCCACCACCACGAGCTGCACGAGCCGCTCGCGCAGCGGGTCGATGACCTCGTCAATCTCGTCCCGCCTGGCCTCGAGGAGGCGCGTGGCCTCCTCGATCGCCGCCCAGGTTGCCCGCCGGATGGTGACCGAGGAGCGCTCGCGGGGCCCGGCGTCGCGCGCGAGGCTGCCCGCGAGCGCCAGGCGGCCACGCTGGACCGCCAGCGACGCGGCGAGGGGGCTGTGCGCGAGGATGCCGGTCGGCGGAACCTCGAGCCACCGGAGCACCGCCCGCGTGGCCTCGGCGTCGCGGTCTTCCACCCGGCGAGCCAGCGATGGCACGGCGGCGAGCCGCTCCACAACCCAGCGACGCTCACTGAGCAGCATCGCTACTCCGGCACTAGTCTTCGGCCGGCGCCGCTGCCCGCCCAGGAGAGCCCCTCCTCGCGGAACTTCAACGACACTCGCATCGCCGCGCCCGCAGCCGTGGCGCCTCGGACCTCCGCGGTCTCGACGGCTACTGCCACCGAGGCGCCGCGCTCGGCGAGGAATCGCATGGTGGCGGCCACTTGCGCGAGCTCCGCCGGCTCCGCGCCCACGTCGGGGAGCATGCGCGCCACGTCCTTGACGTCGCCGCGCCCGTACACGGCAGCGAGCTCCTCCGCGAGCGGGGCGGCGAGCGACACGTCTGCGGAACGCCCCCGTAGCCAGTAGCGGAGGTACTCGGCCAGCGAGCGCGCCACCAGGCTCGCCGGAGGGGGAAGCGGACCCAGCGCCACCAGCGGCAGTTCCACCAGTGCCTCCTCCAGGCGAACGCGAGGGGCCGGCAGTCCGGCGAGGAGGGGCTCCTCCTCGTACGCCAGCGCCACCCTCGCGGACTCGAGGTCGGAGGCCGCTCGCGCCCGCACGAGGTCCTCGGCGATGGCCGCCACCAGCTCGTCGAGGCGGAGCATGGCCTAGGTTGCGGCCACCTTCTCGCTGATCGACGACTCCAGGATGGTGAGGATCCGGTCGAGGCCAGCGGGGATGTTGTCCTGGACGGCTTTCACCTTCACGTTCATTGTGTAGTCGCGCTCCACCTTCTCGCCCGACTTGCTCGTCTTCTTCTGCGCGTAGGAGCCGCTGATCTTCGCCGAGCCCACGCCAAACCGGGCCTTGGCCGACAAGTTGACGTTGAGGCTCCTCTCGTCGGTGACCTCGCGGTACTCGGTGGCGGTGATCTTGGCGTTGAACTCGATGGTGGCCTCCTCCACGCGGATGAAGGGCACGGGGAGTATGGTGAGCAGCGGGACCGACAGCGTGGCGTTCTTGTCGGACGAGGTGCCGGTGGTGGGATCGACAACCGACTTCTTGTAGCTGAAGTCGACCACCACGGGCGTCCGGGTGGTCACGTTGGCGGCGTCGGTCACGGTGTTGAAGCCCACCTGGGTGACGAAGTCGGCGGAGGTGACAGCCGCCTTGGCCTGCGCCTCTATGACCGCATTGAGCGGCGAGCCGATGAGGGCAGCGAAGTCGAGCTGGCTGAGTTCCTGTCCAGGCTGGATGGGCATCGAGGGCTCCGGGGTGTCACGCAAGCGTATCACGGACCGGACGGGCCGCAATCGTCAGGAGAGGCCGGCCAACATTTGCGGTGAATCAATCAGGGCACGATGAGTGGCGTGCTACAGTCGCCCGGACGAGGACCACCGATGGCTGAACCAGACGAGTTGTACGTCACCGTGCGAGACGATGGCTGGGCCGTAAAACGCGGCGGCAGGGAGAAGGCCTGGCGCGTCCTGCCCACGCAGGCGGAGAGCATCCAGCTCGCCCGCAACACCCTCGCCGACGGGGGCGGCGGCTGGCTCAACATCCAGAACCGGGACGGGCAGTGGCGCGAGCGGGTCTGGGTGGGGCCGAGGAAGCGGCGGTAATATGACACCGACCGCAGGCGGCGGAACTAGTGGCCGGGGCAGTCGAGGTCGAACAGCGCCTCGGGCAATGACACCCAGCACTCGCCGGTGGCGCGGAAGTGCTCCACCGCCGCCGGGTCGAGCCGGGCGAGCGACACCTGGCGGGAGAGCTCCAGCTCCCGGGCGTCGTTGTCGAGGTAGGCGGCCTGCATCCGAAGGCCGTCGCCGACAGGGAGGCCCCTTCCAGCCTGTAACTACGGCTTCTGCGTCGCGCCCAGAAGGAGGGTGTTGAACCCGCACTCCTGCATGGCCCATCCGATCGTCGCAATGTCCCGAAGCGCGGTGTCCATCGTGGGCCGGAGGACCACTGGAGTCGAGGTGGCTGCGAGCAGCTTGGCACAGTCATCGGTCGATTGCGGCGGCTCGCTTGTCCGACCCGGCCGCGTGGAATCCCCCACCAGAACAGCCCACATATCCACGAAGCCGACGATTGGGCCGGACGTGGTCCAGTCGATGACGAGCGCGGTCTCGCCGGCAACGGCGCGAGTTTCCAGAGTGGGCCGCAGGCACGCCGGGTTTCTTAGCCGCAGTCGCGGTAAACCTCCGGAGGGGCACTCCCAATTCGACAGTTCAACCTCCAAATACTGGTCGCCACGACTTGCAACCTCCGCCACGGCAAGCGAGAGGCTGGACACACTGGTGGCGCCAGCTGCATGAATGACCGTCACGCCGCCGCAGTCCGCCACTGTGGACACCCCCCCCATCTCCGCGCTTTGGCATAGTGCTCCACGAGGCGGGGCGGGACTGCGCTCACCGCTGAGATTCTGCCCGCAACCGCCTGCGGCGACGAGTAGCAGCCACCATGCGCGATTCACCGGTTGTACCGCTCGCGCCGCTCGGCGCCGAGTTCTGCGCGCAGCCGGTTCTCGGTGAAGTAACCTCCGGAAAACTCGTAGAGTCCGGTGACCTGAAACTCCTCGGGCGAAGCCGCTTCCGCCGTCAAGGAGACGCCCTGCGGCCCAAAATCGGTGACCTCACGACGGGCCAAGCCGCCGGGCCGCGCGCCGAGGTTGCGTCGGAAGGCATGCATGAGCTCGTGACCGAGTGCCACCACGGGCACATTGCCACCCTGCCACCATGACTCCGATTCGCCATCAGGACCCGCCAGGTCCTCAGGACCGAGATCAGGATTAAACAGCACGACGTTGGGCTCGTGGCCGATCACACCCGATGAGATTGACAGGGCGGACGGCACCCCGGAGGTCCTGGCGATCACCGTGGGACGCCCGCTGGCGACCAGAGACTCAAGCACCGACAGCCCAACTCCGGTATGCGCTATCTGATCGAGAGCAACGAGAGTCGCCACGGCGAAGTCCTCGGCGGCTAGTTGCGTCAACTCGGTGGCGCGCGTCACGCCATCGACGCTGTCGATAGACCGGTTCGCGATCAAGAGCGACCCGTCGCCTGCGGCGACACGATCCATCACCGCGCTGGCTCGTGCATCAAGCTCGTCCTGCCGAAGATACTCGACCACGCCGCCGGCGCCCACAACTGCGACGAGGCCTGGCTGCTCCGGCGGCGATCCTAGCGAAAACGTCGGATCAGAGGGAGGGTCGGCAGGAGAAGCAACGTCAGATTCGCAAGCGAGCTGGAGACCTGGGGTGGGGAAGAGGCCGCTGCCGTCAACAAGCTGACTGGGCGCTCCCGCCGCGTAGGCGTATCGATTGACTCCTCCGGCAACGCCAAGCGGGTCCGCGCTCAGCCACCTCCCCAGCCACGGCACGTAGTACCTCCGCCCGTGGCACTGGAGCCCTGACTCGGGGTCGCGCTCCATCCCCGTGTAGCGGTAGCGCTTGAGCGAGACCGTCGCGAGTTCTGGCGCTCGCCACGCGGTCGTCCCGTGGGGGTGGTACTCCTCGTAGGATATTATTGAACCTGCACTATCTAGCTCGAGCGCCACCGAGCCGAGGTGGTTGCCGAGCTGGTAGCGCTGGACCGGGGCTGGCGGGGAGACGGGCGTGCCCGAGGAGATCGTCAGCGTCTCCACCATCGCGACGCGCTGCTCGCCGTCCATCACGTGGAGCGTCTCGCGCTCCTCCTGCACCGTCGTGCCCGTGCCGTGGTCGCGGTACACCTCCCAGGCCCCGCCGATGTAGATCCGCTCGGTGGTCTTGTCCGTCACGACCACCTTCCGGGCGCGCTGGCCGGCGGCGTCGTAGAAGTACAGGGCGTAGTGGCCGGAGGTGGCGAGGTGCACCTTCCGGGCCTGGTCGCGGAAGTCCGTCTCGATGTTCGCCGACAGCGACGAGCTGAACCGGAGCGACGGGAGGTACACGATCGAGCCCCTCGCGTCGTGCGAGAAGCTCTCGGTCGTGGTGCCCACCGTCGTCGAGGAAAGCCGGTTGCTCGTGCTGGCGTAGGCGTACGCTCGCGTCCAGTTGTACGCGGACCCGCTCCCCACGAGGTGGTCCATCTCGGTGATGTTGCCGGCCTCGTCGTAGGTGTACGACTGGGTGTACGACTGCACCGCCGTCGCGACGTCGGGCCGGTTGCCGTAGGCGGGCTCGTCGCCGGGCTGGAGGTAGCCGAGCGAGGCCCGCTCGCGCCCCGTCGCCTCGATCAACCGGTAGGTGGCGTCGTAGGTGAAGGACTGGTCCGGCGACACCGCGGTGGCATTGAAATACTGCGTGTCGTCAGCGTCGTTGGCGATGGCCGTGATGTTGCCGGCGGGGTCGTGCTCGTAGACGAGGTCCTGCAGCACGGCGCTGTCGCTCGCGCGGGTCGTGACCAGTCGCGCCAGGCGGAAGGTGTCCGGGTCGTAGGTGTGCGCGGTGGACACGCCGTTGCCGTAGGTAATGGACGAGCGCTGTCCCCTCGCGTTGTACTCCACGCCCGACACGAAGGTGGTGGCGGTCGTGGCCCCTGGGAGGAGCACCGCGACGCTCTCGAGGAGGGAGGCCTCGTTGTAGGTGAAGGTGGTGACCGAGCCGTCGGGGGTCTCCCGCGTGACGACGCGCCCGAGCGCGTCGTACTCGCGCGTGGTCGGGAACTCCTCGGTTTCAAGCAAGGTGGCGGACGGGGTATCCGCCGCGTCGTCGCCCCAGGTGACTTGCTCGCCGCTCGCCCGCCAGTCCCAGAAACGTCGGGTTGAAAGCGCCAGGTTCCCCTCGAAGTCGTAGCTGTCGTGGACCACGCGGCCGGCGGTGTCCCACTGGCGCCACAATCGCCCCTGGTGGTTCGAGGCCGTGCCCTGGCCCTCGCCATACTCGTTCACCTCCACGAGG
>SXON01000092.1 GCA_005778355.1 Pseudomonadota bacterium | reverse complement strand
TGTCGTAAACGCTCGCCCACCGCTGACATCGCGCGGCGACGCCTCGCGACGTCGGCGAATGGCCCGATCTCCGACACTCCAGGACCCCTCGGCGCCACGCGCCCAGGGGTCCTTCCGCGTCGTAGATCGCACCTGGCTCCTCCACTTGGCGCGAGTCTCGTGTGCTTCCCCCTCGGGATGGGCCGGAGGCTCCGCCCCGGCGTCTCCGTTCGGCATGGTGGACCGGTCGCCTGCGGTTGAGTCCGTCCCCGTTGGCCCGCAGCTTCGCCGCCACTTCGCCCCGGCAGCGCCCCCCTCAGGCACGGATCGAGGCCCTGCTCGGCCTGGTCGCAGTGGGGTCCAGCCGACGTGATCGAGGCGCCCGGAAGCCAAGTCGAGGAGACGGGTGACGTTCCTGGCGCGCCCCGTCGCGGAGCGGAGCGCAGCGCAGCGCAGCCGATGGGGACGCCAGGGACGGCAGGACCCGTCGGCCGCAGGCCGGTAAGCTAGCTTCCGGGCGCCGGATCGCCTGGAGATAGGGGGCCCCGCGTCGCGACAGAGGGACGGGCAGGACCGACCCGGAGGGACGGGGGAGGGCCATGCCAGAGCGCGGGCCGACCTCGTCGTGAGATACGCGGCGAGGATGCCTGTCCTCTCCCGCGTCGATGGCGCCATCGGCGTCATCACCCTCAGCCAACTCGCCCGCAAGAACGCTCTCGACGGGCAGGCTTTCCAGCAGCTGCGCGAGGCCGCCCGCGGCTTGCCCGAGGTTCGCGCGGTGGTGGTGACCGGCGACGGCCATGACTTCTCAGCGGGACTCGATCTCTCGGTCGACAACTCGCTGCTCCGCGACATCGCACCGGCGGTCGACAGGGGCGACGACGGGGTGGCTCGCCGGGTGATCGGCGAGCTGAAGGACTGCGTGGCGGCGCTCGCGGAGCTAGAGGTGCCCACCTTCGCCGCCATCGAGGGCGCCTGCATCGGCGGCGGCCTGGAGATCGCTCTCGCTTGCGACGTTCGCATCGCCGCTCGCTCTTCCCTCCTCTCCTTGCCTGAGGTGCGCTTCGGGATGATCCCCGACGTGGGTGGGTGCACCCGACTCGCGCGCCTCATCGGCCCCGGCCGAGCCGCCGATCTCATCTGTACGGGCCGGCGCCTCGGCGGCGAGGAGGCCTTCAACCTTGGGCTGGTCGAGCGGCTGTGTGACACCGGGCAGGCGCTGCCAACGGCGCTCGCTGCGGCCCGCGCCGTGTGCGAGAACGGGCCGCAGGCGGTGCGCCTGGCCCTTGCCGCCGTGCGGGTGTCGGCCGACCTTGGCCTCGACGAGGCGCTCTCAGTCGAGACCAACCACGGCGCCCTGGCGCTGACCAGCGGCGAGGCCCGCGAGGGTATCAACGCCTTCCGCGAACGCCGCGCCCCCCGCTGGTAGGCCCAGATCACGATGACCGCCGCCCCCCGTTTCTTCTCCCGCGCACACGCGCCCCTGATCGCCGGTGCGCTCTTCTCAGGCTTGATCCTGAAGCTCGTGTCGCCGCCCTACGGCCTCGCCTTCATCCACTGGCTCACCTTCGTCCCCCTGTTCGTCGCCGTGGCCAGCGACGACCGGAAACGAAACTTCAAGCTCGGCTATCTCTCCGGCTTCTTCGCGGTCTGGACCCTGTTCTTCTGGCTCGCGCAGACCATCGACCTCTTCAGCAACATTCCGCTCGCACTGGCGGCCCTGATCATCGGGCTCTTCGCGGCGGTGTGGGGACTGCCCTACGGGCTCCTCGCGATGGCCATCCACCCCCTCCGCCGCCGCTTCGGCGCCTGGTGGGTGCTCGCCTACCCCTGCGTGTGGGTGGCCGGGGAGTTCCTTCAACCCGCGTTGTTCCCCTACTACCAGGGCGTGGGCCAGTACCGCACCCCGTACACCTGGCAGCTCGCGTCGGTGTTTGGCGCCATGGGCGTGTCCTGGCTGGTCATCGCCACGAACGCGGCGGTCGCGGAGCTGGTCTTGTCGCGAGCCTCGAAGCGTTCGCTGATCCCCTTCGGCATCGTCCTGGCCTTGTTTCTCGGCAACATCGGCTTCGGCTACCGGCGATTCCACGCCGTGGAGGCCGCGCTCGCCGGGGCACCCGTCGCCCGGGTGAGCATCCTGCAGCAGGGCGTCACGATGGTCCAGCGCATCCAGGACCGCGGCTCCGAGGTGTTCAAGAGCTGGATGGAGCTCACCGGCAAGGTGGTCGACCAGAAGCCCGATCTCGTCGTGTGGCCCGAGGGCTCGATCTACTACAACCCCACCGACAAGCGCGTGCTGCCCGTCTTCGAGAAGATGACCAGCGAGTACGGTTTTGCTTTCCTCGTCGGCGGTGGCACCCGCGAGGCCGACCCGGAGGATCCAAGCAAACGTGCAAGCTGGAACTCCGCCTACCTGTTCAGTCGCGATGGCAAGATCACCGGTCGCTACGACAAGATGGTGCCGATGCCCTTCGGCGAGTACCTGCCGTGGCCCTTCAGCTACCTCGACCGCTGGATCGAGGGCGTGGGTCACTTCCGCGCGGGCACCAGCCCCACCGTTTTCGACTCGGGCAAGTTCACCTTCACGACGCCCATCTGCTACGAGGCCATCCTCGAGAAGCAGATGCGGGTGCTCTCCGACGCCGACGCCTACGTCAACATCACCAACGACGGGTGGTTTGGCGACACGTCGGCCCCCCACCAGCACGCGATGCTCTCGGCCGCGCTCGCGGTCGAGATGGGCCGCCCGATGCTGCGCATCGCCTACACTGGCATCTCGATGGTGGTGGAGCCGCACGGGGTGATCAAGCACGAGACGCGGCCCTACACCGAGGTGACGGAGGTCGTGGAGCTTCGACTTGCCAAGTTCGACACGCCCTACCGAAGCTGGGGGCGGTACTTCCCCTGGGCCTGCGCAGTCGTCGCCGCCCTGGTTCTCGCGATGACCCGAAAGCGCGCTGTCACACCCGCGCCCCCCGCGGCGTAGTTCGAGCCGGAGATCGGGTGAAGAACCCGCCTACCGACGAGGACTTGATGGACGCGGTTCGTGACGGCAGCGAAGACGCCTACGGCACGCTGTTCGAGCGTTACCGCGCGCCGCTCTACGGTTTCGCCCTGCGGATGACCCGCCAGGGCGAGACCGCCGACGACGTTTTCCAGGAGACCTTCCTCCGCGTTCACCGCGCCCGGTCCACCTGGTCGCATCACGACGGCACCTTCCGTTCGTGGCTCTACCGCATCGCGGTGAACACCATCCGCGACCGCGCTCGGGCGGCTGCCCGGCGACCTGAGCTGCTCGGCGACGAGTGGGAGCCCGCGCATCGGAGCGCACCGGACGACCGAATCGCGCTGGAGCGTGCCCTCGCCGCCTTGCCAGAGAACCTGCGCGACGCGTTCTTGCTCGGCGCCGTCGTGGGCCTCGACCACAACGAGGTGGCGGCGGTTCTCGGCGTCACGCCCGACAACGCTCGCGCCCGGATTTCCCGCGGGCGTGCGCGCCTGCGCGAGCTCCTGGAGGTGTCGTGACCGACGACGCCTTCGACGCCCAGTTCCGCGTCCTCGGGCCGATTGAGCCCTCGGCCCAGGTGGTGTCGCGCACCCTCACCGCCTACAAAAGACAACGGCGTCACGATGCATTCCGGGTGCGCGGCTTCGCCGTGGCCGGCATGCTCGGCATGGCGGCGATGGCGATGCTGGTGGTGCGCGAGGGCGAGGTCACCGGCAACCCGTCCGCGATGATCGAGCGAGGCGCCGGGCCGATCCTCCCGGCAGTGGATCTCAAGGTGGCGGTGGTGAGTCCCTCCGGCGAAGTGGCGCGCTTCGTGTCCGGCCACACCTATACTGCCGGGACCACCCTCCGGTTCCGCGTGACCAGCACCGCCCCCACGACCCTCAGCTTGCGTCGCGACGAGGCCGTCATCTGGTCGGGCCCCGTCGGCACGGGAACCGTCGACCTGCCGGTGGGCTACACGCTCGAAGCGGGCGAGGCCGCGGCGATCTTCACCCTCGAAGGGGGCGCCGAGGCCCTGCGATTCCCCGTGCGGGCGGTCGCCCCATGATCGCGTTCCTGTTTGCCCTGCAGGCCCATGCGGGCGTCGTCGAAACGACGTCGAGCCCCGAGCTCGAAGTCGCCTACCGGCCCCGGCGGGTGGCGGTGCTCGTCGGCGTGCAGGACTACAACGATCCCGCGCTCAAAGGCCTGAAGTTCCCCGAGAAGGACGCGCGCGACCTCGGCACCGTGCTG
This sequence comes from Pseudomonadota bacterium, assembly GCA_005778355.1. Lineage (GTDB taxonomy): Bacteria > Myxococcota_A > UBA796 > UBA796 > SXON01 > SXON01. The sequence continues at coordinate 14,509 of SXON01000092.1, read as the reverse complement.
GGCTCGGCCGACGTCGGCGGCTTCGACCGCGTCTTCGTGATCTCCGGCCACGACGCCACGACCCGCGAGGGCCTGCTTCGCTCGCTCAGCGTCGCGACCGCCGACCTTCAGCGTGACGACACCTTCGTGCTCTACCTGTCGGGCCATGGCACGCTGACCCTCGACCCCCTCGAGGGCAGCCAACTCTGGTTTCTCCCTTCCGACGGGCGCCTCGATCGTCCCGAGGCGACCGGTCTCGCTGTTCGCGAGATCGAGGCGCTCGTTCATGAACTCCCGGCGCGCCGCCGCGTCCTGATCCTCGACACCTGCCACAACGGTCGCACCGGCAGCCGCTCTGCCGTCTCCGCGCCGACTCAGCAGCTCTTGTCCGGGTTCCGAGGCGAGGTGCCGGCCCCCCGCGAGGTGCGCGACATCTCCGAGTCGGAAGCTCGTTTGTATGCCGCCCAGTACTGGCAGCCTGCCATGGAAGACCCGACGCTCGAGAACGGCGTGTACACGCACTTTCTGATCGACGCGCTGACCAAGTCGCGCGATAGCGCCGACCTCGACGAGGACGGCCTCGTCGACGTGGCCGAGGCCCACCAGCACGCGCGCGACCGGACGATGGCATGGACGGGCGGCCTGCAGGTGCCCCGCGCCGAGTACCGCATCGTGGGACGAGAAGAGATCTTCCTCGCCGGCGCCGACTCGCTCCGCGACGCCGCGGAGCGCGCGCTCATCGCCGCCTGCGACGCGATCCTCGCCCGCGCCCGGCTGTTTGTGAACGGCACCCCGCGCGGCGAGCTGCCCGGTTTGTATGCGGTCGATCCGGGCGTGGCCACCATCGAGGTGCAGACCGAAGATGGCCGCACTCTGCTCCATGATCGCGTGCGTGTGGAGGCCGGCGAGACCTTGTCCCTCGAGAATCTCGTGGCGCGAAAGGCGTCCACCCTGTCCGTGCTTGGCGGCGTGGCCGTGAGCGGCGGCAACGACGCCCTCTTCCCCGTGGCGAGCAGCGCGCGGCTGGTGCTGGCCAACCCGGTCCGCCTTTCCGGCCCCTGGCGCACCGATCTGCACGTTGGCGCCTCGCTCGCCGACGGCGCCAATCCGGTCGATGGCGTGCCCCAGACCACCGGCGACCTGTCCCTCGGCGCCACGCTTGGCCCGAGCCTCGGGCCCGGCTGGGCGGGCGCCTACGCCGACCTGCGGCTTCCCTACCGATGGAGCGGCTACGAGCGGCAATCAACGCCGGGTTTCGCGGGCGGCCTGGCACTCGGCCTCGACTTGCCCGTCGGCACCGGCTTCGTCGCCACCCGGCTGGAAGGTTGGGCCGGGGGCTACCAGTGGAACGAGGCCTGGACCGAGGCGTATGGCGGCACCCTCAGCGTGGGCTTCGGCGCACCCCTTTCGCAGACACGAGGCCCCGCTCCGCGGTAGCATGCGCGGGTGCTGCTCGCGCTCGTTGCGTGTGCCCCGCTGCGTGACTGGCCGGTCGAAGACGACCCGGTCGGCACGCCCGAGTCTCGTGTCGCCGTCACGCCGCTGACCCTCGACTTCGGCAGCGTATCCGTAAACAACATCGGCGAGAGTACACTCTCCTTCGCCGTGCAGAATCTTGGTGACGATGACGTCACCGTCTCCGGTCACGACGAGCCCATCGGGAACGAGGGCTTCGAGGTCCTCGCCGAGCCCTTCTTCACCCTCGGCGTGGGCGAATCGGCCGACGTGGCGGTGCGGTTTGCCCCGGTCACCGAGTCGACGGCCTTCGCCCAGCTCCGAGTCGACCCGGGCGGCGAGCTGGTGGAGCTGTTCGGTGTGGGGCTAGCTCCGGTCCTGGTCCTCGAGTCGATCGACGTGCCCGCCACGGTCGTCGGCTGTAGCGGTGTCGCGACCGTTGTCCTTCGGAACGAGGGCAGCGAGACGCTCGACATCGACGAGATCGCGCTCGACGGCAGCGACTACCTTGTCACCGGTTGGAACGCCGAGGTGGCCCCAGGCAGCAGCGAGGTCATCGAGCTGAGCTTCACGCCCGGCGGCAGCGGCGATCGCGGCGCGGTGCTCACGGTGAGCAGCAACGACCCGCTCTGGCCCGACTTCCCCGTCACGCTGGAGGGCCTCGGCTACGAGGGCGAGCGGGTCGAGGAGAGCTTCGACTACCGACCGACGCAGCCCACCGACGTGCTCTTCGTGGTGGAGCCGAGCGCCACCGATGGCGACGCACGGCTCGCGCCGGCGCTGGAAGCCTACGTCGAGACGCTCGCCGCGACGAACGTAGATTTCCAGCTCACCGCGCTTGGCACGGCGAGCGACTGCCCACTCGACGAGCCGGCCTTCGCGACGACCAGCGACACCGACCTGGGCACGCTACGGGTGCTCGACCGCGCCTTCGACGACGCCGCGGGCGCCTGGGACGGCAACCTGCTCGGCCTGGCGCTGGCCGCCATGGACGAGACGCTCGACGGCGGCTGCCTCCATGGCTTTCGACGGGCGGGAGCCGACCTCGACCTGGTGATCGTCGCCGAGCAAGCGCCCACCAACGACGTCGAGCTCGCCGCCGCCGACCTCGCCGCGCTCGTCGACGACCCGGGCGCCCTGCGGGTGTCCGCGCTCGTGCCCCGTGGTGGAGCCTGCGCAGCGAACGCCGAGGCCTACGCTGAGCTGGCACAGGCCTACGGTGGTGCCATCGGCGACCTCTGCGACGAGGACTGGACCGACGTCTTCGAGTCCTTCGCCACGCTGCCGGCCATCGAGGCGGCGGTGACCTACCCGCTCGCGGAGTGGCCGGTTCCCAACAGCATCGAGGTGACGGTGGACGGCGCCAACTACACCGGCTGGACCTACGACGAGGGAGCCAACACCGTCGTCTTCGTCACCCAGTCGGCGCCCTCGCTCGGCGCCCGGGTGACGATCGCCTACCTGTCCGCCGTCGCCTGCGAGTAGCCACGAGGGCAGCGGGAGGAGGAAGGTCGACTAGGTCTTTTCCTTCTTGCCCTGCAGGCGGACCACGTCCTGGTAGCGGTCGAGCGCCCGACCGCAGAGAGCGAGCAGGCCGTCGTCGCCACCCAGGCTCCGGCCCATCACGCGCTCGGCGGCCTCCTCGATGCTGGCAATGGGCCACACGTGGAATTGGCCACGCGCGCAAGCCTCCACCACCTCGTCTTCCAGGCAGAGGTCCGGCACGTTGGTGGCAGGAATACACACGCCCTGCTCGCCGGTGAGCCCCTGGAGCTTGCAGGTGGCGTAGAAGCCCTCGATCTTCTCGTTGATTCCGCCGACGGACTGGATCTCGCCGAGCTGGTTGACCGAGCCGGTGACCGCGGTCCCCTGGTCGACGCCGAGCCCTGACAAGGCCGACATGAGCGCGAGGAGCTCAGTGACAGTGGCCGAGTCGCCGTCGACCCGGCCGTAGCTTTGCTCGAAACACAGCGTGGCCGTCACCGCCAGCGTGCGGGTCTGGCCGAGCTTGTCGCGCAGCCACCCGGTGAGGATCTGCACGCCCTTGTCGTGGCTTTTCCCCGAGAGGCCCACCTCGCGTTCCACGCTCGCGATCCCGGCGCGACCGGCGCCCACGGTGGCCGTGATCCGCATTGGACGCCCGAAGTCGTGTCCGCCCACGTGGTACACCACTAGAGCGTTGATGAGTCCCGGCACCCGGCCCGTGGTCTGCACGCGCACCACGCCGCGCTCGATGAGCTCCAGCGTGCGGCGCTCGGCCAACCCGTCGCGTAGGCGACGCGCGCGCAGGGCCGCCCAGACGTGTCGCCCGTGCACGAGGGTGTCGCCCGACTCGCAGGCGGCCTCCCGCAAGAGGTCGGAGAGCACGCTCATCTGCGTGGAGATGCGACCGCCGCGCCCCCCGCTGCGCACCATCCAGCGGATGCAGTCGCCCACGGCGCTGCGGGTGAAGTGCGGCAGCCCCTCGTTCTGCACCACGCGAGCGCAGAACGCGGCGTAAGACTCGAGCACCGCGGGCGTCACCGGCGCGTCTTCCTCGAACTCCGCCTTGATCTTGAACAAGTTCCGAAACTCGGGGTCGCCGTAGTACATCGCGGCGTACACGCCCACGTCGCCCGCGAGCACCACCTTCACGTCGATCGGCACCGCATCCGGGCGCAAGACGGCGGGGCCGCCGCCCGGTCCCTCGGGGTTACTCACGTCGAGCTCGTCGCTCACCAGCGCGCGCTTGAGCACCTTCCAGACGCCCGGCTCCTGCAGGAGGTCGGCGGCGTTGATCACCAGCCAGCCACCGTTGGCGTCGACAAGTGCGCCCGCTCGGATGCTGCGGTGGTCGTAGGCACCCGGCTCGCCCTCCAGGCCGCCGAGCAGCTGGGACCACGTGGGGTTGGTGACCTTTACGATCGGCGCCTTGCGCTTCTTCTCGCCCACGTGGAGGAGGTTCACCGCGAAGGCCGCGAACAGGGAGTCGTGGTCGGGCTCCTCGGTGTCGAACCACTCGGGGCATTCCACCAGCTCTTCCATCAGCTCGGCGAGCCACGATCGGGCCGCCGGGAAGCGCCGCGAGAGGTCGCGGAAGGTGGGCGCCACGCCCTCGCCGATGGCCTTCGCCTCGGTGACCGACACGGCCTTGAGCGTCTCGATCGTCGTCTGTCGCGACACGTCGATCAGCTTGGCCAGCTCGGCCTCGAGCGCGTCGAAACCCCCCATGATCTCGGCGAGGGGCCGGTCGAGGTGGTCGTCGCCGTGATCGGCCAGCACCTGCACCTCGGCCCGGCTCAGCACCTGCGGCTCGGCCTCCTCGTCGTCTGTGCCGTCCTCGAGATCGGCCCCGCTTGGCACCCGGTACAAGGGCATCGGCCCCGACTGCCCGCCTTCCTCGTCGCCGAGCGCGCCAATCACGAAGCCGAGCTCGTCGGCGTGGGCTTCCAGCCGCGCCATCGACTTGTGCTGTTCCACCTCGGCGGCCTGCCGTTTGCCCTCGCGCACCCGACGAACCTCGTCGCGATTGAGGAGCGCCGGCACTTCCTCGATGAGCATCGAGGCCACGCGCACGAGCTCCTTGCGAAAGGCGATGCCGCGACCAGGCGGGAAGACCAGCAGCTTGGGGCGCCCTGGGTCGATGAAGTTCTTCACGTACACGTAGTCGTGAGTGCTACGGCGCGGCGGTTCGAGCTCCCGGAGGATGCGCTCGATGCTCCCGAGGCGTCCCGCGGCGCGAGGGCCGGCCACGAAGACGTTGAAGCCGGGGCCCTTGATGGAAACGGCGCGGCGAATCGCGGAAAGCGCCTGGTCTTGCCCGATGAAGCTGCTCAGCGGGTGGACGGAGGCGGTGGTCGCGAAGGGCAGGGCGCCGTCGGGGAGCCGCCAGGAGAGGCGGTCTGCAGGCAATGGACGGACGGGCATGGTCCTGGGCTATGTAACGGCCGTGCTACCGGTACTGCACCAGGACCGTCACCTCGTGGTGATCGACAAGCCCCCCGGGCTTCCGGTCATCCCGGGTCGCGACCAGGGCGACAGCATCGTCACGCAGACGGGCTTTCTCGTGGTGCACCGCCTCGACGAGGGCACCAGCGGCGTGCTGGTGATGGCGAGGACGACAGCGGGTCAGCGCATGCTGTCGGCCGCATTCGAGTCGCGACAGGTGAAGAAGGGCTACCTCGCCGTGGGGACCGGGGATCTCGCCGACCAGGGCGAGTGCTGCCTGCCGCTCGGCGAGTGGCAGCGTGGGCGCGTAGCGATTGGCCGGGGACGCGACGCGCTCACCCGCTGGACCGTCCGCGCGCGCGCCGAGGGACGCATCCTCGTCGAGGCCCACCCAGTCACGGGTCGCACCCACCAGGTGCGCGCCCACCTCTCAGCGAGCGGCTGCGCGCTCATCGGCGACGAGGCCTACGGCGGTCTCCCGGCCCCCCGGGTGGCCCTCCACGCCTGGTGGATAGAGCTCCCCTGGCCCGGTCGCGGTGACTGCCTGCGCATCGAGTCGCCGCCCCCGCCCTCGTTCACCTCGCTCTTCCCCGGCGCCGTCCCTTGATCTTCCTGCTCGCCTGCACCGAGGACGTCGATCCCTGCCCGGGGGGCGAGCTCATCGACAACGTGCCGGGTTGCCGCACCCGCGTGAACCTCGAGGGCGACCTCGGCAGCCTGCCCGCCGAGCTGCGATGGCCGGAGTCGGGCGGCGATGGCGCGCCGGTCGCGGTGTTCATCCCTGGCTCCTTCCACGCCTCGGTGGTGCCCGTGGGGGCCGGCACGCCGCAGGCCGACCTCGAGCAGGCCGTCGTGACGGTGCACGTCGATCTCGCCGGCGACGGCTGGGCCGACGGCATCGACGACCGCCGCGGCGAGGTCGCGCGCGAGGCGGTGGCCCTGGCCTTGCGCTACGCCGCCTGCGACGCGAAGGACAGCGACGGCCTCTGCCCCAGAGACCGCGTGGGCGCCCGCAGCGACCTCACCCTGCTCGTGGGCCACAGCAACGGCGGAAACCTCGCCGTGGCCACGCTCGGCGACTCCGCGCTCGACCTGCCTCCGGTCGCGGGCCTCGTCACCTACGAGACGCCCGCCGGGGCGAGCTTCGTCAACGTCGAGTACGGCGCCGGCGGCGCGGCCTACCTGGAGGGGAGCTGCACGCTGGGCGAGGGTGGTATCGATTGCCCCTTCACGGCCCCCACCGCCGCGCTCGACGCCGAGGGCCAGAAGGCCTGCGCCGACCTCGACGCCGACGGTGTCTGCGCGCCACCGGAGGCCGCCGTCGGCGGGAGCACCGACCCGGTGACCGGCCTTCGCGCGCTCTCCCCGCAGCTGCGCGCGATGCTCGACGATGCCGGCGTCGACGCGCCGGGCTTCGACAGCGTGGTGGCCGCCCGCGACTACTGGGCGGAGCGCGACGCCGCGCAGCTGGCCCCCGCGATGGCTCGGCACAGCCCGGTGCCGACGGTGTTCCTCGCCACCGAGGAAGATCACGTCCTGGTGGGCCTGCTCGACCACCCCCACGTGTACGGTCTCTACGAGCGCCTGCGCGCCGAGGGGCTCTGGGTGCGATTAAACCCCGGTGCCGATTGGACCGCGTTCGAAGACGAAAATGAGCCGGGCGAGGCCTTTGGCTTGTCAAACCCAGCGGGATGGCTCACACCCGAGGAAGGCGGCGAGTCGATGCAAAGCCTGTTTTCGGCGGCCCTACGCGAGTTGACGGATCGCTCCGATTCCGGCTCGTGGTAGGTAATGGGCGTGAGACGCCTACTGCTCGTCGACGACGAGTTGGAGATCGCCCAGCTGGCCGCCGAGTACTTCTCGTCGCTCGGCTGGGACGCGAAGTGCGCTGCCAGCGTGGCGGAAGCTGAGCGCTTGATCGACAAGAGCGGGCAGTTCGACGTGGCCGTGATCGACTGGGTGATCGGCGGCTCCACGGCGCGGGGCCTGATCGAGCGGCTCGAGGCGCGCCAGCCCCGGTGTCGCGTGCTGCTCACGAGCGGCCATGGCGTGGACATCCTGCGCGACAACAGCGAGGGCGTGCCGGTGTTGCGCAAGCCCTTCACGCTGAGGGCGCTGGCGCTCCGCGTGGCCGCGCTGGTGCCACCGGGGACGGAGCGCTAGGTCACCCCGGGCGGGAGGGCGGTGGTGCGCGACATTCGCCCCCTGCGCATCTTCATGGGTCACATTTTCTTGCGGACGGCCACCCGACCGCCTACACTCCGGCTGTATTTCGGATCCGGTCCCCCCCGACCCCGCTATCAACCGGCAACATCAAGCGTCTCCTCCATCTCTTGCGGTGAGGGCTAGGCGGGGGGGGCTTTCCGAAACCCCGTGATCGTCTACTTCCTCGGCCCACCGGACTCGGCGCGGTTGAGGTGGGGTCGCTGTACCCGGGTGGTGCAGCGCTCCTTGAAGACGGGGTCGTTGATGCGGTCGCAGTACTTGTTGGTGCTCGCGTCGATCTGCATGGTCACCTGGAGGTAGACAAAGTCGCGCTGGAGCGCGTCGTCGATCTCCGCCTCGGTGAAGGCGATCCCTTCTGACGGGCTCACGCGGAAGGTGTTGATCGCCACCTGCGCCATGCAGTCCTTCTGGGCGCCGTCGCCCAGTACCCAGCTGCACTCGTCGGCGGAGGTGGGGTTCTCGGGGGCACAGGCGAACAGGAGAGACAACCACATGGCCCCGCTGCTATCGTGACGCGCAGTTAGGCGGGAACGCATGTCGCTGGCCCACCCGGCCGTGCTCGCTTCACTCGCGGCGCACCGCGAGCAGCCGGCGGAGATCGATCCGCTCCTGGAGCTCTGGCTCCGCCGCTTCGTGGCGGTGTCCGACCGCGCGCTCCGTCGCACCGTGCTGCGCGAGGGCCTCGAGAGCTTCGACGACGCCTCGCTGATCGGCACCCTCGACCGCCTGGAATGGATGTCGCGACAGGGTCACGAGCGCGCCCGCTGGATGCTCGCCGAGCTGGCGGTGAACCCCTCCGTGCTCACCGAGCTCGACTACGAGCGGCTGACCGACCTCTACGTTGCGGCCCGCGACGCCGGCTTCCGTGACGTTGCCGCACGGTTTCTCGGCTCCCGCCGGTCGCCCATGGCGGAGAAGCCGGTCGATAACCCCCACGTCGACCGCAGCGCCGGCGAGCGAACGGCCGCCGCCAAGACCCACGACCGCCTCCTGCTCGACCGCCTGCTCCACGATCGCGATCCGCGCGTGATCAGTGCGCTCTTGAGCAACCCGAGGGTGGTGGAGCGCGACGCCATCAAGATCGCGGCGATGCGTCCCACCGCGCCGGAAGTGCTGGAGGCCGTGGCGGCGCACGCCCGCTGGTCGCAGAACTACCGGGTGCGAAAGGCGCTGGCCTTCAATCCCTGCTCGCCCACGCCCCTGGCGCGCCAGCTCCTGCGCACGCTCCTGCGACAAGACCTCGCCGCGCTGCGCGACTCGGGCGTCTTGTCCCCCGATCTACGCGCCGACCTGAACCTACTCCTCGCCCCCTGAGGCCTTCTTCTTCGAGCTGGAGGCTTGTTTCTCGGCCTCCGGCTCGTCGTCGAGATCGTCTTTCGCCTCGATCTGTTTCTTCTCCTTCTTCTTCGGCTCGCCTTCCTCGGCCTCGTCGTCCTTGCCTTCCGACGCATCCTTGAAGGCCTTGATGCCCTTCCCGGCCTGCCGGAAGACGTCGGGCAGCTTGCCCGCGCCGAAGAAGATGAGGACGATCACGAGGATGACGATCCACTCGGTCGTCCCGGGCATGCCAAACGCGAACATGGCGACTCCTGCCATCGCGCCGCGCATATCCCCGCGCGCGCGGGCGTGTCGTCACCGGTTGTTCTATGAGGGCCGCGCGACCCCGTACACTGCCCCATGTCGCGACCACAAGTGCGCCACGAGATCGGCCACGGGGTCGCGATCACCGATGACGTCGCGGACGATCACGGGCGCGTCGGCGGTGTGACCCCGGTCGTGGATGCGGGTGCGCAGCCAGCCCAGGATGGGCGCGAAGTCGCCGTGCTCCACCCGGTGCCAGAGGTCGGGCAGGTCGCGCAAGAGGCACTGAGCGAGGCTGGCAGCGTAGAGGTTGCCCAGCGTGTAGCTCGGGAAGTAGCCAAGGAGCCCACTCGACCAGTGCACGTCCTGGAGCACCCCCGTCTTCGGCGAGGGCGGCACCACGCCCACGATGCGGCGGTAAGCCTCGGTCCAGGCCTCCGGCAGGTCACGCGCCTGCAACTTGCCGCCGAAAATCTCCACTTCCAGCGAGAAGCGCACGATGATGTGGAGGTTGTAGGTGGCCTCGTCGGCCTCCACTCGGATGAGGGTGCGCTCCACGCGGTTGGCCGCGCCGTAGAGCTGCTCGGGCGTGACCGCGAGATCCGGCCAGATCGCCTGCATCCGCGGCACGAGGTATCGGTAGAAGGGCAAGGAACGACCGACGAAGTTCTCCCAGAATCGCGACTGCGACTCGTGCAGGCCGTAGCTCGCCGCGCTGTTGAGCCAGGTGCCAGCCAGTCGCGACGGTAGTCCCTGCTCGTAGAGCCCGTGACCGCCCTCGTGGATGGTGCTGCCGAGGCCGCTCAGGAGGTTGTCTTCCTCGTAGCGGGTGGTGAGGCGCACGTCGCCGTGGGCGATGCCGGTGGAGAAGGGGTGCGCGGCGAGGTCGAGGCGCCCGCCCTGCATGTCGTAGCCCATGTCGCGCAAGACGCGCTGGCTGAGCCGCTTCTGGCCGTCGATGTCGAGGCGCGCGTCGAAGCCCTCGGCGTGGGCCCGACCGTCGACCGCCGCGAGGAAGGTGCCGAGCTCGCCAGCGAGCCGGTCGAACATCGGGCGCAGCTCCGCCACGGTGCTGCCGGGATCGTAGTCCTCGAGCAACGCGTCGTAAGGATGGGCATGCTCCGGGGTGCGATAGAACTCGACCTGCTCGCGGGCGAGGTCGAGAAGGCGCTGGAGCGGCGCCTCGAAGCCCGAGAAGTCATCGGCCTGCTTCGCGGCCACCCACGCGCCGAAGCCGTCGTTGCGGGCCTTGGCGAGGTCTTCCACCAGCCGCGTGGGCAGGCACACCGCGCGCCGGTACTTGCGACGCAGGTTGTGCACCGCCACCCGCTGGGTGGGGTCGAGCTCGGTCGCCTCGAGCTGGTCGAGCCAGGCGCCCACGGCCGGGTCGGTGAAACGTTCGTGGTACAGCCTCTGTAAAAGCGCGAGCTGGTCGCCGCGCGCGTCGGCGGCGCGGGGCGGCATGTAGGTTTGCTGGTCCCACTCCAGGAGCGCGTTGGCGCTGCCCAGCGCGTCGAGCTCGCGGATGCGAGTGGTCAGGTCGTCCCAGGCTTGCATGTCGGCCTCCGGAAGCCGGGCGGTTTAACGCGGAGGCGTGCTGCGCTGGTCGGACGAGACACGAACGCTGGAACTCGCGGTGCGCGACCTCGCCGGGAGAGGCGGCAGCACGGGACAGATCGCGCTGTCGCCCGGGGCACGTGCGCGCCTGGGCATGGCGGTGCACCAGCCGGCCGACGAGGTGAGCTGGCGGCATGTCGTCCTGGTGGACGACTGGCACTGCGTCGTGAATGCGCGTGTCGATGGCGTGGTGGAGGAGCTCGACGACTACACGGTGATCGAGGAGATAAAATCGGTGGCCGTCCCCGAGCGCGCGCTCGACGAGATCCCCATCCCGACCTCGTGGACGCGCCAAGTGCAGGCCTACCTCCACGTGGCCGAGGGCCTGCGCCGCCCCGGTCCGGTCGCCCACCTGCGCCTGGTGTCCATCCTCGACGGCAGCCAGCGCGTGGTGCCCGTACCCCGCGATCCCGGCTTCGCCGACTGGTTGCACCGCTGGCTCGCCGCGCGAGTGCATGCTCGCGAGCAGTGGATCGCGCATGCACAGGAGCGCAAACGGTGGGCCATTGCCTTTCCTTTTGCCGAGCTGCGACCGGGGCAGGCCGAGCTGCTCGAGGCCAGCGAGTCCGCGATTCACCGGGGGACGGTCACGGCGCTTGAGGCGCCCACCGGCCTCGGCAAGACCGCCCCGGTACTCGTGGGGGCGATCCGCGCCGCCGTCGCCCAGGATCTCGGCCTCTTCTGGGCCACCGCGCGCACCACGCAGCGGTGGATCGTGGAGCGCACTCTCGCCGACCTCGGCCTGCCGCTGCGCACCGTGGTGGTGGAGGCTCGCGCCCAGGCTTGCGAGGCTTGCGCCGCGGGGGGGTGCGAGGGCACCGCCGAGATCGTCGATCTCTCGCGCCTCGCGGCGGCCGGTCGGGTGCCCCGCGAGCTCGTGCAGGCCGAGGCCACGCGGCAAAGCGCCTGTCCCTGGGCACTCGCGGTCGAGTTCGCCGCCCAGCTCGCCGACGTGGTGATCGGCGACCTGAACTACGCCTTTGACCCAGATAGTTTCCTCCGGCCGCTCTTTGGCAAGGGCGCCGCGCGGCCGTGGGCCGTCTTGCTCGACGAGGCCCACCAGCTGCCCGAGCGCGCCCGGGACTGGGCCTCCGCGCGCATCGACGACGCCCTGGTCGACCGCGTGCTCGCCGCCTACCCGGGCGACCTGCACACGCCGTTTCGGGAGCTGGCCGAGTCGGTCCGACTCGCCGCGATCGACGACTCGCCCCCCTGGCGCGATCTACTCGCCAGTTTCGACGAGATCGCCGTGGCGCACGCTCGCCTCGGGCGCCCCGTGGACGGCGATCCCTGGTTCGAGCTCGCCCGGGCGGTCATGCGCTTCGCCACCTACGCCGACCGCGACGGCGAGGAAGTGGTGGTGCTGCACGACGGCAGCGCCAGAGTGCTCTATTGTCGCGACCCGTCGTTCCTGCTCGCGCCTCGGATCGAGGCTGTCACCGCGCTGGTGGCGATGTCGGCCACGCTCGAGCCGCCGTGGTTCTGGCGCGCGCGCTGCGGCGTCGAGGACTCGCGATTCACCGCCCTGCGCTTGCCCTCGGGTTTCCCCCCCCAGAATCGCGCCGTCATCATCGCCCGGGGCGTGTCGACCGCCTTCCGCGACCGCCGGGCCGAGGCCGACCGCATCGCCACCCTGCTCGACGACTGCGCGGCCGCCGTGCCCGGCAACGTGGCGCTTTTCTTCAGTAGCTTCGAGCAGCTCGACGACCTGCTCGGGCGAGCCACGCTCGCGGGTCGCGACCGACTGGTGCAGCGTCGCGACATGAGTCACGCGGATCGCGCCGCGCTCGCGGCGAGCGTGACCGGTCGCGACAAGGCGCTGTGCGCCGTCATCGGCGGTGCGCTGGCCGAGTCGATCGACCTGCCCCCCGGCGCGCTCGACGCCGCCATCATCGTGGGCCCGGCCCTGCCGCCCCCAGGCATCGAGCAGTCCTTGCTCCAGGAGTACTACGAGCGACGTTTCTCCGATGGTTTCGGCCTTGCCTCCATCCACGCCGGCATGACCCGAGTGGTCCAGGCCGCCGGGCGCGTGGTGCGCGGGCCCGAGGATCGCGGCGCGGTGGTCCTGGTGTGCCGTCGTTTCCAGCAGCACGCCTTCCAGGCCTACTTCCCGCAAGAGTGGGTGCCGGAGGCCACGAGTCGCCCCGGAGACGCGCTCAGGGCCTTCTTCAGCGGTCACACCCGCACCCGGGAACGCGTATAGACTCCGCCCGAGGCCCGACCCATGCGCTACCTCCCGCTCACGCTTCTGCTCGCTTGCAACATCGACAACGACCTCGGGGCCGACGAGAACAAGGAAGCGCCCTTCGACTCGGGTAGCGACTGGCAGCCCCCGGTCGACACCGAAGACACGGGCGACGGCGACGACAGCGGGGGCGGCACCGTGGAGAACCCGCCCGCCTGCGAGTCGCAGTTCTTCCCCGGCGAGGCGGTGCCCCAGGTGGAGGAGTGCTACCAGGAGGCGCCCACCCCCGGCACCTTCACGCCGGTGGTGCTCTGGGACGCCCAGACCTTCAGCTACAACGGCTCCTCCAGTAGCTGCATGATGCAGCCCATCGTCTGCCCGCTCACCGACGACGACAGCGACGGCGACATCGACGAGAACGACATCGCCGACGTGGTCATCATCACTTACTCGCCCGGCGTGCTCCGCGCGCTCTCGGGCGAAGACGGCACCGAGCTCTGGGGCAACGCCGGGAGCGGCGGAATCCAGATCACCGGCGGCGCCGCCTGTGGCGACCTCGACGACGACGGCCGCGTGGAGGTGATCGCCGCCACCTCGTCGGGCGTGGAGGTGTTCGACAACGAGGGCAACGACCTGTGGTCAAGCAGCGGCTGCTCGGGCCACATGGACGCCACCAGCGACGCGCCCTCGATCCACGACCTCGACGCCGACGGGGAGCCCGAGATCATCATCGGCAACTGCATCATCGACAACGACGGCGACGTGATCGGCCAGGGCTCCTACGGCACTGGCTCCTCCTCCAACGTGGGCTCGGCCGGGGTGGCCGCCGACATCAACCAGGACGGCGAGCTCGAGGTCGTGGCCGGCAACGCCATCTACGACATCGACGGCAACGCGTTGTGGTCAAACGGGCAGGCCGATGGCTACCCGGCGGTCGGCAACTTCGACAGCGACAACTACGGCGAGATCGTCGTCACCGGCGACGCTGCGATGCGGGTGATCGACGACGACGGCACCGTGCTCTGCAGCACCTCGATCCCCTCCGCGAGTGGCAGCTACGGCGGCCCCCCCACGGTGGCCGACTTCGACGGCGACGGCGAGGCCGAGATCGGCGTGGCGGCCAACTCCACCTACACGGTTTTCGAGAGTAACTGCGACGTGCTGTGGCAGTACACCGGCACGACCGACCCCTCGTCGGGCAACACTGGCTCGTCCGTGTTCGACTTCGAAGGCGACGGCGTGGCGGACGTGGTGTACGCCGACGAGCACTGGGTGTGGGTGTTCGACGGGGAAGACGGCGACGTGAAGATGCAGGAGGCGTACCACTCCAACAACACCTGGCTCGAGTACCCCACGATCGCCGACATCACCGGCGACGGCTCCGCCGACATCGCGGCGTGTCACACGCCCGGCTCCTGGGGCTCCTACACCGGCGTGACCGTCTACGGCGACGCCGACGCGAGCTGGCGCCCGGGCCGCCGCATCTGGAACCAGCACGGCTACAGCATCACCAACGTGGAAGACGACGGCTCGATCCCC
>SXON01000091.1 GCA_005778355.1 Pseudomonadota bacterium | reverse complement strand
CCAGCCGCCGCCGCCGCCGCCGCCGCCGAAGCTGCGACCACCGCCGCCGCCGCCGAAGCCGCCGCCGCTGCCGCCCTGGCGCTCCTGGGCCTCGTTGACGCGGATGGCGCGGCCATCCACTTCGACGCCGTTGGTGCCGTTGATCGCGGCCGTGGCCTGCTCGGCGTTGGCCATCGTGACGAAGCCGAAGCCGCGGCTCTTGCCCGTGTCGCGGTCGACCATGACGCGAACGTCGGTCACCTCGCCGTGAGCGGAGAACACCTGACGGAGGCTGTCCTCGTTGGTGCGGAAGTTGAGATTGCCGACGAAGATCCTATTGCCCATGTGACTGTCTCGCTGTCTCGTGCGCGGTCGTTTCGTGCCCTCGAGGGCGTTTCATTAGACCCCATCCCGGAGGACCGCCACGGCGGGAGGGGGGTGCAGCCAGAACGCTGCGGAGTCGGGATCGTTGCCTGGCACTCTCGGGGTTCCCCGGTGGTTTTATCCACCGACTCGCCCCGCACTCAACCTGCTACGCTCGCGAACGGCCCGACGCTATGCTGATACCAGCGGGAGCGCAAGGAAAAAATCAAGGATCGGGCTATGTGCCGCGGATGCGCCACGGCCTCCTGGTTCTCGGGGTGTGCAGCCTCCACGCCTGCGACGTGGAGATGGGGAAGCCAAGCGCCGAGCGCGAGTGGGCCAGCGAGGGTCATGCGCTGCGGCTCGTGGCCCAGGGGGTAGACAACTACGGGGTGGGCATCGATGGCGTGGGCGCCCCGCACGCCATCGGCTGTCTCTGGCCCAGGCTGGAGAAGGAAGCCAGTGTGGAAATCAGGCTGTCGCTGGATGACCGTCCCGAGGTGGTCGTCTATGTCGAGCGGGTGCCCGAGCTCTCGCAGGCGGCGGTCGACGCGGTCCTCGCGGTCTACGAGGTGGAGATCTCGCCGCAGGGTGGGCAGCTCGCCTGGTCGAGCGGTGAAGCGTGGACGGTGCTGGAGGTGCTCACCGTGGGGCCGCCCTTCGCTGCCGGGCAGTCGCTCCCCGCGGGCACGCCCGCGTTCGCCACGCTCCTGTCCCCGGAGCTGGCCACGGCGGCGTTGCTCGCCGACCCGGATCGGCGGGGTGGCGACGAGGCGCTCGCGTCCTGGGACGCCGTGGCGCTCCAGCCCGTCGGCCCGCCCTGGGACGGCCTCGCGCTCGAAGCCTGGCCCGAGGCCAGGGGGGCCTACGCCCGGGTGGAGCGGCTCGCCCCGCCGGGGAGCGGCGTCACCGGCGACTGGCGCGTCCTCGCCGAGGCGAAGGCGATGGCCTACCTGCCGGGACCGGCGCACGTGGCCGCCATCGACCTGCTCTTGCTCATGGAGGCGCCCGTCCCCCGGATGGACGCCTACCTGCTCGCGAACTGGCCTCGCGACACGCGCCGGGCCCTCCCGGCGCGACTCGACCGTCTCCCCGCCCCCTCCGAGGCGTGGCAGGTCCAGGCGGTCACGACGGCCGTGCCGCTCATCGCGGGCGACGACGACCTGGTAGCGGAGAGCGCGGCCGAGCTGCTGCTCCACCTCGATGGCGAGCTGTACCAGGGGCCGGTGGCCCAGGGCCTGCTCGCGCGGCGTCCGCTCGGCTGGTCGGTGGTGCACGTGTACGAGGAGCACCCCCGGCGATTGCCGCCGGACGCCTGTCCAGCGGCGCGCGCGGCGATCCTCACCAATAACGACGCGGCGGTGGCCCTCGACGCGGTGCTGGCCTCGGCGGGGTTGTGCCAGGGGGAGCGGGCGGCCGATTGACGCCCCCGGTCGCGACCGGCTACACTGGACGAAGGAGGTTCCCCGTGAAGAAGTCTCTCGTGGTTTTTGTTCGAACAACCTACCTTTCCGACGCAGGGGGGGGGGTGCGGGTCTACACGCATGACGAGTCGCTCTTCAAGGCACTAGGCGCGGCGAAGCTGCTCCGGGTGCAGCCGGTCGGCTTCCGGATGGCGCCCAGCACGAAGCTGGTGATCAAGGCGTGGGAGTCTTGCTGGGATGGCGCGCGTCCCTCCCAGCTCCAGCCGGGCGGCAGCCCGTTTCACACCTCGGCCGACATCACGGCGCTGCGGCCGCCGCCCTACACGATCACCGGCCCGTTCGGTTCCACCATGGAGCTCACGCTGGAGGTGTCCCACACCGCCGCCGGTCAGGGCGACTGGGACGGGCTGCTGGCGGTCACGCTGGTGATGGAAGAGTAGGCGGTGGCGGCCGCCTGCGGCTGTGGCGAGGGCGCGGGGTGTTCCCCTCCCGGGCAAGGCGTCGGCGCGGTCGCGGGCGCTTCGCCATCGTGGCAGGTCGCGGCGCTCCCGGGCAACCCCCCTGGCGATCTCCCGGTGGCGCCGGCCGGGTTCGACGGCACGCTGCGCGCGTTCCTCCGCCGCAAGCGCGCTCGGGCTCGCGAGGCCACCCGGGTGGTCGACACCGCGCGCCTCGCCCTCGGCTTCTCGCCGGACCCTGTGGACCCGCTGGCCTTCGAGGAGATGGAGCAGGTGGCGTGGTCGTGGGAGCCGCCGGTCCTGGGCCTGCACGGCCTCCACGCGGGGGAGTGCGCGGACGATCGCCCCTACGCGGGGCCGGGGGAGCAATTTCTCGACGCGCGACGCCTCGGCGCGAGGCTGTGCCGGCAGTGGGGGGTGCCCGACCTGACGTGGAAGGACACCAGTGGCGACGCCGCGGTGCCCACCTCCTCGGCGGGCATCTGGAGCCTCGTGCTCACGGACGAGAACGTCGAGCGGGTGGGCACCGCGCTCGTGGAGGCCCGCCGCAACGGGATCAAGCTGGTGCTCCGGATCGGCGACAGCGGGGGCGGGGACGCCGACCGGTCGGGCAGCGTGGCCGACCCGTCCGGGCTCGACGCCACCATCGCCTGGGCCTGGGAGCCCGGCTGGGAGGACATCCTCCGCGACGCCGGCGTCGATAACCCCCGCCTCGACACCCTGGACTTGAGACAGCCGCTCAAGGTGGCCGCCCTCGCGGAGACCTGTGCCGCGGCGGCCGCGCTCCTGCGCGAGGCCCACCGCTGGGCCATCCTGGAGCTGGGGCGGGCGTTCTACCTCGACACCGCGGTGCTGGGGATCGAGGTGTTCAACGAGATCGAGGTGTGCAATGTCCGCGTCGGCGACGACGGTCGCGACGACACGGAGGCCACCGCCCAGGACTGGGCCAACGCGCACTTCGAGTGCGCGCGGGCCTTCCTCCGCGAGTTCGGCTGGGAGTCGACCAGCTTCCCCGGCTTCATGATGGCCGGGATGCACAGCACCGAGGTGGAGAACGACACCCACCGCATCTCGCGCGCGCGCAAGCTGGTGTTCATGCGCAAGTTCCTCCGGCACCTTCGTGAGCTGTGCCGCGAGGCGCGGATCGACCCGGAGAAGCTGCTGGCCGCGCGCGACCTGCACTGGTACCACGGCGCCACTGGCGACAAGACCGACGGTGGCGACCCCGGGCGCGACACGCCGCTGCACGTCGTGCACCTCGTCGACGAGGTGTACCAGGTGCGCGACGTCCTGGACGACGAGGGCTTCGAGTGGGTGGAGCTGACCGTCCTGGAGAGCGGTGTCAGCGTGAGCACGGAGTGGGGACCGCGGGTGCCGGAGGAGTACGGCAAGGCGGCCGACGTGGATGACGACCAGGCGCAGGCCGTGCTGTGGGAGCGGTTCCAGGCCCACGAGGTGTGGCGGCGGCTGCTCGGGGCGCTCGCGGCCGGCGCCTTCGCGGCCGGCTGGACCTCGTTCATCGGGGCGGCCGCGTACCGGGGCCACGGCCTGCGCCGCGACCTCCACTTCGACGGCAGCGGGGTGCTCGACCCCGAGGCGAACGCCGCGTTCACTGCCGCGATGCAGCGACCGGCGTGGTTTGCCTACGAGCGTCTCGCCGCGCTGCTCGTGGGCGCCGTGGGGGTGCGGATGGTGTTGCCCGCCTTGTCCCTGCCCACCGGCTACACCCTCCCCGCGGAGCTCGAGAGCTCCGCCGGTTGGAGCTGGTGCGACTCGGCCGTGGTGTTCGAGATCACCGGCGCGATCGACCCGGGCACGGGGTCGGTGTACCCCGTCGCCTACGTGCTGCTGCTCGACCCCGCCGCGCCAGACACCCGCACCACGGTGGCCGTGGCGCCCGTCGATCTCGCCACCGGCGTGGTGATCGAGCCCCGGTGGACGCGCCTGGCCTGGGCCCCGGCAGCGACGGTCCTGGCGTCCGCCGCCGTGGACCCGGGGGGCTGCGCGGCGCGCCGCTACGAGCTCCAGGTGGCGCTCTACGCGGGCGCAGGGCCGGCGGCAGGCGGTTTCGTGCTCGAGCGGGGCAACGACCCCGTGGTGCTGCTTGCCGAGCGCCGCGTGGGGTGGGTGTCATGCGCCTGATCGCGGCGATGTCCCTGTTGCAGGCCTGCCCCGAGTCGCCGGTCGAAGACACGGGCCCGGTGGTGGTGTCGCTCGAGGAGGCGGAGGTGACGATCGCGGCGCCATGGAGCGCCGAGGCAGGCCCGGCCCGGACGGTGCTCCTCCCTGGTGACGACTGGGGGGATATCGTCGCGTTTGACTACCAGTTTCCGTACGACGTGATGCGGGTCGGGTCAGAGGTCACCTCCGTCGCGATCCTTGCGTCGCCCTTCACAGGCGCAGCGCCTTTCAGTCAGGCCCTCCCCGGGTCTTATCTTGTCGACGTTCGTTCAGGGGACGACTCGGCTGTGTACGCGTGGGATGAGTACGTGGACGCTGATGCTGGACGGGAGAGGGTGCTGCACTTTGGGAATGTTGAGTCGTCCGGATTGGTCGAGGTGGAAACTGTCACGTATGTCGACGAGGACTGGGACGTCGCGGACGAGCAGGAACTATACCCCCACGACGCAGGCCTGCTCGATGCCGACGGTGATGGCCTCATCGACCTCGTGATGATCGACTTCGACGGGGCCGCAAGCACGATCGGCGTGTTTGAAGGGCCACTTCCTTACGCAGAGACTGCCACGGTTGAAATCAAGGGGTCGCTGGCGGACGAGCGGATCACACTCGACCAGTCGGACGTTTGGTCGCTCGGGGACAGGAGCGGCGACGGCTATCCCGAGATCGCCGTCAAGGGGTGCGTCATCAGCCTCGGCGTGACGACCCCAGGCGAGGTGACCCTCTGCGTGTCCGACAGCGACGACGACTCGACATCACTGAGCAGCTTCCGGCTCGACAGCCTCGGGGGGACGAACGAGGAGCCGCCTCCCCGCTCCGACCTCCTATTCGTGGACACAGGGCACTGCGAGCACATCCGCCCCTTTGACCCGTACTCCTCGTATGGCCCGGACGACTGCGGCGCCATCTTCGGCCTCGGCCCCGACGTGACCGGCACGGTGGACGCCGAGACCGAGTACGACTGGGGGATACGGTCCAGCCGCCTGAACGCGCGCCTCGGGGCGGGCCTCGCCTGGGCGGGCGACCAGGACGGCGACGGCGCGCAGGACTTGCTCGTGGGCCGCCCCGGTTTCCCCCGGTCCGGCTGCGGGACCGAGGGTCCCCCTCCCCGGGACCCGTGCGCCGGGATCGACCAGGCCGGCTCCGTTCGCGGCGCCGCCTACCTGTTCCTCGGCCCGCTCTCGGGCGAGTACCGCGCGCCGCGCGATGCCGACGTGGAGTTCGTGGCGCCGGGCAACGGCGAGATGAGCGGCCAGTGGGTGGGCGTCACCGCGCGTCCCGACGGTGGCGCGCCCGACATCTGGGTGTGGTCGGCCATCGACCTGTTGTTCTACGGCTTCGAGGGCGGGGGGGAATGGCTGCCCTGACCAGGGGCGCTAGTCACTCGCCTCCGGCTCCGCCGCCACGCGTACCCCGCGCTCGTCGCGCACGATCGCCATGTCGAAAACGGGTAGCGGCTCCTCCACCACCGGCGCGTAGGCCGCCTTGACTGGCGTTTCCTCGCGGGGCTTGCGGCCGCCGAAGTAGATGATCTGCTTCCATGCCCGCTTGATCTCGTCGCCGAACACCAGGAGCAGGTCGCCCGGCACGCACATCTTGAGGCCGAGCTCCGTGGCCTCCACCTCGGCGAGCACCGTCTGCACGCGGTCGGCGGGCACCCCGGCCTCGTGCAACGCCGCCACCAGCAAGGCGGCGATCTCGCCGTCGGCGCGGCCACGCCGACTGTCGTCTTCCCGGCAGATGAAGTGGTCGAAGCTCTTCGCGGCGCGTGCCGCGATGGCGCGGATGTCCTCGTCGCGACGATCGCCCGGGGCGGAGAGTACACACACGCGCTTGCCGCGCGCACCCAGCCCATCGACCAGCGTGCACATCGCGTCGATGGCGGCCGGGTTGTGGCCGTAGTCGAGGATCACCTTGAAGCCGTGCTCGTCGAACACGTTCATGCGGCCGGGCGCCTGGTAGAAGGTCATATCGAAGGTGCGCAGGCCGTGGCAGATGGCCTCGAGTGACACTCCCATCGACCACGCCATGCCGGCCGCGAACATCGCGTTCTGCACGTTGTGGAGCGCCTTGCCCTCGAGCGTGGAGGGGATGAGGTGCGTCCACACCAGCGGGATGTGGGAACCATTGTCGTATATCGTGATCATCTGGCCGTTGATGCCGGCCTCCAGGGCCAGCGCTCGTCCCCCGGCGCGCACGTGCTCGCGCACCAGGGGGTTGTCCGGTCGCAGGGTCACATAACAAACACGCTTGGCCACGCTTCGCTCCACCATCCGCAGACAGAGCGGGTCGTCCGCATTGATCACGATGGTGTCGCGCGCGACTTCAATGGGGATGCGCTTCACCTCGGCGAGCTGTTCCAGCGTGTGGATGCCGCCGAGGCCGAGGTGGTCGCTGCTCACGTTGAGGCAGCAGGCCACGTCGGGGTGGCGGTAGCCGAGGCCCGCCCGGAGCAAGCCCCCGCGCGCCGTTTCCAGCACCGCCACTTGCACGTGAGGATCGGTCAGCACCATGCGCGAGGCCACGGGTCCGGTCATGTCGCCGGATACCGTGAGCCGACCGTCGATGTACACGCCGTCGGTCGTCGTCATGCCCACCACCTTGCCGTCGAGCTTGTGGATGTGGGCGAGCATGCGGGTGGTGGTGGTCTTGCCGTTGGTGCCGGTGATCGCGGCGATGGGGATGCGGCTCGGCATGCCGGAGGGGAAGAGCATGTCGAGCACTTTCGCCGCCACGTCGCGCGGTTGTCCCTCGCTGGGCGCCACGTGCATGCGGAAGCCAGGCGCGGCGTTGAGCTCGCAGATTCCGCCGCCCACGTCGCGCCAGGAGCGCGTGATGTCGGGGGTGAGGAAGTCGACCCCACACACGTCGAGGCCCACCGCGGCGGCCGCCCGCACGGCCATCTCCCGGTTGTCCGGGTGACAGACGTCGGTCACGTCGATGGCGGTGCCGCCCGTCGACAGGTTGCCCGTGGAGCGCAGGTAGAAGAGCTCGCCGGCGGGGAGCACGCTGGCGAGGGTGTGACCGGCCTTGGCGAGCAAGCGCAGCGCTTGCTCGTCGACCTCCAGCCGCGTGAGCACCTTCTCGTGTCCGAGGCCGCGGCGCGGGTCGCTGTTCACCCGGTCGATGAGGGCCTGGATGTTCGACACGCCGTCGCCGACGACGTGACCGGGCACGCGCTTGGCCACCGCCACCAGCTCGCCGTTCACCACCAGCATGCGATGGTCGAGGCCTTGGATGAGCGTTTCCACCAGCACGGTGCTGCTGTGCTCGGCGGCCCCCGCGAAAGCCACCCGCACCTGCTCGGGCGTAGCGAGGCCGATGCTCACGCCGCGGCCGTGGTTGGCGTCGAGCGGCTTGACCACCACCGGGTAGCCGAGCTCGTTCGCCGCCTCTACCGCTTCCTCGGCGTCGTAGACGTCGTCTTGTTTCGGCACGGGCAGGCCGAGATCACCAAGGATCTTGTTGGTAAGCTCCTTGTCGCCCGCGATGTCGACGGCGATGTGTCGTGTCTCGCTGGTGACGGTGGCCTGGATGCGCTTCTGCCGGAAACCGTGGCCAAACTGCACCAGCGAGCCCGAGGACAGGCGGACCCAGGGGATGTCGCGCGACTCGGCGGCGCGCACCAGGGAGGCGGTGGACGGGCCGAACGCACGTTTCTCCGCGCCACGAATCAGGCGGTGGAGCCCGGCCTCGAAGTTGTACTCCGGGTCGGGCGGGGCGTCGCCGCGCAGCGACTCGGGGACGATCGCGTGCAAGAGGCGCAAGGCCAGCTTGCCCGCTTCTTCGCCCACCCACGGGTCTTCGTACTGGTAGACCATGTGGTATTGGCCGTGCACGCCGGCACCCCGGGTCTTGCCGAAGGTCACCTGCGCGCCCGCGAGGTTCTGCAGCTCGATGGCCACGTGCTCCATCACGTGCCCCATCCAGGTGCCGCCTTCTTCTCGCAAGCGCCGCACGAAGCCGCCGGGCTCGCCGTAGGAGCAGCCGTGCTGGTCGAGGCTCGGCACCTGGGCGAGGAGCGCGTCGACGAAGCCGGGAATGGTGGCGCTCGGGTAATCCTCGAGCGGGCCGAGGTCGAGCGTGAAGCGGATGACCTTGAAGTTCGCGTAGAGGTTGGGGCCCACGTACACGCGCTGATCGAGGATTCTCATGGCGCGGGGAGTGTATCGAGTCGCGGGCGGCGCTCAGTCGGAGATGGGCGTTTGACCGGGCAAGGGCCGCGCGTGCACCTCCACGCCCTCTGGCGCGACCCCGATCCAGCCTTTCCCGGCCGGCACCTCGCCCTGGTCGCGGTACATCGACTCCTTCGGCACGAGCCGGCCTTCAATCACCCGTTGCACCCAGAGCATGTTGCCGCGGCGGCCGGCGGTTTCCACGATGAACACGATGGCGCGGTGTTTGCCGTCGACCAGCTCGGCGGTGGCGGGGTGCACCAGGGCGATGGCGTGCGGGAGCTCGGGGTTGGTGGCGGCGAGGGCGCGGATCAACGGGTCGAGCTCGGCGGTGGTTTTCTCGGTGATGTCGTAGCGTTCGAGCACGCCCTCGCGCAGGACGAACACGATGAAGTGCCCGAGCGGGCGCGACACCTCGTCCAGGCGGAAGCTGCGGGCCAGGAAGATCGCCACCTCGTGGCCACCCACCGGGAGGGGGCCCTCGAAGGCCATCAGCCCGCCCTCGATCATCCCCTCGGTGGGCGCGGGGTGTTCGTCGAAGTGCATGCTCGACACGCCGGCCTCTCCGGTGTCGAGCCACTCGCGGAAGTTCTCGTCGAGCGCACCGAGGGCGTCGAGCCCGTCGCCCTCGGCGGCCTCCCACTCGCCGTGGAAAACGCCCACGCCGGCCTCGCCGGTGCCCAGGAGCCGAGAGGCCAGCCACCAGCGGTCGGTGCCGGGAAACCACTCCAGCAGCAGGAGCACGCGTCGGTGCCCGTCGCCGGTGTCGCGCAGGCACTCGCCGGTGCGGAAGGCGCGGAGCACGCCGTCGCGCGTGGCGAACTGGGCGAAGGACACCGCCACCACGGGCTCCTTGCCCATCCGGACTTCAGGCGTGCCGGGCACGACGTAGGTTTCCAGCTTGTCGGCGTGGGCGAAAACGAACTCGAGCGACACCGCCCCTTGTAGCGACGCGAGGTCGGCGAGGTGCTGCTTCAGGGCCTCCCGCAGGGTGTCGGGATCGGCCAGCGAGGCCGCGGTGAGGGGCTGGCGGCGCCCCTGGAACTTCCACTGCTCGGGCTTGTCGTCGTCACTCATCCGCTCAGTGTAGCCCGTTTTTCGGGGCGCCTACCCCGGCCGGCAGGCGGCCTTGCAGAACTCGGAGGCCCGTTTGTTCACGGCGTTGCAGGCCTCCGACCCGGATGGACGCGCGCCGGAGACACAATCGCGGAGCAAGCCGCAGTCGGTGTCGCACTCCCGTTCTGCACGGGCGCTGACGGCGGCGAGGCAGGCGGCGTACTCGCCGTCGCAGCCCTGGTCCTGGCAGCTGCTCAAGCCGGCGCGCGAGCCGGCCTCGCAGGCGGTGCGGCTCTCGGCGCAGGTGCGCACACACGGGGCGGCGAGCGGGCCGGCGCCACACTTGGCCTTGCAGTCGGTGCACTGGGTGGTGCAGCTCGCCTCGGCGGCGCGGCACTCGCCCGGGCAGTCGCCCTGGCACTGGGCGCGCTTCGCGGCGCAGGCCCCGGCGTCGATCGCGGGGACGGCGTCGATGGTGACGATGTCGCACGCGGGCGCCGACACGCCGGTCGGCGCGGTGGCCGTCGCCACGTAGGCGCAGTCGGCGATGTACCGGTCGACCGGTCCGGGCGCGGCCACGACCGTGCCGGCGGGCGGCGCCGGTGGGGGCGGCGGCTCGCTGGAGGTGGACGGCAGGCCGGGGATGCCCCCGCAGGCGAGGCTGGCGAACAGGGCGAGGCCGAGGAGGGGACGGAACATGGGGCGAGTCTATCAGGGGCCGAGAGGGGCACCGTCGCCTCCCGGCCTTGGGCCCCGCTACACGAAGATGAGGCGGTAGGCGCGAAGCACGGCGTTGCCGCCGCTGTCGAAGCCCACGAGGAGGTAGTCGGTGGTCCCGTTCGAGAAACCGGTGGCGTGGGGCCGGTTGGAGAGCTTGCCGCTCCGCCGGGCGATCCAGAAGGGCGCCTCCTCGCTGTAGCCGGTGACGAAGTTCAAGTCGCCGTCGAGGAGCCACAGGAAGAGGTAGCCGTCGTCGTCGGCGGTGCTGCTGAGCGTGGTGGAGGCGAGCCGGTCGCGGAACACGACGGCACGCCAGCCATTGGTGAACAACACCTGGGTCGCCAT
>SXON01000090.1 GCA_005778355.1 Pseudomonadota bacterium | reverse complement strand
GACCTCGACTGCGACGGCGTGCCCGACGTGGCGGCCACCGCCGCCGCGGAGAGCACCGGCGCGCCGGAGGGTGGCGCCCTCTACCTCGTGCCCGGCAGCGCCCTGTCAGGCACGGTCATCGTGGCGACCGTGGCCGCCTCCTTCCACGGCGACACCGAGCGCGGCTACTTCTACGCCCTCGCAGCGGGTTCCGCCGACGTGGACGGCAACGGCGTGGCCGACCTCCTCGCGGGCGCCGGCGGCGCCGCCGACCGCCACGGCGAGGCGTACCTGTTTCTCACCGACGGTCCCTAGTCCGGCAACCACTCCACCTCGAGTTCCACGAGCTGCGTGATCGGGTGGCAGTCATACTCGTCGGTGTAGACCGTCACCGTCTCCATGTCGGTGGTGTGCCCCCCCGCCGTGCCGTACACCTCGATGTCGCCGGCCGCCTCCTCGCCACACCACCAGGTGGTGCCGTCGCCCTCGCAGGCGATGGGCTCCATGTCGGCGTTGGCGTAGCCCCAGCTCACCTCGGGATCTTCCAGCGTTTCCCCCGACGAGCCCACGAGCGTGGCCTGCACCGCGTAGACAATCTCGGCGGTGCACGCCACCTCTTCCAGCGTGACCGCGAGCACCTCGCCCTCCACGTGACACTCGTCCTCGGTCATCCCAACCTCCAGCGTCTCGGTCACGGTGACGAAGCCTTCCTTCTCCACGGTCACGACGATCGTCCCCGGCTTTTCCCAGCCGCACACGTACTGGCCATCGTCCCAGGACTCGCAGTCCATCGAGGCGCCGCCGTCTACCGTGTAGGTCACGGTCGCGTCGGTCACCGGGAGGCCGTCGAGGTCGGCCACGCTCAGGCTCACCGAGGCCATCGCGATGTCGGTGCAGGCGTTGCCGTTGTTGGGGTCGTCGATCTCGCAAGCCACGAGGAGAAGGGGAAGCAGGCGCATGGGAAACTCCTATACCGAGGGCTGAAGCAAACACCATGCCACACGGGACGAGCGGCTCTTTCACCCGCACCCGTCACGCGACCGGGGCGAGTGGATCGTGGTCCTGTTACCGTCGCGCCATGATCCTCTTCTTGTTCGCCTGCGAAGAACCCGCCACCGTGAAGAACGGCGGCGAGGTCGACTCGGCCGCCGACCCGGTCGACAGCGTGCCCCAGGACGACACCGAGCACACCGACGACACCCCCGACGACACCGAAGACACTGACGACACCGAAGACACCGAGGAGCCGCCCGTCGACAGCGGCGACAGCGCCGAGGAGCTGCCCGAGGAGGAGCCGGTGATCGCGCGCTTCGTGGCGCTCGGCGACGCCGGCGAGGGCAACGACGACCAGTACGCCGTGGCCGATGTCATCAAGACGGTGTGCGACGCGCAGGGGTGCGACTTCGCCCTCTACCTGGGCGACAACATCTACGACTCCGGGGTGGACGGCCCCGACGACAGCCAGTTCGAAGAGAAGTTCGAGCTCCCGTACGCTGAGCTCGACTTCCCCTTCTACGTGGTGCTCGGCAACCACGACTACGGCGGCGAGGGCGCCGGCTACGAGTTCTGGAAGGGCCCCTACCAGGTGGAGTACACCGACTACTCCGACAAGTGGACGATGCCCGACGAGTACTACACCGTTGCCCTCGGCGAGCTCGACCTCATCGGGCTCGACACCAACTCGATCTTCTGGGGCTTCGGCAGCGAGCAGGGCACCTTCATGACCAGCGTGCTCGGCAGCTCCACCGCTCGCTGGAAGATCGCCTTCGGGCACCATTGTTACCGGAGCAATGGCCAGCACGGCAACGCCGGGGAGTACGAAGGCTTCGAGTGGTTGCCGATCGCCAACGGCGCCGCCATCGAGGAGTTCTTCGACGACTACCTGCGCGGCCAGGTCGACGCCTACTTCGCCGGTCACGACCACCTGCGCGAGTGGGTCGAAGCGGTCGACGGCACCGAGCTCATCGTGAGCGGGGCGGGCGCGAAGACCACCGACCTCATCGACCGCGGCAACACCACCCACTACGAGAGCGACGTGGAGGGCTTCACCTGGGTGCAACTCAAGGGCGACGAGATGACCGTGCAGTTCTGGGACAAGGACGGCACCCTGAACTACGAGCAAGTGACGACGCGATAGGCGGTGCCGATGCTCGCCCTCGCCCTCGCCTGCACCGGACAGACGATCATCACCACGGCTGGTGAGGACTCCGTCGCGACAGCGGGCGACACGGGTACCGAGGAAGTGCCGGGCGACACCGACACCGCCGAGCCGGGCGAGCCCACGCTGGTGTTTTCGCCCAACGGCGGGGGCTTCGTGGAGAACGTCGAGGTGACGCTCTCCGTGGAAGGCGGCGAGGCCGACATCGAGTGGTGCACCGCCGATCCCGACGAGACGAGCTGCAACTTCGCACCGTATACCGCCCCTATCTCGCTCGAAGCGTCGCAGATCGTCCACGCGCGGCTGAGCACCGACCAGGAGCCCCACGCGCGCGCCTTCGTGGAGATCGACAGCGGGCTCCGGCCCTGGTCGAGCAACATCCCGGTCTTCGTCTTCTACACCGACCGCAGCGAGCCCACCGACACAGAAACCCACGTTCCCCTTGGCATGTTGGTCATCACGCCCCCCGAGGGCGGTGAGCTTGGCCTCCTCGACGCGCCGGTCGACAGCGGACGTGCCCGGATGCGCGCACGTGGCTCGTCGAGCTCGTCCTTCGAGAAGAAGGCCTACGACCTCGAGCTCTGGGAAGCCGAAATCGACGACGACCGGAGCGAGGCGCTCCTGGGTTTGCCGGCGAACGGCGACTGGGTGCTCTACGCGCCCTACTACTTCGACGACGCGCTGGTGCGGAACCCGCTCGCCTTCACCATCAGCAACACGATGGGCCGCTACGCGCCTCGCAGCGCCTTCCTGGAGGTGTTCGTGGCCGACCGCGGCAGCGCGGTGACCGCGAGCGACTACAAGGGCGTGTACGTGCTGATGGAGGAGATCGAGCGCGACGCCGAGCGTGTGAACATCACCGAGCTCTTGCCGGAAGACGTGGCGGAGCCCGAGGTGACCGGCGGCTACATCTTCAAGGTCGACCGCACCGGACCCGGTGAGTCGGGCTTCTCCGCCGGGAGCGCGGGCGGCGAGTTCGACTTCCAGCAGGGCTTCGTGTACGTTCAACCCGACGAGTTCACCATCGTTCGCGCCCAGTCGAACTACCTCAAAGACCGGCTCGACAGCGCCGGCTGGGCCCTGGCGGCCGAAGACCTCGTCGATCCCTTCTCGGGACTGCCCTACGACCAGATCATCGATCTCGGCAGTTTCATCGACCATCACATCGTCAACATCGTGATGAAGAACCCCGACGCCTTCCGGCTGTCTGGCTACTACTTCCAGGACCGGGAGGGCCTCGTCAACGCCGGGCCGGTGTGGGACTTCGACCGCACCGCCGGGAGCGCCGACAGTCGCTCTTACGATCCAGAGTGGTGGGACAACCAGAACGAGACCGGGGACTGCACCGCGATGTTCACCTTCGGCTGGTACGAGGCCTTGTTCGAGATCCCCGAGTTCCAGGACGCCTACTGGACACGCTTCGAAGACCTCCTCGAGAACGAGCTGAGCGAGGACAGCCTCGTCGGGATGATCGACACGCTCGCCGAGGGCCTCGATGAGCCCGCCGCCCGCAACTCCGCCCGCTGGGGCAGCGCGGGCTTCGAGCCCTCGATCAACGACCTCGAGGACTGGGTGCGTCAACGGCACCGCTGGATGCTCGAGTGCATCCAGTCGGAGCCGGATCCGCGCGACTGCCGGGGATAATACCTTCCGCGTCATGGTCCTCGGTCCGACCTCCCGATGATCCGCTGGCGCCGGGCGCTCGCGATGGGCCTCGCCCTGGCCCTACTCGCCGGGGGGGAGCTCGCGGTGCGCCTGCTCGCCCCGGATCTGCGGGCCTCGGTCCGGTACGTGGGCGCGGTCCCCGGCTGGAATCTCGAGCCGGCAGGAGACAACTTCGAGCCGCGGTACACGATGGACGCGAACCGGATGCGGAGCCCCGGCTACCCCGAGCCGAAGGGCGACGCGGCGAGGGTGGTGTTCGCCGGCACCTCCTGCATGTTCGGGTACAAGCTGGAGTGGGACGACACCATTGCCGCCGACTTCGCGCGGCTGCGGAAACGCTCCGATCCCCGGCGCCAATACCAGGTAGCTTCCTGCGCGGCGCCCGGTCACAGCACCCTTCAAACCTACCTGAAGCTGCGGGATGAGTGCCTCGAGTGGACTCCGGATTTCGTCGTGATCGACAGCCTGTACAACGACGCCTCGCTCGCGCTGATCGCCGACCGCGACCGATTCGGGCAACACGCGGTGGGCCGCGCCCGAGCGGCGCTCGAGTGGTTCGCCAGCTTCCGGGTCTTGCAGTCGGCGCTCCGTCCCCCGGTGCCCGTCATCGACTACACCCAGTTGCCCCCGGCCTGCGTGGGCGGCTGGCTACCGCCCGCGCGGGACCCCTGTCCCCAGCTGAAGAAGGAATACCCTCGGGTATCGTTAGCCGACTACGTCGCCAGCCTCTCCGAGATCGTGGCGCTGGTCCGCCGCGCCGGGGCGGAGCCGGTCCTCGTGATCATGCCGCACGTCACGGATGGCGTCGCGAGCGACGGCGCGTACGCGTTCCATGACTATCGAGACGCCATGCGGAACGTCGCGACCGACACCGCGACGACGCTGATCGACGCGCGCTCAGTGCTTCCCGGCCTTCTCAGCGGATCGGGCGGCAACAACGACCTGATGCTCGATCCGGTGCACCCCAACGCCCGAGGGGCATGGGCCATCGCCAAGCTCTTCGACGCAGAGGTGCCGCGGGCAAAGTGACGGCGCTGGCTAGTCCCGCTCTTCCGG
This sequence comes from Pseudomonadota bacterium, assembly GCA_005778355.1. Lineage (GTDB taxonomy): Bacteria > Myxococcota_A > UBA796 > UBA796 > SXON01 > SXON01. The sequence continues at coordinate 512 of SXON01000090.1, read as the reverse complement.
CGCCGCGATGCGCTCGAACACGATGTGGTCGACACCGTCCTTGTGCTCGACGTCGACCTTGACCACGTCGCCGGGCCCGTAGCCGCCCGACACGATGGCCTTCGACATCGGGTTGAGCAGGTGCTGCTGGATGGCCCGCTTCAACGGTCGAGCGCCGAAGGCGGGGTCGAAGCCAGCCTCGGCGATCGCCGTCATCGCGGCGTCGGTGAGCTCGAGTGAGAGCTGGCGGTCGGCCAGGAGCTTGCGCACCCGCTTGAGCTGCACCACGAGGATCTTGTCCATGTCTTCTCGACGCAGCGACTCGAAGATCATGATGTCGTCAATGCGGTTGAGGAACTCGGGCTTGAAGTGGCGACGCAGCTCCGCCATGACCTCCGCCTCCATCTTCGGCCGGTCGTCCTTGAGCTCCATGATGCGATGACTGCCCACGTTGCTGGTCATGATGACGACGGTGTTCTTGAAGTCGACGGTACGTCCCTTGCTGTCGGTCAGGCGCCCGTCGTCGAGCACAT
>SXON01000089.1 GCA_005778355.1 Pseudomonadota bacterium | reverse complement strand
GGACTCTTCACCTCGGCCTTCTTCCTGGCCAGCTGGCTTCGATTGCTCGCCGCCCCCACGACACGCGGCGCTTTCTGGGCGGCGCTGTGGTTCAGTCTCGCGGCCTTCCAGTACTGGTACTACGGCCTCTGGATGGCGCTGGCGGGTGCCATCTTCTGGGCGTTTCGGCCGTCCCTCGCCGCCCTGGGGCGATTCGTCCCCCTGGCGCTGCTCGGCACACTTCCCCCCCTGTGGTTGTTCCTGTCCAACTGGCAGGCGATCCCCGGCACCGAGGAGGCGAGTTTTCCACATCCGATCACCGTGGACTACGGCTTGTTCGGAGGCTTCTTCCTGTGGAGCGGCACGGGCGAGCTCGGCAGTATCGGTCTGCCGGTGCTCCTGAGCGTGCTGGCCGTCGCGGGCTTCGCGGTGGCCGACCGCACGTGGCGCGGCGCCGCTGTCGTCGCGGCCCTGGTGTTTTACGCGCTGGCGCTGGGACCGGAGATCCTGGGCCCGGATGGCTCCGGCACCGGCCTCCCTGGGCCCTTCGTGCTCGTGTACCGGTGGACGACGGTGCTCCAGCGGTTCTGGTGGCCCTACCGTCACATCGCGCCCCTGGTGCTCGTGCTCGTGCCGCTCGCGGCGCTCGGAGCCGACCGCGTGATCCGCTGGCTCGATCTGCGAGGCGCCACCGCGCTCGTCATCGCGCTCTTGCCCATCGAGTTGTACGCCCGTGGCGCCGTGCTGGAGGTGGCTGTCTCCTACTTCACGCCGCCTCCGGCCTACCAGGCACTCGCGACGCGGGCCCCGGCTACCCTCCTGGAGCTGCCCATCTACGAGAAGCTGGCGCGCAACGAGAGCAGCGTGTCCTACCAGATGGTGCACGGCCTGCGGCTCCTGAATGGGCACGCGATGTGGGTGGACCGCGTGCGCCCGGCGGCGTGGGACGAGTTCGTGGCCGCGCAGCCTCTGCTCGCCGCGCTCCGGGCCTTCGAGGCGGGCGAGCTGAAGGGCGACTGGTCGCTCGACGGCCGAGCGCCCTGGACAGCGGGGAGCCTCGACTACATCAGCCTCAGCCGGGAGTATTACCCGGGCGATCTGCGCGACCTGCGCGCGCACGAGGAGGCCTTCCTGCGGGCCTGGTTTGGCGAGCCCGTGGTGAAGGAAGGGGGCGTCAAGGCCTGGGACGTGCGTGGCGCGCCGGTCGCGACCCGGTACACCTGGCCCGACTGGACTGCCCCTGGCGACTACGTGGAGGCGAGCGGACTGGCTGCGCTGCCGGACAGCGTTCGCGCGGCCGGCTGGCTCAACTGGGCGCGGGCGGTGCCGCCCGAGGCCCCCGAGTGGGCGCCCGACACCGAGTACAAGGAGCTTCGCGACGCGCGCCTGCCGCCGGCGCTCAAGCGTCGGCTCGGCCGGGAAGAAGAGATCCGCGACACCGGCGTGGTGCCGTGACGAGTGGACCGCTCCGTCGTCACCTGGCTCCGCTGGGCGCCATCGCCCTGGCCCTTGCCGTGGTGCTCGCCCCCTCGTGGTCTTCGGGGACGGTCCTCGGGCACGCCTACGGCGACCTCGCCGACCACTTCTGGGGCACGTGGTGGTTTGGCGGCGAACTCCTGGCCGGTCGCTGGCCATCGACCACCAACCTCTCCCACTTCCCCGCGACGGTCGAGTTCTGGCACATCGACCCGCTCGGCGCCTTGCTCGCGCTGCCACTCCACGGGCTGGGCCCGGCCTTCGCCTGGAACACGCTCGTGGTGCTGCAGCTCGCCGCCGCCATGCTCGTGGCCTACGTGGCGGCCTACGACGCCACCGAGTCGCGCGGGGCGGCGCTGGTGGGCGGGGTGGTGGCCGGCCTGTCGCCCTATGCGCTGGGGCTCGTGCACTCCGGGCTCTCCGAGTGCCTCTGGCTCGCGCCGGTCTTCGCTTTCGTGCCCCTGGCGCTGCGCACGCTCGGGCTCGACCCCCGGGGCCGCCCCGCCATCGGCTGGGTGGCACCGGGACTGGCGCTCGGCCTCGCCGCGTCTGGGGCTGCCTACTACGGGCTTTTCGGGGTGATTTTTCTCCTGTCCTGCGTGCTCGGCCGAGGCTGGCGCGCGCGAGTGGAGCCCGCGATCCGCGTGGCCCTCCTGGCGGGCCTCGTGGCCCTCCCCGCCGCCCTCTTGGCGGCGAAGTCGGTGGGCGGCACCGGTGCCGTCACCCCGGCCAACGCCCCGGGCTGGGCCGGTCGACTGCCGGCCACCGACATCCTGAGCTTCCTCGCCCCCGGTCAATACTACTTCCCCGACACGCCCGCGATGGGAAACCCGGGGATCCTCCACGTGAACTACCTCGGCTACGTGGCGATCGGTGTCGCCGCCCTCGGCGGTTGGACGGCGGTTCACCGGGCGGGACTGGCCTACTTCGCCTTCGCCCTGGGGCCCCGGCTCGCCTTCGCCAAGCAAGTGGTGACGGTGCTCGGCGCCAGCGTGCTCCTGCCGCTTGGCTACCTCAGTTTCCCCGGGTCGCCCTTTGGGCTCGTGCACCAGCCCTACCGGATGGTGGCGTTCCTCTTGCCCGTGCTGGGGCTTGCCGCCGCCCGGGGAGCCCTGCGCTTGCCCGGCTGGGCGCGTCCCGTGGTGGCGGTGGCGGTGCTTGCCGAGGTCTTGCTCCTGTCCCCCGCGCCCTGGCCGCTGGCCACCCGTCCCGCGCCGAGTGCCGACGCCTACGCGGGCATCGATGGGCCAGTCCTGGACTGGCCGCCCGATGCGTCTCAACTCAACCGCGACTACCTCGTCAGCGCCACGGTGCACGGCCAGGCGGTGCCTTATGGCGTGAACGTGTTCCTGCCGGAGCGACTGCGCCAGGATCCGCTGGTGATCGAGCTGCTCCGCGCGCTCAACGACCTCGACGGGCGCGCGCGTAATCGCGACGTGCTCTTCGCCGGGAGCGTGCTCCAGGAGCCGGCCACGGCAGAGAGCGCGCTCCGCGAGATCGGGATTCGCCACGTGCTGGTGCACAAGGACTCGCTCGACGACCGCGAGTGGGGCCGCACCCGACGCGCGCTCACCGGGGCGCTCGGGGAGCCGGTGCGGGAGGACGTTGACACCGCGCTCTGGACGGTGCCTTGAAGCTCGGGCCGGCCGCCGTCGTGCTCGCCACCCTGCTTGTCGTGGGTCCTGTCGCGACGCGGCTCGACACCGAGCTGATCGGCATCGGCGCGGTCGATCACTTCGGGACCCTCTGGACCTGGAACCACGCCCTGGGCGGCGGCCTCGGTCACACCGACGCGCTCTACTTCCCCGCCGGTGTCGACTTGCACGCTCAGAACGGGAGCAACCTGCTCGACGCCTTCGCGGTCGGGTGGCTCCAGCGGCTCGGCCTGCCGCTGGGTCACGACCTCGCCTTGCTCGCCGTGCTGCTTTTGAACGGGCTCGCCGGGGCCTGGGTGGCACGCCGCCGCGGGGGCGACCTCGATGCGGCCTGCCTCGCGGGCGTGGCCACCGCGCTCGCGCCCTACACGTTGTACGAGCTGGTGGAGGGGCGGCCCACGCAGGCCCTGGTGGCGCCGGTGCTCGTGGCGGTCGAGCTCTTGGTGTCGCGTCGACGAGGTGCCGGGCTCGCGCTCGCGGTCGCGGCCCTGTCCTACTGGTTCTACGGGGTTTTCGTGGGACTGGCGGGGGGCGCGCTCGTGGTCATCGACGTGGCGCGTCGCGACTGGTCGGCCGCCCGGGAGCGGTTCCTCGCGCTCACCCTCGGCACGGTCCTGGTGCTGCCCTTCGCCTGGCGCCCGCTGTGGGCGACGATCACCGGCACCGCTCCGGGGCTTCGCGGGGGAGAGGAGGACTTTCTCCTGCATAGTTTCCAGCCCTTGCTCGGCCTCGTAGCCGCGAAGGACGGGGAGCGATGGCTGGGGACGCAGCGCGCCCTGCCGCTCGCGGCGCTGGTGGCCTGCGGGTTCGCCTGCCGACGGGACACCCCCGCTCGCCTACTGGTGACGCTCGGGCTCACCCTGTCGATCGGCCCCATCGTGTACGCTTTCGGTCGCGACTACACCTGGTGGCCCTACGAGGCGCTGTCGGCGCTCCTACCCCCGCTCGACCGCCTCTGGCACCCGTCGCGGGCGCTGGTGCTGCTCCTGGTCCCCGTCGTCTATGGCCTCGTGCGATCACCTCGCTGGGTGCAGGTCGCACTCGTGCTCCTCGGCCTTGGCGAGGCGGCTCGGGACGGCCTCTTGCCCCTCCCCACCTGGCCGCTCGCGGTGGCCCCCGTCGACCGCTGTTTGAGCGCGGCGCCGGCGGGGGCGGTGATCGACTTGCCCTTCGTTTCGTCGCAACGGCACCTGCTCGCCCAGGTGGTGCACGAGCACCCCATCGCCGGGGGTTTCCACGAGGGCGCGCCGTCCTTGTGGCCCGATGGGGCGGTGCAGACCGACGCTGCCTACGACGCGCTCAACCGTGCCGCGCGGGGCGAGCGGGTGGCCCCGGTGAGCGTCGCGAGTTTGCAGGAGATGGGCTTCGCCTACGTGGTGCTGCGGCTCGACGAGTTCGATGGGACGACGGCGCCTGCCCGCAGCTTGGCGCGGCGGGCCGAGCACAACCTCGCCGCGATCCTGGGCACGCCGGTTTTCCAGGACGCGAGGGCGGCGCTGTGGACGCTCGGCGGCGCCTGGAACTGCGAGGAACCCGGTGCTGCCGAGCCGATCGCCCCCACGCGCGACCGGTGGGTCATGCCGCTGGGGGCGTGGGCGGTGAGGCCGTAGTCACTCGCCAGCTCCCTGTGGGCGGCGCACGGATGAACGACGTCGTCGCGAGGCCGCCGCGAGGAGCACGGCCGTCACCCCGGCGCCGGGGCCGCCCTGGCAGCCGCAGGGCTCCTCGGCGGCTGGGGGCTTGTCGCCGCTGTCCTCGGTCTCCGGCGGCGCGCTGTCAGCGCTGTCAGCGCTGTCGGCGGTGTCGGCAGTGTCGGCAGTGTCGCCGGTCGGCGTCGGGGCGCTGTCCTCGGTCCACTCCACCCCGGTGATGTGGATCTCGTCGATCTCCGCGGTCCCGGTGGCGCTGAAGCGGAGGATGCTGTCCTCGATGCCGTCGATGCTCAGCTCGGCGCCGTCGACGCTTCCGTTCCAGCGCACGCCGTCCCAGGCCACCTCGAGGTCCATCCAGCCGCCGGGGTTGGCGCTCGCCTCGGCGTAGCCGATGCGCTCGGTGGCGTCGGTATAGGTGTAGGCGTTGAACCACATCTTCCACGTCGTGTCGTCCACCCACACGCTGGGCGCCTGGATGTAGCCGTCGTTCCAGTCAGCCCAGCCCTTGCGGAGCACCTCCCCCTGGTCGGTCCAGTCGTCGGCCTCTCCGAGTTTCGCCGTGGCGAGGCGGAAGTAGTCGTCCTTGTTGTGGAAGGAGGCGAGGCCGTAAGGGGTGGCCCAGGTGCTCAGGCCCTGCAAGGCCTCCTCGAAGGGGAGGATCTCGCCTTCTTTGGTCCAGGTGTAGCCGTCGGTGCTCGTGGCGTAGCCGGTGGGCCCGTAGTGTTCGTCGGGACCGGTCCCGTCGTACCAGAGGTGCCAGAGTCCGGACTCGTCGATCCACGCGTCGGGCATGCGGAGGCTGCCGCTGTCGAACTCGCCCTCGGCGCCGAAGTCCAGGGCCACCCCCTCGGGGGTCCAGGCGAGGCCATCGGGGCTGGTGGCGTGGCAGATACGATTTCCGAGGTTGTTCTGGTAGCAGCTGTAGAACATGTGGAACTCGTCGGCGCTCGACTGCACCACCGTGGGCATGTGCACGTGGATGCCGTCCACCGACGTGGTGTCGTAGTCGATGGTGAGCACCGGGTTGCCGGCGTACTTCGTCCAGGTCTTGCCGTCGGTCGAGGTCGCGACACCAATCTGCCGGTAGGGGTAACCCTCGGCCATCTCGCCGGTCCAGTAGAGGAACCAGGTGCCGGTGCCGCCGTCGTGGAGCACCTCGCAGTGGAGCGTGTTGGCGCCGTCCCAGTAGTCGGTGCCGGGCTCGATGACGGGGTCGTCGGCGGGGGTCCACGCGAGGTGCGTCGGCGGCAGCGGCCAGGTCTGCGTCGCGACCTGCACGGCGCCGGGGCCGGTGAAGTCGAGCGTGATCGGTTGGACGGCGCTCAGCGTGAGCGCGCCCTCGGTGGCGAGGCGTACGCGCGCGGTGAGGGTGAAGCTCAGGAGCGGGTCGGCCAGGAAGTCGGCGCTGCCGTCGGTGATGCGGAGCACGTCGTCGACCACGACGCCGCCGGTCCACGCGCCCTGGTCGGTGCTGAAGTCGTCGGTGTAGTCGAGGGCCAGGGCGAAGGAGGCGAAGAGCAGCATCCGGTGACGATAGACTGTCGCGTGCTCTCTCGTCTAGGACCCGCGCCCGTGCCGCTTGTCTGCGCGATCCTGGTGCTCGGGATCACCGCCTTCGGAGCGCTCGTTCCCATCGGGCGCCCGAGCCGCACGCTGGAGACGGCGCAGGCCCTCGGGATGGCGCTCGGCGCCGGGGCGCTCGCGGCCTGGGCGATCGCGGTGGGCCTGAGCGCGTGGAACTTGTCGCGACAAGATGGCCAGGTGCTCGTGCCCAGCATGAGCCCCGGGGTCTTCGACTTCTTGTTCTCGGTGCCTTTCCTGGTGCTGGTGCCGGTGGCCGGGGGCGGCGTCTTCGCGCTCCTGCGGGGGAGGCCGAGCTTCGCGACGCTCTTGTGTGCGCTTTTCTGGGTGGGCCTCTGCGCCTTGCGCGAGGCCGACCGGGTGACCTCGGCCGACGCGGAGGAGGTGCGTACGCGGGTGGGCTACCTCTGGCTGCGGCGGGAGTCGGCGCCGCTCGGCGCGGTGGCAGGCGTGGAGGTGCAGCGCGACAGCTACCGGGGGGCCCCTTCCTACGTCGTGAAGCTGTCGATGCTTGTTCCCGGGCGCTACCCGCTCCTGGAGGCGGCAGAGCGGCGCTATCGGGACTTGGCGGAGGCCGAGGCGGAGGCGGCGAGGTGGAGGTCGGCGCTGGGGCAGTCGGCCCCGGGCCCCTGAGCGCGCGTGTTCCCCTCGCAGCGGCCGGCCGGGCGCGGGGCGCGGAGTGGGGGAGAGCCGCCACGAATGCGCGCTATTTGCGCGCATTTGTCCTCGGGCCGCAGCTTGCGGAGGGCCCGGGGTTGGCGGCGGTAGGGGGCGAGGCCGGCGAGGCCTTGCCCCCCGGACACGGTTAGGTGCCAGCCGTGATCGTTGTCCGCTCGCTGGCCGAGGCCGCCGTGTACTGCCAGCTCACGGGCCACGCGGTCCTGGCTCGCCGTTCGCCTCGTCCCGGGGCTCACGTGTGGGACTGCACCTGGCGCGACGAGCCGCGCGAGCTCGTGTTCGTGGAGCAGCCGAGCGATGGCGTGTCGCGACTTGTCGACCGCGACGGTTTCGCCCAGGTGGGCGCCGAGCTCTTGTCGTCGGTGCCCGCCACGCCGCTGGGCTTCATCCGCGGCGAGGCCAAGCGCTGCGTGGGCGATCTCTTGCTGGCGGCCTACGCGCTCGGCGAGGCCCTGCGCTTTGGCCCCGATGCCACCTTGCAGGCGGCGCGTGAGCGGGCCGACGAGCGGCGCAGCGCCTGGATCGCGGCGTTGCCGAGCTGTCCCGAGGCACGCCCGCGGGGGGAGATCCCCGTGCCGCTGCACGGTTTCGAGCCCACGCCGGAGGTGGCGGCCTGGTTCCGGCGGCCGGTGCCTTTTCCCATCGAGGAGATCCCCGAGGAGCTAGGCGTCGTCGCCCGGGGCGCCGATGGGCGATTCCTCGCGCGGCACCCGGCGCACGCGCTGGCTTGGCTCACGGTCGACGAGTCGCGACAGGTTACTCGCATCCGGCCGCTCACCCAGCGCGCCGCGCTCGACGCGATCATCGACGAGGGCTTCACGCTGCTGGAGGTGCAGCGCGCGCGGCTCCGGGCCTGCGGCCAGTCGGGCGACCCGCTCGAGTCCTTTCTCGGCGATGGCCTGGGTGATGGTCGTCACCGGGTGATCCTCGACTTCCGTGGCGGCGGTGATCGCGTGCGCTTCGTGGAGGTGGAAACCCGCGACCCGCGTTTCCGAGGCGCCTTGCTGGCGATTCGCCTCGACGAGGCCGACCGGGTGCTCGGCTTCCGCGTGGTGGAAGGGCTCGACGGCTACGAGATGATGGGGGTGCTCGACGCCACGGCGCCGCACCTGCCGGGGCCGCAGGGGGAACCCCCGTTGGCGCAGTCCTCGGCGAAGCTCGAGAACGCGCTCCAGGCCATCGGGGTGGGGGTGCAGCCGCTCCTCGAAGCCATGGTCGACCCGGCGCGGGCCGCCGAAGTGATCGAGGGACTGCGCCCGCGACCCGGGGACGCCGCTCGGGTGTTCGCAGGTACCGACGACGAACTTACCGCGATCGACGCGCGCTACGCAGAGCTGTGGCGTCGCGACCCGCCGCGGGTACGTGCGCCAGCCGCCGCGGTGACCATTCAGATCCTCGTCGCGACTGGCGGTATGCTCTTGCCCGACGCGCCGATGGCGAAGACCTTCCCGCCGCGGTGGGCGCGCATCGCGGAACGTCTGCGGCCCGAGCGGGCGTGGGTGGCGTGGGCGTATCTCCCGGTCGGGGGAGGCCGCGGTACCGATTACGATGGGCTCGCCTGGGTGGATGACCGGTGGGTGTGGTTTCCGGCGCCTTACCGAGTGTTGTAGCGGGCAGCGTGCCGTCGGGAGACGGCGGTGACGCCGATGCTCGGGACGACGGCGTCGCGGTGGGTCGCTGCGCGGTGGCGAGGTCCGCTGGACGGGGGTACTGCTTGGGCCTCGATGCGCGCGTGGAGGCGGCGCCCATACCGAGCGGATGGTTCGCGTGTTTGTGTCGCGACACTGTGGCGCGTTCGAAGGGGCTCGCCGCTGAGCCGTGTCGAATGCGCAGAGCCGAGCTCGTACCTCCGTGACTCCGTCGAGCCATCGTCGATCGCGTTCGCCGCCTGGGCTCCGCCGTCGCCGTCGAGGGGCGTCGTAGCGCGACCCGCGCGTCCACCGCGAGTTCCGTGCTTTGTGGTCGACGTGGACACTTCGTTCGGTGTCAACGTCGATGCAAAGCCGCGTGATTCCGGCGACCAGGGCGTGACTTCGCCGGGCGTCCGGTGCGGAGGCCGAGGTGGGCGCTCCGGGGTGCGCGCGGGTGGTGGGCGTCCTCGGGGAGGGCAGAGGCGAGCACGCCCGGCGTCGCGACACGGACGGTGACACTCATCGGGTCGATTTCGAGACAGTGCATCGACTCATCGGGGAAAAAATAGGACAGATCCGCCCTTCGAGGCGCCTTGGGGCACGGGGCCGTCGTAGAAAACGGGCGTTTACTCGTGGCGGCGGGCCCGAGTGGGAGCCCGGAGTCCTATTTTTTGGTCGATGACTGAGGCGAGTGTCTCGTTTTCGGTACGATGACCTCTGCCGAGTCTGTCGCGACACAGGTGCGCCTCGCCGTGGCCTCGGGCGTCGGCGCGCCACTTGCGGTGCGATCTGCCAATTGGGCCCGCCCTCACCCCTTCTTCTTCACCTTCTCCGTGGGCCACGGGTAGTTCACCTCGCCGGCCTTGGGTTGCATCGCGCCCTCGGGCAACGACTTCCAGTAGGCGAGCGTCGGAGTGAGCATCTTCTCCGCCTGCTTCGGCTCCACGTCGAGGCGGTTGTCTACCTCGCCGGGATCCGCCACCACGTCGTAGAGCTCCTTCCGGCTGCCGTCGGGATTGACGTAGAACTTCCACTTGCCCTCGCGCATCGCCAGGATCGGGCTCGCGTGGATCGCGGGTCGGAAAACCGGGGCGCTCCGCCAGTCCCAGAACAAGGGGCGACGGGTGGACGAGGGCCCTCGGAGCGCCGCGCTCCGGTCATCGCCATCGAGCCCCTCGGGGACGGACCCGCCCGCCAGCGAGGCCAGCGTGGGATGGAAGTCGACGCCCGACCAGATGCTCTCGTTGTCCACCTTCCCAGGGGGCACCGTCCCGGGCCAGCGCGCGATCCAGGGCACGCGGATGCCGCCCTCGTAGAGGCTTCCCTTCATGCCGCGGAAGGGCCCGGCGGTGCCCCCGCCGGCGGTGGGATCGTCGGGGAGCAAGGAGCCGACAGGGCCGTTGTCACTGGCGAAGAGGATGAGCGTGTCGCGACCGAGCCCCAGCGCGTCAATCCCAGCCACGAGGCGGCCGATGTGCTGGTCCATGCCCGTCACCGAGGCGCAGTAGGTCTTGAGTAGGCCAGCCACGTTGGGGTACTGGTCGAGCAGGGCTTGCGGCGGCTCGAGCGGGACGTGCGGGTCCATGAACCACACCTTCACCATGAAGGGACTCGCCGCGTTGGCGGTGATGAACTCCAGGCTCGCATCGACGATGCGCTCCGACGAGACCGGGCGGAAGGGGCTGTCCTTGAAGGCCGGACCGTTGCCGCTCGACACCCGGTACACGTCGAAGCCGTAGGCGCCAGGGTCGGGGGCGCTGCCCTCGCCGAGATGCCACTTGCCAAAGACCGCCGTGCGGTAGCCGCGCTCGCGCAGGGTGCGCGCCACCGAGGGCGCCGCCGGGTCGAGCCAGTCGGGCATCCCTCGCTCGCTGTTGATGGTCGGCTTCCGCGCCTCGGGGTTGCCGATCCAGGAGAACACCCTGTCGCGACTCGGGAAGCGCCCGGTAATCATGCCGGCGCGGCTCGATGAGCACACCGGCGAGCAGGCGTAGCCGTGGGTGTAGAGGGTGCCTTCCTGGGCGAGCCGGTCGAGGCTCGGGGTCTTCACCCAGGGGTTGCCGTAGCACTTCAGGTCGCCCCAGCCGAGGTCGTCGGCGATCACGACCACGAAGTTCGGCGGCCGGTTGGAGCTGGCGCCAAGCTGCGCGGCGCCGAGGGCGGCGGCTGCGCCCTGGACGAGGCGGCGGCGTGAGATGAGAGACATGCGACGCTCCTACCGCGACGGGCATAGGCGGCAAGCGTGCGGGTTTGCACGTGACCGCGCTAGACAAGGCGCAGAGGTGATGGTGCGTCGCTGGATCATCGGACTCGGGCTGGTGGGTGCCGTCGCGGCGAGCACGGCGGAGGCGGTGGCGCCGGGCAAGGAAGCCTGCGCCGGCTGCAACGTCTTGTGGATCACGATGGACACGACCCGCGCCGACCGCATGGGCTTCCTCGGCAACAAGTCGGGGCTGACCCCGCGGCTCGACGCGCTAGCCGCCTCCTCGGTGGTTTTCACCCAGGCCTTCAGCCAGGCGCCGGCCACGCTCTTGTCGGTGTCGAGCTACTTCTCAGGGCGATACCGCGCGAACAACGGCATCGACTTCGACCTCGAAGACGTTGACCGCTACCACCAGCTCTCGCCGGAAGTCACCACCATCGCCGAGGCCTTCAAGCAGAAGGGCTACGCGACGGTGGGCTTCACCGCGAACCCGGTGATCGCCACCGACAAGGAGTACAGCTTCGGCCTCGAGCAGGGCTTCGACAAGTGGAGCTCGGGCGACGACAAGGCTGCCACCGAGGCTGCCGCCGCCTACCTCCGCGGCCTGTCTGGATCAGGATTCACCTACGTGCACCTGATGGGCCCCCACGCCGACAACCCCAAGCTCTCGGGATTCGATGAACGACGTGGCAAGTTCGACAGTGCCCTCGTCCACGTCACCCAGAAGTTCTACGAGGACGTGGCCGCCGGAAAGGCCACCGCCAGCGAGGGCGACATGGCCTACATGCGGGCGATGTACGACGACGCGGTGTGGCAGCTCGACAGCCGCGTTGGTCAGCTCATCGACGCGGCCCGCGCCGGTGCGCGTGGACAGAAGACGATGATCGTCGTCACTGCGGATCACGGCGAGGCCCTCGGCGAGGCCGGTCACAGCCCGCCACGCTTCGGACACGGTCACGCGCTCAATGATGTGCTTCTGCACGTGCCCCTGGTGGTGTACGTGCCCGGCGCCACGCCGCGCAAGGATGGCAGCATCGTGGAGCTGGTCGACCTCGCGCCCACGCTCAGCGACCTCGCCGGCATCCCGGTCGACAAGGCCTGGGCCTGGGATGGGCAGCCGCTCCTTGGGCCACGCGCCGCCTCGACGCCCGTGGCCCTCGCGGAGCGTGCTCGCTGGGAGGCCCGCCAAGTGGGCGCCCGGACGCTCACCCACAGCTACACCCTCTCGCCCGGGAAGAACTGGTCGCGCGCCTACGATCTGCGCAGCGATCCCACGCAACTATCCCCGGTGAAGGCCACGTCTGCCGAACACCAGGCCCTGGCCGCAGCGGTGAAAACCTACCTCGACAACGCCCACGCACCGGCGGCCGGGGCGCGCACCGCTGCCACGCCGGAAGAGCTCGAGATGCTCAAGGCCCTCGGCTACACCGAGTAGCGCTCACTCGACGTAGCCGAGCTGCCGCAGCGCCTCGATGTTCTCGTCGACCGGGGGCGTTGCGGCCTCGGGCGGCGCCGCCGGCGTGGCCGCGAGCCACTTCGCCTCGATGTCCACCAGCCCGCCGGGGGTGGCGAGCTTGCCGTTCTGCTCGCGCGGGTCGGCGGCGAGGTTGTAGGTGCCGGTGGGCTTGCCGCCCTCCACGCGCACCTTCAGGTCGCCGGTGCGGAAGCTGCGCACCACACGGTTGAACTTGTGGCCGAAGGCCTTGTTCTCGAGTTCCTTCTTGAGCGTGTAGTACTGCTCGCTCACGACGAGATCCTTGGTGCGCACCATGTCGCTCGGGACAGGCAACTTCGCGGCCTCGAGCACCATCCAGGCGAGGTCGTGGGTTTGCACCAGCGTGGTGTCGCGACCGGGCGCGTGGCGCGAAGACTTCACGAGGAAGGGCACGTGGACCAGCTCCTCCCACACGTCCTTGCCGTGCTCGACGATGCCGTGCTCGCCGAGGGCCTCGCCGTGGTCGGAGAGGATGAAGACGTGCTCGAAGCTCGAGAGCTTCGGCAAGAGCACCGCCAGCTGGGCGTCGAGAAAACGTAGCTCCGAGTCGTAGGCCGCCGACCAGGACGCCTGCACCGCCGTGTCGAGCACGCCGTCGGCCAGGAGGCTGCGCACGGCGGGCATCCACTCCTTGCGGAACGGGAGGCTTTCTTTCTTGATGATCTTGGGGTCGGGGGTGTAGCCCTGCCGCGCGATCCACGGCGCGTGGGCGTCCATGTAGTTGAGGAACAAGAGCCGCGGCCGGTCGGAGGGCTTGCCCTCGAGGTAGGCCGACGCCATCGCGGTGACGCGGTCGCCGCCGGTGTAGGGGAGGGGATTCGGCCCGCGGGGGATGTCCTCGCAGGCCCAGGCCTCGAAACCCTGCGACAGGCCGTACTCGTGGCTGAGGAAGCCCAGATTGGCGGCGATGCCCACGGTCTCGTAGCCCTTGTCGCGCAGGCGCTCGGCGATGGTGGTGGCCGAGCTTCGCAGGGGTGCGGCACGACGGGGGTCGTCGAGGCCCACGCTCATCGCACCATGGGTGCGGCTGGGTTGCCCGGTGAACATCGAGGCGTGCGAGGGCAGCGTCCATGGCGCGTCGGCCGTGGCTCGGGTGTACACGCGGGCCGACTTGGCCCACTGGTCGAGGTTGGGGCTCGTGCCCTGGGCGTAGCCATAGAGACCCAGGCGGTCGGCGCGCACCGTGTCGAGCACGATCACCGCGATGTCGTCGCCCTTTCCGGGCGGGAGCTTCCGTGCGGCCCGGGCGCCGCCCAGGATCTGGTCGAAGGCGGCCTCGTCGGCGGCAAGTTGTTCGGGCGGGGCGGGCGACCAGCCTACGAGGTGGGGGTCGATCGCCGGGGCGTCGCCGGCGAGGGCCACGCCGACAAAAACAGAAAGGGCCAGGACCGCCGTGGTGGCGGCCCCGACCCCTCTCGCGTATCTGCCGACCAGCCTACAGCCGCAGGAAGCTGCGGACCGCGCCGGTCATGTCGGTGCGCTCCCACGTGAAGTCGCTGTCGTTCCGGCCGAAGTGACCGTAAGCGGCCGTCTTTCGGTAGATGGGGCGCTTCAGGTCGAGGTGCTTGATGAGGCCCGCCGGCTTCACGGGGAAGATCTCGCGAATGCAGGCGTTGATCGCCTCTTCGTCGGCGTGGTTGGTGCCGAAGGTCTCGACGTTGACGCTCACCGGCTCGGCCACGCCGATGGCGTAGGCGAGCTGGACGAGGGCGCGGTCGCACGCGCCAGCCGCGACGAGAGTCTTGGCGATGTAGCGGCCCATGTCGGCGGCGGAGCGATATGGCGCGAAGAAGGTGGGCGTGCTGCTGCCCAATACCGCCTGGGG
>SXON01000088.1 GCA_005778355.1 Pseudomonadota bacterium | reverse complement strand
CTCGTGTTGCCCCGAGCAGAACGACACCTTCATGGACCACTACCTCGACGTGGCTTTCGACCTCTCGAAGGTGCTCTTCATCGCCACCGCCAACCTCTCCGACCCCATCCCCGGGCCGCTCCGCGACCGCATGGAGGTGCTGGAGATCCCGGGCTACACTATGGAGGAAAAGCTCAAGATCGCGCGCAACTACCTGCTGCCCGAGGCCATCGAGGAGCACGGCCTGGAGAAGGACCGCATCGACTTCCCCGACGAGGCCCTGAAGTTCCTGATCACCAGCTACACGCGCGAGGCGGGCGTCCGCAATCTCAAGCGTGAGCTGTCGAGCGTGGCCCGCTGGGTGGCCAAGGAAGTCGCGAGCGGCAAGCTCTCTGGCCCCATGACGATGACCCCCGAGAAGATCGAGGAAATTCGTGGCCCGATCCACTTCTTCGCCGAGGTGGCCGAGCGTACGGCGGTACCCGGTGTCGCGACCGGCCTCGCGTGGACGGCGGCGGGGGGCGACATCCTCTTCATCGAGGCCACCAAGATGCGCGGCAAGGGCGGCATCCAGCTCTCCGGCTCCCTGGGCGACGTGATGAAGGAGTCGGTGGGCGTCGCGCGGAGCTACATCCGCGCCGCCTCGGCCGACCTCGGCATCGACCCCGAGGCCTTCGACAACACCGACATCCATGTGCACGTGCCGAGCGGTGCCATCCCGAAGGATGGACCGAGCGCCGGTGTCACCATGCTCACCGCGATGGTGTCGCTGCTCACCGGCCTCTGCGTCGGTCACGACGTGGCGATGACCGGAGAGGCCACGCTCCGCGGGGCCGTCCTGCCGGTGGGTGGCATCAAGGAGAAGGTCCTCGCGGCTCACCGCGCTGGCATCCGAACCGTGCTCTTGCCGGAGCGCAACAAGAAGGACATCGTCGAGGTTCCCAAGGAAATCCGCGACGAGATGACCTTCCACTTTTGCTCCCGCATGGAAGAGGTCCTGGAGCATGCGCTCGGCGCCGAGGCGCTCGCCGCCCGGAAGTCCTCGATGCAGGCCGAGCTGGCACGTCGCGCGGCGAAGTCCGATGGCGCATCGGAGAATCCGGCGTCGGGCCAGGCGCAGGCCTAGGTCAAAGGAGTCGCGCGGGGGGCGCGCCCCGCGCTCGCGCCCAACGGGGCTACTTGCCGTCGGCGGTACAGGGCTCGCAGGTCTGCTCGAAGCGCACGTGCGCGACGAGCCCCCGGAGCTGCGCCGCCAGGCCGCCTTCCACCGCGACGTGAACGTGGGCGGCGTCGAGATCGGCGATCGCACCACATCGTGGACACACGACGTGGTGGTGGTGCCCCGCGTTAGGGTCGAAGCGGGTGTCGCCCCCCGGGACACAGGGGAGGGCGCGAACCGCGCCGAGCTCCACCAGGAGCGACAAGGTGTTGTAGACCGTCGCCCGACTGGCCATTGGGAAGTCATGGGTAACGGCTGCGAAAACGTCGGCGGCCGTCGGGTGTGTCTGGTTGCCGTCGAGGTAGCGCAGGATGGCCCGGCGCTGGGGCGTGAGCGTCAGGTCCCGGGCGCGCAGGAGCGCCTCCCAGGCAAAGACGTTCGCGCCCGGGCTCGTCATCCGGCGGCAGCGGCCTTCACCGCGTCGTAGTCGGGCTCCACGCCGGGGTTCGGCGCGATCCACTCGTAGGTCACCTTGCCGTCGGCGTCGACCACGAAGACCGAGCGGTTGGCCACCTCGAGACCGGCGATGCCGGCGAAGTTGTTCCAGCTCACGCCATAGGCGCGGGCCGCCGTGCGGTGCACGTCCGACAGGAGCGGGAAGCTCACGCCGTTGGCGCTGGCAAAGGCGCCGTTGCTGAACGGCATGTCGACGCTGATGCCCACGACCTCGGCGCCGGCCTCGTTGAGCGCGCCAAGGGTATCGCGGAAGGTGCACATCTCCTTCTGGCAAACGCCGGTGAAGGCGGCCGGGTAGAAGGCAATCACGAGCTTCTTGCCACGGTAAGACGAGAGCGCCACGGGCTCCTTCTTGGTGTTGGGCAGCGTGAAGTCGGGGGCGTTCTGGCCGAGCAAAGACATCGGTACTCCGGTGGATGAAAGGTAGCCGCGGCGCTATCCCGCCGCTCGCAGATCCTCGACGAGGGCGGCGCGTGTAGTCGGTGACAGCGTGACCTCGGCCACGTAGGCCGGGTGGGTGCAGGCCAGGCTGGCGGCCATGGACAGGTTGCCCAGCACGCCGAGCTGCACGTCGCTGAGCGGGAATCGCACGAACTGCACCGACGACACCCGCTCCCCATTGGCTTGCGACGCATCGAAGCGGCCACGCGACGGCGCGCATCCCTCGAGCCGCAGCTCCATGTGCTTCTCGAGGCCCACCAGAGCGCGGAGCTGTCGCGACCGCTCCACCTCGCTCGCATACTCTACCAGCAGAGTGACGCTGAGCTCTCGCGACGCGGGCAGCATCGCGCCGTAGGTGTCGATCTCGTGCTGGATCGACTCGGGACGCGTGAGGTGCTCCACGCGGCACATCTCGAGCACCTGCCACAGGAGCGTGACGCGGTTCTCGAACAAGAGCGTCATGTGGGGGCCGAGCGCCACGCGGCGTGTGCGCTTGGCCTCGATGACCTCGCGCTCCATGCGGGGACGTCCTGCGGTGATCGCCGTGAGTCCGGGCACGTCGGAGAGGGTGAAGGCATTCGCGGGGCGGTTCAAGGCGACTCCTGGGGCGGTGTGACGGGTGGTAGCTTGGCGAGCGGCGCGTTCTCGCTACCACCGTAGGCACGCCACATGATCTCGATGGGGTGTACCACCTTCTTGCCGCTCCCCTCTTCGATCTGGAGCTTGGCGATGAGGCAGTCGGAGCTGTAGGTCTCGGCGCCTGCGGCGGAGAGGCCGTCCAGCAGCCTGCTAGCGCCCTTCTTACTAAGGTCGTAATACTCCTTTTTCATACCCCACGTGCCGTCCATGCACGAGCACTGGTCGACCAGGGTCACCTCGGCCCCCGGGATCTTCTTGAGCACATCGCGACTGCGGAAGCCGATCTTCTGCACCTTGAGGTGACAGGGAAGGTGGTAGCCGATGCGCCCGGGCTCCTGAGTGTAGTCCTCGCGGAGGCGGCCCTCTTTGCGGAGCTTGAACAAGAACTCCATGAGGTCGTGCGCGTGTCGCGACACGAGCTCGGACTTGTCGCTGCCCAGGTAGTCCTTCCACTCCTTCTTCATCATGTAGGAGCAGGTGGGCCCCGGGGCCACGATGGCGCAACCCGCCTCGACGTAGGGGGCCAGGATATCGACGTCGTAGCCCGCCCACTCGGTGGCGCGGGCCACGTCGCCGCCGTCGAGCGCGGGCATGCCGCAGCACTTCATCTCAGGCGCGTACACCGTGAACCCGTTGTGCTCGAGCACCTCCACGGCAGCGCGACCCACGATCGGGTCGTTCCACTGCACCGAGCAAGTGTAGAACAAGACCACCTTTGGACCGGGCGCGCTGAGCGGCGGGGGCGTGAGATGCGTGGACCGGAACCAGGCCTGAAAGGTCTGGCTGGCGAAGGTCGGCAGTTGGCGATCACGGTGAACACCCAGGCCAAGCTCCATCAACACCCGGTTCGGCGCGAACTCGTTGGCCCAGTTGGCGATCGACGGGACCAGGGTGCCGATCCGCCCCACGAGGTCGGGGTCGCCGAGGAACCGATCCTGCATCGGCACGCCCTTTTCCCGGGCATCGACCGCCTTGTGACGGAGCATCAAGCGCGGGAAATCGACGGCGAACTCGTGCGGCGGCGTGTAGGGGCAGATCGGGTCGCAGAGCTTGCACTGGTAGCAGAGGTCGACCACCTTCTGGCGGTCGGCCGGGGACAGTTTCTCGAGGGCCTCCGCCTGGCCCATCAGGTCGGCTCGCGGCGGGGCGGCATGCGCGCCCTCGGTGGCCGCTGCGTGATTGCCGAGGGCGTCGAGCGCCCCGGGCGTTCTTGGCGCGGTGATGGGCTCGCTCGTGTCGAGCTTATCGACCGCGTCGAACAACGAGGGGAAACTCGGGCAGAGGTTGAGGCACAGCCGGCAGCCGTTGCAGATCTCGAAGACCCGCTTCTCTTCGGCTTCCAGCGCTTCGCGCGACCAGTAGGCCGGGTCGCGGGGCGTGGGGATGACGATGGCCACCGGCTTGCCTCTCCTTCGCTCGCTAGATGCTGTCCAGGCCCTTCTGGAAGCGGCCGGCGTGCGACTTCTCGGCCTTCGCCAGGGTCTCGAACCAGTTGGCGACGTTGTCGAAGCCTTCCTGCCGCGCCGTGGCCGCCATCGCCGGGTACATGTCGGTGTACTCGTAGGTCTCGCCGGCGACGGCCGCCTTGAGGTTCAGCTCGGTGTCGCCGATGGGCAGACCGGTGGCCGGGTCGCCCGCTTCCTTGAGGTAGTCGAGGTGACCGTGCGCGTGGCCGGTTTCACCCTCGGCGGTGTCGCGGAAGAGGCCGGCGATGTCCGGATGGCCTTCAACGTCGGCCACCTTGGCGAAGTAGAGGTAGCGGCGGTTGGCTTGAGACTCGCCCGCGAAGGCGGCCTTGAGATTGTCGTGGGTCTTTGTACCCTTCAGTGCAGGCATGGGGCTCTCCGTTTGGTGATGCAGGCGGCACGACGGCCCTGCACCAGCCCCATATCTAGACTGAGTCTAAATGGCTACCCCGTCGAGCAGGATCTCTACCGGCGCGAAGGAGAAGGACAGCTCGGCCTCGCTGGGTTCGAGCGCGCAGAGCTCGCGCTCATCGAGCTCCGGGAGATCGTCGCAGTCGTCGCTGGAGCAATCCATGCTGCCGATGTCCCAGTCGGACCGGACTGGCTCCTCCTCGCCCGCCGTGTCGCCGCTGGCCGGCCGCGAGGGCTCGTCGTAGTCGCCTGGCTCGGTCACCGCCTCGTGCAGGGGCTTACGGTGCGGTGAAGCCATGGCGAGCATGATCTGGTAACGATGTTGGGCGCGCATGGGAACTCCAAGGCTGTGGGCTGTAGGGTTGAGGCTGCAGGTGCGCTTCCGCCCATCTCCGCGCGACGTGGCGTGGGGAGTAGGGCGCGGCGAGGTCCGCGTTCTTGGGGCGTGCGTGCGGGGCAGCAGAGGCGGTGGCGCGACCGGCTGCAGCCTATGGCCTGCAGCCTAGAGCCTACTCCGGCTCTTCCCCGTCGATGTCCGCCTCGTCGAACAGTTCGGCCAGAGGATCTTCTACGTCGGCAATCCCCGCGCGAGCCACGTCGGCGTCGATGTCGCCCGCTGCCTCGGCGGCGCGTCGCTTGGCCGCGAGCGCCAGCCGATCGTAGGGCCCCATCTCGTCGGTGGGGTCGTCGTCCACCGGGTAGGCGGTGGTCGAGCTGACCATGGCGGGCGCTGCCGTCACGTCTAGGCCGGGGAGCTTTGGCTTTCTGGGCAAGAGCCTTCGTCGTCCTCGAGCCACTCCGTAACGTCTGGAATGTCGTCAGACACGGACGAAGCGAGACAGACAACGAGCTCGGCGATGCTCAATCGGTGCGGCATGGGCGCCTCCTTGCACCGCAGATCGGAACGCCGGCGAGAGGAGTTGAGCCCTATCGGCAAACGCAGCGACGCCTTGAGGCCCCCCGAGATAGCCGGCCGCTCGATGCGCCCCCCTCCCTTCAAGAAGGTGCTCGTCGCCAACCGCGGCGAGATCGCGGTCCGCGTGATCCGCGCCTGTCACGAGCTCGGCTGCCGCACGGTGGCTGTCTTCTCCGACGTTGATCGCCTCGCCCTCCACGTGCGAAACGCAGGCGAGGCCTACAATATCGGGCCGGCGCCCTCGGCGGAGAGCTACCTGTGCGGCGACAAGATCATCGAGGTCGCGCTCCGCTCGGGGGCCGATGCCATCCACCCCGGCTACGGTTTCCTCTCGGAGAACGCCAAGTTCGCCCAGATGGTCATCGACGCGGGTCTGAGCTGGATCGGCCCGCCCCCCTCGGCGATCGAGGCCATGGGCAGCAAGACCGGCGCTCGCCAGCGCATGATCGCGGCTGGCGTGCCGGTGGTCCCCGGCACGGCGGAGCCGATCGCCACCGAGGAGGAAGCCCAGCAGATCGCCCGTCGTTTCGGCTACCCGGTGATGCTCAAGGCGGCGGCCGGCGGCGGGGGCAAGGGGATGCGCCGGGTCGATCTCGACGAGGATTTCCCCTCGGCCTGGCGCGCGGTGCGCTCCGAGGCCGCCAAGTCCTTCAAGGACGATGCGGTCTACATCGAGAAGTTCGTCGAGGATCCCAAGCACGTCGAGATCCAGGTGCTGAGCGACAAGCACGGCACGCACCTGCACCTCTTCGAGCGTGACTGCTCGGTGCAGCGTCGGAATCAGAAGGTCGTAGAGGAAACGCCCTGTCCCGTCCTGCCCGATTCAACGCGGCGTCGCATGGCGGAAGTGGCCGTCCAGGCCGCCGCTGCCGTGGACTACGAGGGCGCCGGCACCTGCGAGTTCTTGTTCTCGCAGTCGAGCGGCGATTTCTACTTCCTTGAGATGAACACCCGGCTCCAGGTGGAGCACCCGATCACCGAGATGGTGACGGGGATCGACCTCGCGCGCGCCCAGATCCGCGTGGCGGCCGGGGAGAAGCTGTGGTTCGGGCAAGACGACATCCGGCAGTCGGGTCACGCCATCGAGTGCCGCGTGTACGCCGAGGATCCCGCAAACAACTTCGCGCCTGCCCCCGGGAAGATCTCGGGCTTGCGCGAACCTGGTGGCCCGTGGGTCCGCGTCGATAGTGGCGTGTACGCCGGCTACGAGGTGCCCATCCACTACGACCCGATGGTGAGCAAGCTCATCTGCTGGGGTTCCACGCGGGAAGAGGCGATCTCGCGCACGATCCGCGCGCTGCGCGAGTACCGGGTCCGCGGCATCCGCACCTCCATCCCCTTCTTCAACGCCCTGCTCCGCGATCCCGACTTCCTGGCGGGGAGCTACAACACCGGCTTCCTCTCGGTCGAGCGCCTCGAACGTCTCTGCGCGGCGGCCCACAACGACGACATCGCCACCATCGCGGCGGCCCTGGCCCAGTTCGAGGCCGACACTCGACCTGACCGCGTCACCAGCGGTGAGCCTAGAGAGAGCGCGTGGAAGCGCAGCGGTCGGCCCGGCCTCGGGGGTGCCCTGTGAGGTACGAGATCACCATCGGCGAGCGCACCCGCACGGTCGACGTCGAAGCCCAGAAAGACGGCTGCTTCCGCGTCACGTTCGACGGTGTCACCCACGTGGTCGACCTCGCGCGTCCCACGCCGGAGGCCTTCCAGATGCTGATCGACGGCGGCAGCTGGGAGGCCGGCGCGGTCCGGCTCGACGGCGGCTGGATGGTCGACGTCATGGGCCTGTCTACCGAGGTGGGCGTGGTCGACCCGCGTCGCAAGTCCCTCCGACTCTCTGGCGCCCAGGGCGGCGGCACGATGATCACCCAGATGCCGGGTCGCATCGTGCGCTTGCTGGTGGCGCCCGGCTCCCCGGTGAAGAAGGGCCAGCCAGTGCTCGTGGTGGAGGCCATGAAGATGGAGAACGAGATGAAGGCACCGGTGGAGGGCGTGCTCGCCGAGGTGTACGTCAACGAGGGACAGGTGGTCGAAGCGGGCTTGAAGCTGGCCCGGATCGAGGGCTAGGGATGGAAAAACCCGGAGAGTTCCCGTTCACGCGCGGCGTGCACCCGACGATGTACAAGGGACGCCTATGGACGATGCGGCAGTACGCGGGCTTCGGCAGCGCGGCCAGCACTAACCAGCGTTTCAAGTACCTTCTCGCCAAGGGACAGACCGGGCTCTCCTGTGCCTTCGATCTGCCCACCCAGATGGGCTACGACAGCGACCACGCCATGGCCCAGGGCGAGGTGGGCAAGGTGGGCGTCGCGATCGACACCGTGGAAGACATGGCCACGTTGCTCGGCGGGCTGCCGCTCGGCGAAGTGTCGACGTCGATGACGATCAATGCCACCGCCTCGACCCTCCTGGCCATGTACGCCGCCGTGGCGAAGCAAGGCGGTGTCGCGACCCGACAGATCCGGGGGACGATCCAGAACGACGTGCTCAAGGAGTACATCGCCCGCGGCACCTACATCTACCCGCCGCGTCCCTCGATGCGCCTCATCACCGACATCTTCGCCTGGTGTCGCGACGAGGCGCCGCAGTGGAACACCATCTCGATCAGCGGCTACCACATCCGCGAGGCGGGGAGCACGGCGGCGCAGGAGGTGGCATTCACCCTGGCCGACGGCATCGCCTACGTCGAAGCTGCTCTTGCCGCCGGCCTGGCGGTCGACGATTTTGCCCCTCGGCTCTCCTTCTTTTTCAATGCCCACAACGACTTCATCGAGGAGGTCGCGAAGTTCCGCGCGGCCCGTCGACTCTGGGCCGTCACCATGCGCGACCGCTTCGGTGCGCGCGATCCCAAGTCGCAGATGCTCCGTTTCCACACCCAGACCGGCGGGAGCACCCTCGCCGCCCGCCAGATCGACAACAACGTCGTCCGCGTCACCATCCAGGCCCTCGCGGCGGTGCTTGGCGGCACACAGTCGCTGCACACCAACGGCAAGGACGAGGCGCTCGCCCTGCCGACGGAGGCCTCAGCGCGCCTCGCGCTCCGCACCCAGCAAGTGATCGCCTACGAGTCGGGGGTCGCCAAGCACCCCGATCCCTTCGGCGGCAGCCACGTGATGGAGGCCGAGACCGATCGCATTGAGGCCGAGGCGATGAAGCTCATCGCCGAGATCGACGCGATGGGCGGGATGGTGGCGGCCATCGAGCGCGGCTTCCCGCAGCGCGAGATCCAGGACGCCGCCTACGCCGCGCAGCTGGCTGTGGAGCGGAAGCAGTCGGTCATCGTGGGGGTGAACGACTTTGTCGAGGCCGAACCTCCGGTGGAGGGGCTCTTGCGCATCGACCGTTCGGTCGAGGCCGACCAGCTCCGCCGACTCGGCGCCTTCAAGGCCAATCGTTCCGCAGCGGATGTGCGCGGGGCCCTCGACGCCGTTCAGCAAGCGGCCTCTGGTCGCGACAACCTGATGCCGCGCATCCTCCACGCGGTGGAGCACCACGCCACGCTCGGCGAGATCGCCGATGCGCTTCGCGGTGTCTTCGGGGTGTACCGCGAGAGCGTGGTCGTCTAGTTGTCGCCGGGCTCTGCCTGGTCCTGCAGCTCGAGCGCCGTCACCTCGCTGTCGGCGTCGGTTGGGTCGAGCTCGGCGGCGCGCTTGAAGGCCGCGGCCGCCTGGTCGATGAGGTCGCGAAATTTCTGCGGGTCCTCACCGAAAACCACGGCGTCGCTCGAGGCCTGCTCCTTCAGCGTCGCTCCCAGGAGCGCCCACGCCATGCCGAGCACCACGTTCTCAGGGAGTTCCTCGGTCCATTGCCCACCGGCTTCCAGGATCCGGATGGCCTCGCGCGCCTGCACCTCGGCGTCTTCGAGTCGTCCTATATCAAGGTAAATCGAGCCAAGTTCCATGCGTGGCTCCGCGAGGCGCGGCTCCTTGGCGAGCACGGCGGCAAAACCGTCCAGGGCCTTGTCCACCTGCCCGTTGGCACGCGCCTCCACGGCGGCCATGAAGAGCGGGCCCAGTTCGACGAGGTGGCCCTCGGGGATGATGTCGCCCTGGGGCGGCGCGGGATCCTTGGTAGACATGGCGGCGCGCTATCCCGCGCGGATACGCTGGTGGGCTTTCCCTGCATCGGAGTCCGCGCATGTCGCTCCTCGTCGCGCCCTACCTGCTCCAGCTCGCCTGCACGGTCCCCGTCGAGGGTCCCGAAGGCGTCGAGTCTTCGCTTAGCCAGGCACCCATCTCCAACGGCATCGAGGCCGACCCGATCGGCGCCGCGGTGGCGGTCGACATGCGGGCGTTCGGCGCCACCCCCTCGGGCTTCGGCTTCGTCAACCCCGGCTGGGGCCTGGCAGGGGAGCTGACGGCCAGCGAAGTGGCCGTGGCCCCGGGCACCGGCGGTGAACTTCGCCTGCGCTTCGCGGCGTGGGGTCGTGAAGGGGCGGTTGAGCCGGTGGCCGAGGTAGCGCCGGAGATCGGCGCCTGCACACCGGAGATCGCGCCCGACGGCAGCTGCGCGCGGCAGGTGGAGTTCAACCACGGCAACGCCACGGCCTGGTGGGCCAACACGGCGGCCGGGCTCGAGCAGGGCTGGGACCTCGCGGATCGGCCCGCGGGGCAGGGTCCGCTCGTGCTCGAAGTCGAGGTCGAGGGCGCCGACATCACTGGCGACGAGTGGGAGCTCGAGTTCACCACCGCCACCCGTCACTACCGCTACTCCGCCCTGTCCGCGTGGGACGCCGACGGCAACGAGCTCACGGCGTGGTTCGAGGTGGAGGGCAGCACCATCCGCATCCTGGTCGATGATGCCACGGCCACGTGGCCCGTCATGGTCGACCCCCTCCTCACCAGCAGCACCACCACGCTCAACGGCGAGAATACCAGCGACAACTTCGGCTACGCCGTCGAGGGCGCGGGCGACGTCAACAACGACGGCTACGACGACCTCGCGGTGGGTGCCTATGGCTACTCCTCTAGCACCGGCCGAGTGTACGTTTACCATGGCTCGGCCTCGGGCATCGCCAGCAGCGCCGCCATCACACTCGACGGCCCGGCTGCCAGTGCCTACTTCGGTGCCTCGCTCCGGGGCGCCGGCGACGTCAACGGCGACGGCTACGGCGACCTCGTCGTGGGCGCCTACGGCTACAGCTCCTCGGCAGGTGCGGCCTACCTCTACTACGGCTCGTCCTCGGGCATCACCACGTCCGGCGCGGTGACGGTGAGCTCCATCAGCGGCGCGGGCACCGAGTTCGGCCGTTGTGTCAGTGGCGCGGGCGACGTCAACGCCGACGGCTACGACGACCTGGTCATCGGCGCCGACAAGTACAGCACCGACATCGGACGCATGTACGTGCTCCACGGCGGGTCGGGCTCCCTCGACACCACGGCCGACACCACGATTGGCGGCGGCACCACCAGCTACTTCGGCTTCTCCTGCGACACCGCCGGCGACGTCGACAACGACGGCTACGACGACATCGTCGTGGGCGCGTACGGCTACTCCACCAACAAGGGACGCGGCTACATCTTCCATGGGTCGTCCACTGGCGTGAGCAGCAGCTATACCAGCTACTTCACCGGCGGCGCGAACAGCTACTACCTCGGCTACGACGTCGCCGGCCTCGGCGACGTCAACGGCGACGGCTACGACGACGTGGCCATCAGCATGCACGGCTACGCGTCCGCCCTGGGCCGCGTCCGGGTGTACCACGGGGGTGCCAGCGGCGCCGACACCACCGTCGACTCCGATCTCACCGGCACCACGGCCGGCTACTACTTTGGCTGGGGCATCGACGCCGCAGGCGACGTCGATGGCGACGGCTACAACGACGTGATCGTCGGCGAGCGCCTCTACGGCGGCAACACCGGACGCGCCTACCTCTACACCGGCTCCTCAAGCGGGGTGTCCACCACGGCCGACACCGAGCTGCCGGGCACATCCGGCTCCCAGTTCGGTCGCGCGGTCGGCGGCCTCGGCGACGTCAACGGCGACGGCTACGGCGACGTGGCCGTGGGCGGCAACACGCTGACCACCTCCACGGGCCGGACCTGGGTCTTCCACGGCTACGTCGATGCCGATGGCGACGGCTACGTGGTGGGGGGCGAGGGCACCGATCAGGACTGCGACGACACCGATCCGGCGATCAACCCGGCCGCCATTGAGACCGCGGGCGACGGCATCGACAGCGACTGCAGCGGCGGGGAAACCTGCTACGCCGACGGCGACGACGACGGCTACACCGACGGCAGCACCGTGGCCTCGGCCGACAGCGACTGCGGCGACGCGGGCGAGGCCACTGACGGCGATCCCATCGGCGACTGCGACGACGGCGACGACAGCGCCTACCCGGGCGCCACCGAGGTGTGCGACGGTGCCGACAACGACTGCGACGGCACGGTCGACAACGGCGCCAGCGGGACCACCTGGTACGGCGACGGCGACGGCGACGGCTACGGCGACCCGAGCGACAGCGTGACCGCCTGCGACGCGCCCAGCGGCTACGTGGCCGACGGCACCGACTGCAACGACACGTACAGCTGGATTTACCCGGGTCGCCCCGAGTCGGTGGGCAACCACTACGACGAGGACTGCGACGGCAGCGCCAGTTGTTACGCCGACGTCGACAACGACGGCTACCGCACCTCCAGCACCATCGCCTCGGCCGACACCGACTGCCGCGACTCGGGCGAGGGCGTGGCGACCGACCCCGCCACCGACTGCGACGACAGTAGCGCCGCGATCAGCCCGGCCGACACCGAGATCTGCGACGCCGCCAACACCGACGAGGACTGCGATGGCGACGCCGACGACGCCGACAGCTCCACTTCCAGTGGCTCAAAAAGTAGCTTCTACCTTGATAACGACCTCGACGGTTACGGCGACGCCTCGGCCACGACCCTGGCCTGCGACGCGGGTGCCGGCTACACCACCGACAGCACCGATTGCGACGACACCGACGGCACCGTGAGCCCTGCCGGCACCGAAGTGTGCGACGCGGCCAACGTCGACGAGGACTGCGACGGCCTGGCCGACGATGCCGACCCGAGCGTGGATGCCGGGTCGATGAACAGCTACTACGCGGACGGCGACGGCGACGGCTATGGCGACGGTGCGGCCACCGAGATGTCCTGCGACGGCGCGTCCGGTGTCAGTAACGACGACGACTGTAACGACGCCGACGCGGGCATCAACCCCGCGGCGAGCGAAACGGTCGGCGACGAGACCGACGCCAACTGCGATGGCGGCGAGGACT
The DNA here is from genome assembly GCA_005778355.1 of Pseudomonadota bacterium. Classification (GTDB taxonomy): domain Bacteria; phylum Myxococcota_A; class UBA796; order UBA796; family SXON01; genus SXON01. The sequence continues at coordinate 11,469 of SXON01000088.1, read as the reverse complement.
GCTACGCCGACGCCGACGCCGACGGCTACCGGACCGACGACACCGTCGCGAGTTCCGACACCGACTGCGCCGACGCGGGCGAGGCGAGCGCGAGTGTCAGCGACGGCGACTGCGACGACAGTAGCGACAGCGTCAACCCCGGCGCCATCGAGGGCGTGGGCGACGAGGTTGACGGTAACTGCGACGGCGGCGAGGACTGCTACACCGACGCCGACGCCGACGGCTACGCCAGCAGCGACGGGGCCGTCAACCCCTCGGCCGACACCGACTGCGCCGACCTCGGCGAGGCCTCCGCGCTCACCCCGGGCGACGACTGCGACGACAGTGACCCGTCCTACAACCCCGGTGCCACCGAGACCTGCGACGATCCGGCCGACTACAACTGCGACGGCGCGGTTTCCTACACCGACATCGACGGCGACGGCTGGGCGGCCTGCGAGGAGTGCGACGACGGCAACGCCAGCGCCTACCCGGGCGCCACCGAGACGGTGGGCAACGGGGTCGACGAGGACTGCGACGGCGGCGAGCTCTGCTACATCGACGCCGACGCCGACGGTACCCGCCCCGACGATAGCACCGTGGCGAGCACCGACGCCGACTGCACCGACGCCGGCGAGGCGAGTGACAGCGCCGTCAGCGGCGACTGCAACGACGCCGACCCGGCCTACTACCCGGGCGCCCCGGAGACCTGCGACGACCCGACCGACTACAACTGCGACGGCTCGACCGGCGCGGTCGATAACGACGTCGATGGCTACTACGCCTGCGACGAGTGCGACGACAACAACGCCCTGGTTTACCCGGGCGCGCCCGAGGTGTGCAACGACACCGACGACGATTGCGACGGCACCGCCGACGAGGAGTCCGTCGACGCCGCGACCTGGTACGCCGACGCCGACGGCGACAGCTACGGCGATGTGAACACCACGCTGGTCGAGTGCGACCAGCCGTCGAACTACGTGGTCGACATGAGCGACTGCGACGACGCCAACGGCGAGATCAACCCCGCCGAGGAAGACATCCCCGACAACGAGATCGACGAGAACTGCGATGGCGAAGACGCCACCGACACCGGCGACACGGGCGACACCGGTGGCGACACCGGCGAGGACACGGGCGACGACAGTGGCGACACCGCCGAGACGGGCGACACCGCCGAGACGGGCGAGACCGGAGAGACGGGAGAGACGGGCGACACCGAGGAAACCGGCACCCCCGACGACACCGCCCCCGTGGCCGACGACGTCGAGAACATCGCGGGTGGCGGTGGCTGCGGCTGCTCCACCACCGACCCGGCGGCGGCAGGCGGCGTCATGGCGGCCGGCGTGTCCGCGCTCGCTCTCCTTCGCCGCAAGCGCCGGGCCTAGTTGCACCGCCCATTTCTCCCCATGACCCGCGAGGAGGCCCAGGCCCCCCTCGACGTGATCCTGGTGACCGGCGACGCCTACGTCGATCACAACAGCTACGGCGTGGCGCTCCTCGGTCGCTGGCTGGAAGCGCACGGCTTCTCGGTCGGCGTCATCGCCCAGCCACCCTGGGACGATCCCGAGGCCTACCGCGTGCTCGGCCCGCCGCGCCTGTTCTTCGGCGTCACGGCCGGGCAGATGGACTCGATGGTGAACCACTACACGGCGGCCCGTCGCATCCGCAACGACGACGCCTACAGCCCCGGGGGGCAGGCCGGTCTGCGCCCCGACCGCGCGTGCATCGCCTACGCCAACCGCTGCAAACAAGCCTTCCCGGGCGTGCCGGTGGTGCTCGGCGGGGTGGAGGCCTCTCTCCGGCGCTTCGCCCACTTCGACTACTGGCAGGATCGGATCCGCCGGTCGATCCTTCTCGACGCCAAGGCCGACCTCCTCGTGTATGGGATGGGCGAGCTGGCGGCGATCGAGATCGCGCGACGCCTCGACGGCGGACGCGGCATCGAGGCCTGTCGCGACATCCCCGGCACGGCCTGGGCGCTGGGCATGAAGACCCCGCGGCCCCAGATGAAGGTGGTGGAGGCGCCGAGCTTCGAGGAGTGCGTGGCCGACCCACTGGCCTTCAATCGGCTCACTGTCTTGATGTACCGCGAGAGCAACCCGCAGTGCGCCGAGGCGATCGTCCAGAAACACGCCGACCGGGCGATCTGGTGCAACCCGCCCGCGCGTCTATTGACCACCGCCGAGATGGACCAACTCTACGAGCTGCCCTACGCCGACGCCGCCCACCCGAGCTACCGCGCGCCCATCCCAGCGTTCGAGTCGATCCGCGGGAGCATTACCGTCAATCGTGGCTGTTCGGGCGGTTGCTCCTTCTGCGCGCTCACCCTGCATCAAGGCAAGGACGTGGTGTCACGATCCGCCGAGTCGGTGGTGCGCGAAGCCAAGGGGATGGTGTTGAAAAATGGCTTCAACGGTGTGATCTCCGACCTCGGTGGTCCCACGGCCAACATGTTTCACATGCGCTGTCAGGACGAGGCAGCCAACGCCGTGTGCCGGCGAGTGAGTTGCCTCCACCCCGTGCGCTGCAAGTTCTACGGCACCGACCACGCGCCCTATGTCGACTTGCTCCGCCAGGTACGGACGCTCCCGGGCATCAAGCGGGTCTTCGTCAACTCGGGCCTGCGTTACGATCTCGCGGCGTTATCTCCAGGTTTCGTGGAGGAGATCGCGGCGAATCACGTGTCCGGCTCGCTCACCACCGCGCCGGAGCACGTGTCCCCTCGCGCGTTGGCCTACATGCGCAAGCCCGAGGTCGACTCGTTTGGCGACTTCATGAAGCGTTTCAAGGCGGCGTCGGTGGCGGCCGGCAAGAAACAATTCATCGTCCCGTACTTCCAGTGCGGCCACCCGGGGACAGGCCCAGCGGAAACCATCGAGCTCGCGCTCTACATGAAGGCCAACGACCTGCGCTGTCGTCAGGTCCAGCTCTTCATGCCCACGCCGGGCACGATTGCGACGGCCATGTTCGTGTCCGGGGTCGATCCCTACAGCAAACAGCCCGTCTTCGTGGCGCGCGGACACAAGGAACGGGCACGCCAGCGGGCACTCTTGTTCTGGTGGAAAAGGGAGGAGTTTCCGGCGGTGCGCGAGGCCCTCTCGGCCTGGGGGCGCCGCGATCTCATCGGCAACGGCCCCGGTGCGCTGGTGCCTCCGGGCCCGGCCTTTGGCAATTGGCAACGCGGGGCGCGGCCAGAGTTCCGCGAGGGCATGGGCATGCAGGTGGGGCGCGCCAGCCGCGAGGAGGTCAACGAAGAACGCTGGGAAGGGCACGCGGGGGCGTGCAAGTGATCGCGCTGCTCACCGACTTCGGCCTCGCCGATCCGTGGGTGGGCGTGATGAAGGGCGTGATCGCTGGCATCGCGCCCGGGGTCTTGACGGTGGACCTGAGCCACGGCGTGCCCGCGCAGGACGTGCGCACCGCCGCCATCCACCTCGACGCGGCCTGGCGCTACTTCCCGGTCGGTGCCGTCTTCCTCTGCGTGGTCGACCCGGGTGTGGGCACCGCACGGCGCCCAATCGCGGCCCGCTGCGAGGGTCGGTTTTTCGTGGCCCCCGACAACGGCCTGCTTGGTTTGTTGCCCGATCCGGAGGTGCGTCTCGTCACCGCGCCCTGGGGCCTGCCCAACCCATCGCGTACCTTCCACGGGCGCGACGTCTTCGCCCCGGTGGCGGCGCGGCTCGCGTCCGGTGCCGCCTTCGAGACGGCGGGCCCGCGCGTCACTGACTACGGGCGCCTCTCGCTCCCGGCACCGGACGGCAATCGCGGCGAGGTCATCCTCGTCGACCGATTCGGCAACCTGCTCACCAATCTCCCAGGGCGTGACAGCGGCGTGGTGGAGGTGGCCGGGCACGACGCGCCCGTGGTGACGACCTACGGCGCGGTGCCCACCGGGGCACTCCTGGCGCACACCGGCTCCACGGGTCGTCTGGAGGTGGCCCTGCGCGACGGCAGCGCCGCCACGCGCCTGCGGGTGGGGGTCGGCGCCGGGGTGAGCTGGCGTGGCTGAGTACGCCATCGATTGGCGGGTGGACGGCGCAATCCTCGGCGTGTCCTCGGTCTGGGTGGCCACGGCGGAGCTAGTGGAGTTCTCCGAGCCCGTCGCCCTCGATACCCGGGGCCGGGTGGACCTCGGTCTCGACCAGTCACTGGCCGAGAGCCTGCAACTTCGCTGGTTCTTACGCGACATGGACGGCATCACCGAGGCGGCCACTGCCTCCGATGTCCTCGCTATCCTCACCGTGGCCGCGCCGGTCGCCTACCTCGGCGGCGCGGTGTTGCGCCTCGGACCGGTGGAGGCGGGGATCACGCCCCTCGCCCACGCGGTGATCGGACTCGAGGGCGGCCTGGTCGCGCTTTCCCTGGCCGAGGGCTTCAAGCTCGGCGTCGGCGCAGCCCGGCCCTACGTCGCCGCCTGCGGAGACGACCCGGCCTGCTACGAGGCGGTGGGGGTTCTCGACCACGTCGTGCTGGGCGAGGACGGTGAACGCGTGGTGGCCATGACCCAGGAGGCGCGGTCGAGCTTCTACAGTGGGCACGCAAGCCTCGTCGCCGGCACCAGCTTCGCGCTGGCCCACGTGATCGCCACCGAGGGCCAGCCATCGGTGCCGCGCGCGGTGCTGGCCTACGGCGTGGCGGCCGGGCTCACCACCTCGGTGGCGGTGCTACGCGTCGAAGCGGCGCGTCACTACCCGACCGACGTCATCGCCGGTTCCGTGCTCGGCGCGGGCATCGGACTGGCCGTCGCCGAGCTGCACCAGCCCAGCCACCGGTTCCGCATCGTGCCGGCCGCCGGCGGGGCCGCCCTGAGCGGCGTCTTCTAACTGAAACGCTTGAGGCCCTTGCCGTAGAGTAGGTTCATCATGCGACGGAGCATGGGCACGTCTTTGGCGTTATAGGGATACCACCACAGCTCTTTCTTGAGCCAGGGCAGGATGTCGTAGTTCACGTGCCGCGCCTCGCACATGTGTCGGAGCCCATCGTCGCTGTGCGTGTGGCCGAGGCCCGACTGCTTGAGTCCGCCCCACGGTGTTTCTGCCATGGCTGCCGAGGCGATCACGTCGTTGACCATCACCGTGCCACACCGAATCTGCTCCGCCACGCGGCGCCCGCGCTCGCCGTTCCGGGTGAACACATAGGCGAGCAGGCCGAGGTGCGAGCGGTTGGCCTCGGCGATCATCTCCGTCTCGCCGTGCAGCTTCATGACCGGCACCACGGGACCGAAACACTCCTTGTTCACGATGTCCATCTCGGTGGTGACGTCGAGCAGCACCGTGGGCTCGAAGAAGTAGCCGGGCCCGTCCACGCGCTTGCCGCCGCAGGCCACGGTGGCGCCCTTCTTCACCGCGTCGTCCACCAGGCGCTCCACGATCTCGAGCTGGCGCTGGTTCACCAGCGGCCCGATATCCACGTCGGCGCTGGCCGACGCGTCGCCCATGCGAAGCGCCTTCACGTGCTCCACCAGCCTGGGCACGAAGGCGTCGTACACCTTCTGGTCGACCAGGAGCCGCTCGATGCTGGCGCACACCTGACCCGCGTTGGCGAAGCCGCCCCACAAGACCGCGTGCAGCGCCCGCTCTTTATCGGCGTCGTCCATCACCAGCGCCGGGGCCTTGCCGCCGAGCTCCAGCACGCAGGGGATCAGCCGCTCGCCGCACATCGCCGCCACCTTCTTGCCGGTCGCGACCGATCCCGTGAACTCCACCATGTCCACCCCGCTATCGATCAGCGTGGCGCCGGCGTCGCCGTGGCCGTACACCACCTCGATGCAGGCGCTGGGTACGCCGGCCTTCACGTAGAGCTCGCGTACGTGCTGGGTGATGAGGGGCGTGAACTCGCTGGGCTTGATCACCACCGCGTTGCCGGCCACCAGCGCCATCGCCGCGCCGCCAAAAGCGAGGTGGTGCGGGAAGTTCCAGGGGGCGATGATCGCCACGACCCCGCGGGGCACGTAGTGGATGTACGAGGCGCGGTGTTTCAGGAGGCGCAACGGGATCGGCTGCGGCTCGAGGATGCGCTCGGCCTCGCTACCAAAGTAGGTGAGCAGCTCCAGGGGCGCGAAGCCCTCGTGCAAGAGGCCCTCGTGGCGCGGCTTGCCGTTCTCTCGCGCGGAGAGGGCCACGATGTTGTCGAGGTCGGCCAGCACCAGCTCGCGCACCTTGAGCAGGATCTCCATCCGTTCGCGGATCGGCCGGGCGGCCCAGGCGGGCTGCGCAGCGCGCGCACGGGCCACGGCGGCGCGCACGTCGTCGGCGCTCGAAATGGGAACCTCGCCGACCACCTCCCCGTTGGCGGGGGAGCGGACGACGAGGCGAGAAGGCGCGGGTTCGGCGGACATGCCGCGAGGGTAACCGGCTACTCGGCGACGAACTCCGCTTCTGCGAAGGCGCACGCCGACTCCTCGCCCACCTCGTCGTAGATCCCCGCGCTGTCGGTCCAGAAAGAGGTCAGAAAGTCGGTGCCCCAGCACTCGCTCGCGGTGATCTCGCTGGCAATGTCGCCCTCGCCGATGGTCGCGTCGCCCCGGCCCATGCCGTCGGCCTGCCAGCGGCTGCGCAGGGTGACCCACTCCTCGGTGCCGCTCCAGTTCACGTCCTTGTCGTAGCCGAGGTCCATGGTGCCCGCGCCCTCGTAGTCCTCGTCGTAGGCATACTCGGCGTTCAGCGTGCCGAATCCCTCGTAGCCGTAGTCGGTGGCGGTGGCCACGGCGGCCACGCCTGCGGAGTCGTAGGCGTAGTCCACCGACCAGCCACCCACGAGGTTCACCGCGGGGTCGAGCGCGTTGGCGGCGGAGAAGTCAACGCCGAAGCTGCCCGAGGCGTCGGTCCGCGTGCTGCCCGCGTCGACCAGGCCCTCGGCGATGTTCACCGCGTCTTGTTCGACGGTGCCGCCGTTGGGCACCTGGAAGACCGCCCACGAGATCGTCCCGTCGTCGTTCTTCTTCACGCGCACGCCGGTTTCCACCGGGTCGAGGCCGCTATCGGAGTAGGGGCCCCAGATGGCCTCCGTCTTGTCCTCGTCCACCCAGGACGGCTTCTGGGTGTGGGTGACGAGGTACACGCTACCGAGCACGAAGGTGATCATGCCGTTCACGTGCTCGGTCACGTTGCGGGTGGACTCGTAGAACATCGCCCAGTCGTCGAGATCTTCTGGTGACTTCGCCGCGTCGCTCGCCACGGGCATGTTGATCTTGAGCTGCTCCTCGGTGGGGAGGGTGTCGGTCCCGTAGTCGTCGCCGCCGAGGCCGCCGCAGGCCACCAGGTTGAGAAGGAGAGAAGCCATGAGAACCTCCGAGAGTCGTTGGGGTTGCGGCTATCTGAACCACCAGGGCGCCAGGGCCGAAAAACTATTTCGGGGGTAGCCTAGGGGCCGCACGGAGCCCCGTCCCCATGGTTCGTTTCACCCTCGCGCTCGCCGCCGCCTTCCTGGCCGGTTGCCCCGCCATTCCCGAGGAAGACACGGAGAAGCCGGGCGACAGCGGCGACACCGGTCCCGATGCGCCCGTGGATGCCGACAAAGACGGCAGCCCGGCCACCGAGGACTGCGACGACAACGACGCCGCTAACCACCCCGGCGGCACGGAAAGCTGCGACGGTGTCGATAACGACTGCGATGGCGAGGCCGACGAGGGGGCCGGTACCACGTGGTACGCCGACGCCGACGGCGATGGCTACGGCGACGAGAGCGCCTTCAAGACCGCCTGCAGCCAGCCCGGTGGGTACGTGGCCGACGCCACCGACTGCAACGACGCCGACGCGCTCTACCACCCCGGGGCCGACGAGTCGGCCTGCACCACCGCCGACCCCGACTACAACTGCAACGGCACCGCCGAGACCGCCGATCTCGATGGCGACGGCCACGACTCCTGCGACGATTGCGACGACTGGGACGGCAACACCTTCCCCGGGAATCCCGAGGCCTGCGACGGCGCGGACAACGACTGCAACGGCACCATCGACGACGGCACCGGCACGACCAACACGTACTATGAAGACGCCGACCGCGATGGCTTCGGCAACCCCTCGTCGACCATCGGCGCCTGCGACATCCCCGACGGCTACGCTGCGAACGACGACGACTGCGACGACGCCAACGCCGCCGCCAATCCGGCCGAGCTGGAGCTGTGCAACGACATCGACGACGACTGCGATGGCGAGGCCGACGAGTCCGCCGCCGCCGACGCCACCACCTGGTACCGCGACGGCGATGGCGACGGCTATGGCGACGCGGACACGCCAACCGACGCCTGCGACCAGCCCCCCGGCTACGTGACCGACGCCAACGATTGTGACGACAACGAGGGCGGCGTGTACCCCGGGGCGCCCGAGTACTGCGGCGGGACCGACCACGACTGCGACGGCAGCGTCAACGAGGCCGACAGCCTCGACATCGCCAGCTACTACAGCGACCGCGACGGCGACGGCTACCCGGGCACCTACGCGGGTGCCGCCTGCGAGGCGCCCGCAGGCACCTCCTTCTCCTCGACCGACTGCGACGACGCCGACGCCGACATCAACCCCGCGGCCGCGGACGTGTGCGACGACCTCGACAACGACTGCGACGGTCTCACCGACTTCGGGCTCCGCGTCCCCACCGACTACGCCGCGATCCAGGACGCGATCGACGCGAGTGTCGATGGCGAGACGGTGTGCGTCGACAGCGGCTACTACTACGAGACCATCGACTTCGATGGTCGCGACATCACGGTGGAGGGCGACGGCAGCACCAGCACCATCATCGATGGCCTTGGCACGGGCCCGGTGGTCAGCATCTCCAGCGGCGAGACCGGCGCCACGCTACGCGGCGTGGGCATCACCGGTGGCCTCGCCTCCACCGGCGCGGGCCTCTACGTGTACGGCACCTCGCCGGTCCTCGACGACCTCTACATCTACCAGAACGCCTGTACCTCCACCAACTGCTACGGCACGGGCGGCTATATCTACGGTTCGCCGACGATCACCGACGTGCTGGTGGCCTACAACTACGCCACGCCTTCCAGCACCGGGTACCCCTACGTGTACGGTACCGGACTCTACCTGTCCGGCCACTCGGGGACGATCGACAACCTGACGATCTACAACAACGGCGCCGACATCAGCAACGCCACGTCCTACGGCCTCGCTTACGGTGCCGGACTCTACGCCAGTAGTTGCTATGCCGACTTCAGCGATACGGAGGTGGCCTACAACTACAGCTACTACTACACCTCCTCCACCGGACGCTACGCCTATAGCTACGGCGCGGGCATGTACCTGTACAATGGCGCCAGCAGCTTCGATGGGCTCGACCTGTATGGCAACGGCGCCTACCTCTACTCGAACTCGCCGCAGGCCTACGGGACGGGCGTTTACCTGAGCTACGATGACTCCGTGTTTGTCCACGCGAATATCTACGGCAACTCGGCGATCACCTACGCGTCCTATGGCACTGCCATCTTCGCCGGGCAGTATGCCGATCCCACCTTCACCAACTGCATTGTCGCCGCCAACCAGACGCTCGACTACGGCTACTTCACGTATGTCTACGCCTACGGCCTCGTGTACACCGGCGACTACGCCAACCCCACCTTCACCAACTGCGACATCGTCGGCAACACGCTCGACGGCTACGCGGCCTACGGCGGCATGGCCTACATGGGCGCCTACGGCGATCTCACGGTCGACAACACATCGGTCTACAAGAACAGCCTCTCCGCGCGCTACAACTTCGGTGGCGCGGTGTACCTCGGGTCCACGAGCTACGCCGGCACCCTCGATGCCACCTACTCCAACTGGTACGGCAACACCTCCACCGAGTTCGTCAATGTCACCACGCCGGTGGGCGCCTCCGGCAACGTGGCGGTGAGCCCCGGCTACACCGACACCTCCTCGTCGGATGCCTCGGCCTGGGATCTCACGCTGGCGGCCACGTCGTCGATGGTCGACGCGGGCGACCCGGCGCTGACCGATACCGATGGGTCGCGGTCGGACATCGGCGCCTACGGTGGCGCGGGCGGGGGCTGGTAGCTCAGCGCGCCCCGGCCACCACCACCACGATCGCCTCCACCACGTTCGGATCCGCGAGCGTGCTCACATCCCCCAGCTCGGTCGTCTCCCCGCTCGCGATCTTCCGTAGGATCCGCCGCATGATCTTCCCCGAGCGGGTTTTCGGCAGTCCGGGGACGATCGTCACCCGGTCGGGCGTGGCCACCGGGCCGATCGCGTGCCGCACCACCTCGCGGAGGGCGGCCTCGTCCACCGGCCCCGCGTCGCGGCGCACGATAGCGAAGGCGTGGATGCCGGTGCCCTTGATGGGGTGAGGGAAGCCCACCACGGCGGCCTCGGCCACGGCAGGGTGCGTCAAGAGCGCGCTCTCCACCTCGGCGGTGCCGATGCGGTGGCCAGCGACGTTGAGCACGTCGTCAACCCGGCCGGTGATCCACCAGTAGCCGTCCTCGACGCGGCGCGCGCCGTCGCCCGTGCAGTAGAGGCCCGGCGACTGGGCAAAGTAGGTGGTGATGAATCGTTCGTGGTCGCCCCACACCGTGCGCGCCCGGCCGGGCCAGTCGCCCCGCAGGAAAAGGTGCCCGCTCTGGGCCCCAACCGCGGGCAGCTCGAGGCCCGCCGCATCGACCAAGACCGGCTGCACGCCAAACATCGGCAAGCCGGCCGAACCCGGCTTGGAAGGCGCCACGCCGGGGAGCGTGCTGATCATGATGCCGCCGGTCTCCGTCTGCCACCAGGTGTCGATCACCGCCTTGTCGCCTCCGCCCACCACGTCGTGGTACCAGCGCCACACCTCGGGGTTGATGGGTTCGCCCACGGAGCCGAGCAAGCGCACTCGCGACAGGTCGTGGCCTCGTGCGAAGGCGTCGCCCTCGGCGATGAGCGCGCGGAGCGCGGTGGGCGCGGTGTAGAAGCGGGTGGCCCCCACGTCGGCGCAGACCTGCCAGTAGCGGCTCGCGTCGGGGTACGTGGGCAAAGACTCGAAGAGCACCGTCGTCACCCCGTTGCACAGGGGGCCGTAGAGCACGTAGCTGTGGCCGGTGATCCAGCCCGCGTCGGCGGCGCAGAAGTGCACGTCCCCCTCGTGGATGTCGAAGGCGTAGGCGTGGGTGCTCGCCGCGTATACCAGGTAGCCGGCGGTGGTGTGCACCACGCCCTTCGGGCGCCCGGTGGAGCCGGACGTGTACAGGATGAACAGCGGATCCTCGGCCTCCATCGGCTCTGGATCGCACCACGGCCCTGCGGCGCTGATCGCCTCGTGCATCCACAGGTCGCGCCCCGGCAGCATCGACACGGCCGCCCCGGTGCGTCGCGACACGAAGCTCGTGTGCACGTCGGTGCCGAGGCAGGCCTCGTCGGCGATCGCCTTGATGGGGATGCGCCGCGCCCCCCGCAGGCCCTCGTCGGCGGTGATGAGCACCCGGGCCCCGCAGTCGCGGATTCGGTCTCGCAGCGATTCCGCCGAGAAGCCAGCGAAGACCACCGAGTGCACCGCGTCGATGCG
>SXON01000087.1 GCA_005778355.1 Pseudomonadota bacterium | reverse complement strand
CGCGACCTCGTTGCCCTCTGTCGCGACGTGCACGCGCGCGGCTGGGTGGCCAACCACGACGGCAACGTGAGTGTCCGCCTGGGCGACGGGCGCTTCCTCGCCTCGCCCACCGCGATCTCCAAGCGCCTCGTCGCCCCCGAGAACCTCGTCGTCGTCGATGCCGAGGGGAAGGTGGTCCAGGGCACGCGCAAGGTGTTCTCGGAGATGGCGCTGCACCTCGCGGCCTACCGCGCCCGTCCCGACGCGCGCTGGGTGCTCCACGCCCACCCGCCCCACGCCACGGCCTGGGCCTGCGCGGGCGGGAGCTTTTGGGAGAGCCCCTTCCTCGCCGAGGCCGTTGTCTCCCTGGGCGAACACATCCCGCTGGTGAACTACGTGGCCCCGGGCTCGTCAACGGCGGGGCTGGAGGCGGCGATGGCCCTGACCGACGCGGTGCTCCTGGGCAACCACGGCGTGCTCGTCATCGCACCCGACGCCGAGACCGCCTACCTACGCATGGAGCTGGTGGAGCACCTCGCCCGCATCGCGGTGATCGCCCGACCCCTCGGCGGCACGCGCGCGCTCCCGAGCGACGACGTGTCTCGCCTGCTCGAGGCCCGCAAGAAAGCCGGCCTCGGCCCCAGGACCGAAGCGTCGCCCTCGCCCTCCGCTCCGTCGCCAGGTGCCCCAGCCGACATCGACGCCCTGGTGCGCGAGGCCCTGCGAAGACTGGCCTAGAACGCCGCGGATGGCAGGACGCCCCGGCCGTCACCCCCTACAGCCTCCAGCCTACCCCCTACAACCTCCGCGGGATAGTCGCGCCCCCTTCTCGGAGCCCCCATGCCCTTCGACCGCGACATCGTCATCCTCTCCGCCTGCCGCACCGCCTTTGGCACCCAGGGCGGCACGCTGAAAGACATCAACGCGAACGACCTCGCGGTACCGACGGCAAAAGCCGCGATGGAGCGCGCGGGCCTCACGGTCGACGACATCGACCACGTGATCTACGGCAACGTGCTCCAGACCAGCAACGACGCGATCTACGGCGCCCGCCACGTGGCGCTGAAGTCGGGCGTCCCGGTGCACGTGCCGGCCCTCACGGTGCAGCGCCTGTGCGGCTCGGGCTTCCAGGCCGTCGTCAGCGCGGCGATGGAGATCCTCACCGGCCAGGCCAACGCCGTGCTCTGCGGCGGCACCGAGGCGATGAGCATGGCGCCTCACGTGATTCACGGCCTCCGCGACGGCGCCAAGTTCGGCCGCCCACCGGTGATGAAGGACATCCTCTGGGAGTGCCTCACCGACACCGTCACCGGGCTCGCGATGGCGCAGACCGCCGAGAAGCTTGGCGATCAGTACGGGCTCAAGCGCGAGGAGGTCGACGAGGTGGCCGTCGCCAGCCAGACCCGCTGGCAGGCCGCCAACGCCGCCGGTCGTTTCGCCGACGAGATCGTGCCCTTCGTCATCAAGGGACGGAAGGGCGACATCGAGTTCAAGGTCGACGAGCACCCCCGCGCCACCGACATGGCCACCCTCGCCAAGCTCGCGCCCTACTTCAAGAAAGACGGTCTGATCACCGCGGGCAACGCCTCCGGCATCTGCGACGGCGCCGCCTCGCTGGTGGTGGCCGACGGCAAGTGGGCCGAGAAGAAGGGGCTCACTCCCATCGGTCGCCTCGTGGGCTGGGGCGTGGCGGGCTGCGACCCCTCGATCATGGGCATCGGTCCCGCGCCGGCCTCGCGCGCCGCCTTCAAGCAGACCGGCCTCGACCTCGCCGACATGGCGCTGGTCGAGGTGAACGAGGCCTTCGCGCCGCAGTACCTCGCGGTGGAGCGCGAGCTCGGCCTCGACCGCAGCATCACCAACGGCAACGGCGGCGCCATCGCGCTGGGCCACCCGCTCGGCGCCTCGGGCGCGCGCATCACCGGCACGCTTTTGCACGAGCTGCGCCGTCGCAAGCAGCGCTACGGCCTCGGCAGCGCCTGCATCGGCGGGGGCCAGGGCATCGCGGTGGTCGTCGAGGCTTTCTAGGGTCCTCGCCGTGAGCGAGCTGGCCATCGTCGGGAGCGTGCTCTTCACGCTGTTCGTGCAAGCGGCGATCACGGCGGGCATGTTCGCCTGGGGTCGCTGGGTCGCTCGGCGCCGGGGGACGGTGGCCTGGGCACGCGCCGCCTGGCTCCCCGTGGTGGCCGGCGTGCTCTGGCTATTGGGCACCGGCGGGACCGTCCTCGGCCTCGTCCGGGCCTTCGAACAGGTGGCCGACGTGCCGGTGGAGCACAAGGTCCAGACGCTGGCCGCGAGTATCCAGACCGCCATGTGGGCCACCGCCCTGTTTTCGATCCCGTCGGGAGTCCTTTACCTCGTGGCACTCGTCGCCTTCGCGCTGGGATCCCGGCGCTAGCTGCCTCAGGTCACTCCCCGCGCGTTAGGCGAGCGGGATGCTCACCCCCCTGCTGATCCTCCTGTCGTGTGAAATGTTCCTCGGCGACTCGGGCAACGACGAGACGGGGGCCAAGGACGGCAACGACGAGACGGGCGACGTCACCGAGACCGGCGACACCGAGGAGGAGCCCGAACCCGAGTGGAGCTACTCGGGGGAAACGGGTCCGGAGCATTGGGGGGAGCTCAGCGAGGAGTGGTCGGCCTGTGGCGAGGGCACCCAGCAGTCGCCAGTCGACATCACCCAGGCCGACATCGAGCTGGGCAGCGGCACCCCACCGGCACTCTCGTGGAGCACGACGGAACTGAACGCCTACAACCCCGGCTACTACCTTCGCTACGACGTGGATCCCGGCAGCACCATGACGGTAGAGGGCCAGCAATACGACCTCGTCCAGTTCCACTTCCACGGGCTGAGCGAGCACACGGTCATCGGCGAGCACACCGACATCGAGATCCACTTCGTGCACACCGGGAAGGACGACCCGACCAAGCTCGCGGTGGTCGCGATCTTCGCGGGAGCCGACGCCGAGGACGGCGTGGCGGGCCTGTTCGACGAGGGCGGGGCGCTGCGTTTCCGCGAGGCGATCGCGCTGCCCGAGTCGCACGAGCCTGAGTCGCTGGGCACGTCGGTGAACCTGGGCGAGGTGTTTAGCTTCGCCGAGGGGAGCGACGCGCTCACCTACAGCGGATCGCTCACGACGCCGCCCTGCACCGAGGGGGTGCAGTTCTACCTCGTGGGCACGCTGCTCCCGATGCTGCCCGACGACGTGGCGGCCTTCCATGCCTTGTTCGACTACAACTACCGGCCCACGCAGCCGCTCAACGGCCGCAAGCTGAACATGCTCAGCCCGGCCACCGAGTAGCTGGCGGCGGCGCCAGGACGCGTGCGCAGCGCGGGCACCCGAGTCAACCCGTCGCGTCTCGCTCGACCAGCAGCTTCCTCATGAAGTACCGAGTATACGGCGCCGGGAATCCGTCGAGCGAGCCGAAAACCTCGTAGGCATGCCGCTCGTAGAACGGGCGTGCCTTGAAGCTGAACGTGTCGAGATGCGCGCCAACGCAGCCCAGGCGCAACGCTTCCGCCTCGATTGCGGCCAGAAGCGCGCTGCCCGCGACACTACTACGCAACGACTCCTCCACCCAGAGCTGCTGCAGGTGGAGCCAGCCCCAGAAGACCTCGCCGATGGCGCCCCCGACCACGCCCCCTTCCGCAGCCCTGGCCAGGACGACCAGGGTCTGGAACCCGCCGTCGCCGGTCGCCCTCGTGTTGAAGTGAAGCAGACCCGCGCCGATAGGCTTGCGATCCGCCTGCGGTGCGTCACGCTCAACGGCGACGGTGTAGGACATGGGGTGGACCTCGTTTGTTGACCGGGATCGGGCGTCGCGGTGGGATCCGGATAGCCCGGGAGCGCGGCTGTGAGCGTGTCGGGAATGCGACGAGGACTCCCGACGCCAACGAGATTGCCGTCGTCGTTCTGGTCTTGCCGGGCTGCCTCCCGTGGGTCGCGACCACGGGCGACCAGTTTTCCTGAGGTCGATCACCCCGCCGAGCGAATCGCTCGCCCGGTTCGTGCCTCCCGGCTCCGAGCGTACGTCCCGCCCCGGATAGGCACCGTCATGGCCCGCGTCCTGCTCCCGCTGCCCGACCGCGACTTCGACACCACCGAGGTGGCCATCCCGTGGGCGCTCCTTCGCCGCGCGGGGCACACGGTGCACTTTGCGACCGAGGGCGGCGCGGTACCCGAGACCGACCCCTTGCTGCTCACCGGCGTGGTCTTCGGGCAACTCGGCGCACGCGACGAGGCCAAGGCGCGCTACGTCGAGCTCCGCGAGGATCCCGAGTTTCTCCGACCCACGCCCTGGAACGAGGCCGAGCCCTCGACGTTCGACGGTTTGTGGCTCGCCGGCGGGCACGCGCAGGGCATGCGGCCGTACCTCGAGAGCGAGCGTGTGCGCGTGATCGTCCGCGCGATGTGGAGCGGCCCGGTGGCCGCGATCTGCCATGGCGTGCTCGTCGCGGCCCGCGCCGGGGTCTTGAGAGATCGGCACACCACCTGCCTTCCTCGCTTCATGGAGCAGGCCGCGTGGATGGTCACGGCGTGGAAGCTGGGCAGCTACTATCGAACCTACCCGGAGTGGGTGGAGGACGAGGTGCGCGCGACGGGATGCCACTTCGCACGTGGGCCGCTCTCCGCAGACTACGCCGCGCCCTTTGTCGTCGAGGACGGCCAGTACCTGAGCGCGCGGTGGCCGGGCGACGCGGCGGCGCTGGCGGGGCGCTTCGGCGAGCTACTGGCGGAAGCGAAGCGACGCGACGGCGAGGCTAGTCGAGAAGGCGCCTGAGCACCCCGTTCCGAAATGTTCCCTGTGGGTCCAGGCCGCTGACCAGCTCGCGGAAATCTCGGAACCGCGGATACAGCCGCTCGGCGTCGATGCCCGTGAGCGCGTTTTCTTTGCCCCAGTGGGGTCGCCCGCCGTAGTTGGCAAAGATCGCCCCTCCCCCCGCAAAGAAGGCCTCGCGGTCGGCCGGGTTCGTGATGTACACGCCGATTTGAATGGTGTCGCGACCATAGGCCGGGCTCAGCCAGTTGTGGTCGGCACGCACCAGTCGCGCCTCGATGATGAAGTTGACACGCAGTCCGTTGGCCAAGTCGCGGACGCGTCGCATCGCGTCGGCGCAGTGCTCGACGGGGATGGCCCACTCGGCCTCGAAGTGCCGGGGCGGCATCGCGAGGCTCAGGAGCTCGGCGGGGGGCCCGACCGTCCGGCGGGGCTGGAAGTAGACAGCCCCGGTCAACCGGTTCAGCGGGGCGATGAGTCCAGGGAAGGTATTCCCCAGCCAGAGCACGACCGGGAAAACCCAGGCGTTGACGATGTGCTCGTCGATCCATCGACGTGAGGCCGAGATGTTCGATGCCTCGTTCGTACGGTCGGCTCGGAAGAGCTGGGCGGCGTCGGTGTGCGGTAGCCACCACAACTTCGCGTACTCGTGGTCGCGGGCGTAGGCGGGGAAAGCCGCCAGCGCCGCCTCGAATCCCATGGGCACCGCCTGCTCGGCCAGCGAGAAACGAGGCTCCACCCGGAGGGTCAGCTCGGTCACGACGCCCAGTGCGCCGAGGTTCACCCGCGCCCCCTCCAGGCGGGAATCACCCTCGTGGAGGGCAACGATGTCGCCCGTGCCCGACACCAGCCGCATCGCGATCACCTGCGTCGCGAGGTTGCCGTGCCTAAGGCTCGACCCGTGTGTGCCGGTGGCGATGAGCCCGCCCATCGACTGCTCGGCGATCGAACCCACGATGGGCAAGGTCAGGCCGTGCTCGGCCAAGGCCCGGTTGAAGTCCCGGAGTCGCATCCCCGCCTGCACGCGGACCACGCCGCGTTGCCCGTCGACGGCCACGATCCGGTCCAGGTGGTCGAGCGACATCAAGACGCCATCGGTCATCGCGATCGCACTGAAGGAGTGGCCTGCGCCCACCACCTTCACCGCCTGTCCCGCCCCGGCGGCCTGCTTCACGATGGCGGCGACTTCGTCCTCGCTCGCGGGGTGTACCCACTG
>SXON01000086.1 GCA_005778355.1 Pseudomonadota bacterium | reverse complement strand
GCCGGGGGCACCCGGCAACCACACCCCCTGCTGGTGGTGGTAGCGCCCGGGGGTCACGACGACGTTGCACACCGGGAAGCGCAGCTCGAGCAGCTCGCTCTCGGGGCCGCCGTCGAAGTTCACCGGCTGGTGGGCGTAGAAGGCCGGGTCGGTGAAGGTGCGGTCCGTCACCCAGCTGCCGCCCTCCTCGAAGGCGAGGGAGACGGCGCTGCTGGCCGGCCAGCTGTCGGGCTCGCTCCCTCGCGTGGCGCAGCGGAGAGACTTGCCGCCCGAGGCCCCGGTGGCACCGTCGGGCACGCGGAGCACGCGGTGGAGGAGCGTCTCGCCGGTGCCGGCCGCCAGGGTCTCCGCCGACCAGCTCGACCGCTCGATGGCGGAGTCGCAGGTGCTCGCGTCCTCGTCGTCGTAGGCCATCTCGTAGCGAGCGCCGTCCACCCGGGCGCCCGTCGCGCTGGCCGGGTCGCGACTGGCCACCTGGATCGCCTCCAGCCGCCCGGCAAGCACGCGTGGGGTACCGGAGCGCGTGTCGACCCGCGCGTCCTCGCGGGGGTTGTAGTCCAGCGTGACCTGGTGGACGCCGTTGCCATACGTGATGGCCACCGGGACGTGACGGTGGGCGAAGCTGTACGGGCCCTCCAGGCGGGAAGAGTCGGCGTCGATGCTTGAGAGCGAGTCGTACTCGATCTCGATGGTGTTGCCCCACGGGTCTTCCACCGAGGACAACAGCCACGAGGTGGTCTCGGCGAAGGTCGGCGTGCTGCTGCGCGCCTCGCAGGGGCGCGCGTGGCTGTCCGCGAGGGTCTCGACCGCGCAGCCGCTCGGCGCGTCGGTGAAGCCGCCGTACACCCAGGTCCACCCGTCGCGACGCGCTGCCCACTCGTTGGACGCCCCGGCGTAGGAGAAGTACCGCTCGTCGTCGACTTCCGCGTGGTAGTAGCCGCTCTCCTCCCAGAGCAGCTGGCCGTCCACGAGGAAGCGGTCGGTGCTGTCGAAGGCCGGCACGCCGAGCTGCTCCCCGGCCCGGTCGATGCGCGAGAAGCCCGACAGCGCCCAGCCCGGCCCGAGCAGGCCGTCGGGGAGGCGAAAGTCGTACGCGAGCGCGAGGCCCGGCAACATCCCCGCGGGCGCGGGCGGCAGGTCGATCGGCACCGAGTGCGACCAGCTCCCGCCTTGCAAGGCGCCGGTGAGGCCCTCGCCGGGGGCGGCCTCTGCGGGCGCCGCGACGAGCGCCGCGAGCAGGGCGGCGATCAGGCTCGCGCTACGAGTCGAGTTGCCTGCATCGATGTGAAACCAAGGACAAAGCTCGCGCATGGACTGGCCTCCTCGCGGGACCCGGGTGCTGCGATAGAGGTTCCCACGTCGCGACGCGGCGTGTCAATCGGTCGAGCCAGAAAAAGTGCGGAGCCGGTCGGCTTGGAGGGCTCGTCGCGCCGGGGGGCATGCACCGACGAGTCGGTTGTCGTCATGATCGACTGTTCGCAGGTGGCGGGAGAACGACGGGGAGTCCTCGGCGCACGCGCCGGCGTCGAGCGGCTCCGAACCTGGCAAGTGTGAGCACGAACGTCACCCGCGTCGCCTGGCGCGGATGGTGTCACTGGGCAGCGAGGGACCTCCGGCCGCCGCCTACTGGTCGCCGCTCGCCATCCCTGCCAGTTCCCTCCTCAGCTCCGCCAGCCGTCGACTCAGGGCCTCCGCCCGCTCCCTGCGCTCAGCGCGCACCTGAGCCACGCCGTAGCCGTGGGCACACCAGGCCACGGCGAGTCCCCCGAGAAGTGCAAGGGCGCCTGCGCCGCCTGCGCGGGTGCGGCCGTCTGCGACATGCGCGCCGGCGGGCCACTGCGAGGAGAGCGACGCCGCCAGCGTCGCTAGGACCGTCGCGCCGGCCAGCACCTCGCGGCGGAGCACCGCCTCCGCGAGCGGCACCGGGGCACGCTCTGCCTCCAGCGCGACTCCGTGCTCGCGGGTGAGCGCATGCTCCTCGGCCGCGACCACTTGCCGCAGCTGTCGCAGCCGAGCTGCCTCGGCGGCCTCGCGGCGGCGGCGGGCGGCTCGGTCCTCCGCCTCGGCATCCAGCGCCTGCTCTCCGCGCTGGAGCTCCAGCGCTCGCGCCGAGAGTGGGATCTGAAACGGCGCGAGCGCGTGCTGCTGGGGGCGGGCGAACCCCGCCGCGGCCCACGGGGGCGCGTGCGGACGAAACTCGCCCTCGGCGAGCGTGGCCTCGAGCCGGGCGAGCCGCTGTGCCAGGCCGCCGGGCGGCAGGCCGTGGGGGCCGTCTTCCTCCCCTGGCGCGGCCGGGCGAAGTTCAGCGATGGATCGCACTGGTCACCTCCGCGGCAGCCGCGTTCTCCATGCCGATCGCCGGAGGCGCTGACGCCAGGGGTAGCCACGCGGCGCAGATCCCCTCGCCGCGCTCGAAGTGGTCGAGCCACGACAAGGCCTCTGTCGCGACCAGTTCCGAGAGGCCGAGCATAAATTCAGCGCTTTCCGACGAGTAGAGAAAGGCCAGCGCCGCACACCCCCCGCATGCGACGTAGGGCCGTTGATATCGATCAAGCCGGAGCGTGGTGGCGCCGGGCTGGCCACAGGCGACGCACGCTGTGCTCAGCGTCGCGACCTGCTTCCGCTTCCCCTGCAAGACCAGAGTCGTGAACTCGGCCCGAGCGAGGAGCCGCTGACCGGCGCTCCTCGCGGCCGCCAAGACCGTCGCCCGCTCATCGACTGGCAGCCGCCCCAGGTCGTCGCCAAGGGCAAAGAGGAAGAATATGGCTGATCGCCTCGGAACGAAAGCGCGGAGGCGGCAGTTCTCGCATCCCAGGGCCCAGTGACCGAGCCGCCGCCCACCGCACGGCACGGCGACGAGCGAACGCAGGCCACACCCGCAGGTGGTGGCGTACGCCGCGTCGCGAGTGAGGCGGCGCGCGCGCGCGTCGTGCGCCTCGGTGAGCGGCACTGCCGTGGTTGCGGCTGGAAAGATCATGGCCGTGTTCCTGGGAAATCGATGACCGTCCCGGGCGAGGCCGGGGCCAGGGGCTCCGGCTCGAGAACAGGAAAATTCGTGCACTCACCAAATCGCGACTTCTCGATGCTGGCGACCAGCGCCTGGCAGGACACGCGGACGTCGACGGCGTGCGCGACTTCCCAGCCACCACGAGGGGCGCCGGAGGTGGTGACGTGTTGCACCAGCACGAAGCCGAGGGCAGCGTCAGCGAGCAGGCCCGCGAGCCACGCGGGGGAGCCCCCCACCTCGGTGGTACTGTCGATGACGACGACGCCGCGTCGGTACTCGCTGGCGAAGGCATCGACCTCGGCGGACGCTTCCTCCGGCGTGCGCGCGTCCGCGAGCCACAGCTGCGCGGGGGCCCGCGGGAGTCCGACGAGTTGGCAGCAGCGCGCCCAGCGGACCATCGCCGTGGCGACCTGCCCTTCCTCTGCGGAGACCACGAGCACGGGCAGCCCGGCATGGGCGAGCGCCAGCGCCATCACGCTCGTAACGGTGGACTTCCCCTGGCCTGGCCTCCCGTCGATCGACACCCGCGCATTCGCCGGGAGCCGCAGCGCAGCGTAGCCCCATCCGTAGAGTCGAGGCGTGGAGAATCCAGCGAGAAGATCCGGGAGCGATGCCGTGGCGGGTCGTTTGCGGGCCGCCGGCCGGTACCCCGACGACCCGTAGGGCTGGCCCCGGCGGCTGGCGGGGATTGCGGCTAGCGTGTCGCGACCACCACACGCGAGACAGTCACGGAGGCGCCGCCCGCTGTCCGCGCCGCAGCGCGTGCAGGTGAATAGGCCGGGCGGGGTGTGGGTCTCCAGCATCCACGCTCACCATAGTCGCGGGGAAGGAGGTCGGATCGGACTTTCCTGTCCCCCTCTCTATGTGGTGTTGTGTTTGTAACGTCGTGTCATTCGGGCGGCGGATGCGTTGGGCAACCCCTGGCAGAGCGTTGAAACCTGCGGCGACCTGCGGCGAGGTCGAGGAGATTCTCGCCGAGCGATCGGAGCGGCACGCAGGCCGCGAGCGAGTCACTCCAAGGGCGACCGGTGCGCGTCAGCACGTGGGGGGGAGTCGTGGTCGTCGATCCCCACGCCGCCGCTGGCTCGCCGAGAGTGGCCCCGTCCAGCACCCCCTTTGCTTTCCCTCCCGGGAGGGAGAGGAAGGGGTGCTGGACGGGGTGTCAAGGGGGCGGCCCGGCACCCGCAGGGGTCGTGGCGCGACCGCCTGCGCTCGCCAGGGGGCGTCGCAGGTCGTTGCCCAGGCGCGCCGACTCCATCTCCAGGTCCATGGAGGGCTCTGCAGGGGGCGTTTTCCTGCCGAACATGTGATGCCGGAGCCCTGGCGCGCGGAGCTGGCGCAGGGCATCGCATCCGCGCCCGCGAGACGGCATTGAGGAGGACGACTAGCCGCTGGGTAGTGTGATCAGGCCAACGCCCAGCCGCTCGCCCTCGCCATCTTCCCACACGCGCGGGACCAGCGTCGGACGCAAGGTGGCTCGGTACTGCTGCCCCGCCTCGACCAGGCGCGACCGCTCGCCGGGCGAATGCGCTTTCATGGTGGCGATGCTGGCGGGATTGCACCGATACTCCCGCCGCTGGTTCGCTTTGTCGTCCAGGGTCGAGACGCCCATCCGGGTCAAGATCTCGCCCATCAGTTGAGAGTCGCTCATCTTCCGAATGTCAAAGCCGAGGATCACGGCGATCGCCTGGGCCTGCCCGCGCAGCAGTTCCTGCTCGACGGTGCTCGGTGCGCCGCCTCCCCACACCCTCGACTCGAGCCACGGACCGAACTGCTCCGGTTCCGCCGCGTCCGGATTCTCGGGCCGGGTAAACGCGCGCAGCAGGTTGGTCGCAAGCTCGGCCCACCCGAAGCGGCCCTGAGAAAGGAGCGGGTCACCCTCCAGCGCGGCGGGGTCGATACCGAAGAGGTCGTCGTGGCGTCCCTCGAAGAAGGCGGCCACATCCTGGAACCTTCGCACCCGCGGGCACAGTCGCCCGTCGTCGTAGGCGAGGACCTCGCGCGCGGTGACCGCTGGGAGACCAAGGAACGTCTTGATCTCGTGCCGAGCCAATGCCACGCGCTCTGCCTCGGTTCTTTCCCACGGGCATGTCGTCGCCAGCTCGAGCGCTTCCTTGTCTGAGAGCACGCGTGCTTCCGCAATCGCCTTCGCCTCCTCCGCGCGGAGTTTCTGGCGGGCCTCATTCACCAACTCGTAATCTTCCCCGGAGACTTCGGCGTTGCCCGCTTGGGGGTTGAGGCCCCACGCCGACAGGAGCGACGCTACCCCGTCGAAGAGGTTCGAGTGGGCGTTCTCGTTGGCCTCCAACTCGGCCAGGAACTCGGCGGCGGCGGCGTGTTCCTGCTCACATCCTCGGAATCGCAACGAGGGGGGTAGGCCTCCTCCAGCGTGATGCCGGGTGAGCGCCCGCTTCCGCTGGCGCCACCACAAGAGCACGCGTCCACTCGTGACGGGCGCCCCGGCTCCCGCCCCAAGGAACGCGGTGATCGAGCGCGGGTCACCGCAATTCCCGTGAAGCAGGCCGGCTGCCCGGGGAGCGGTGATCCGGCTGCCCGGCCAGAAGAGCGCGACGACATGCTCGACCCTCACGGGCAGCCTCCCGAGTGCCAGAGTCGCGACCAGGACGTCAGCCCGTGCGACCCTCGCCTCCCGTTCGCTCGGGGCGACGGCCGAATCCACGAGCTCGACCCTCCTTCGACGGAGGCGCGCCCGCAGGACAGCCAACGCAACGCGCGCGCCCTCGTTCGAGGTCACCAGAAAGAGCACCTTGCCCTTCGCAGCGAGGTCAGCCACCGTCATGATTGCCGCGACCGTCAGCGGGGCGATCGGGCGGTTTGCCTCGTCACCGGACTCGAACGAACCGTGCCGGACGCGACGATGCCCGCTGCCGTCTACCGAAGCGCCGGTGATCAGGGTGACCGGGGTCATGATTCCTCCCGGAGCCGGATGCGGGCCGTTTCCGTGTCACCGGGAAGCCGGAGCAACTTCCACCATGGCGCGACCAGTCGCCGGTCGAGGCCCGCCGCGAGCATCACGGTCTGGCTCGAACGCCCCGCGAGGTCGATTAGCGCTGAGATGACCCCAAGACACTTCCAGGGCGGCATCGCCGCGAGCCTCGCAGAGAGGGCTCGAACATCGAGCAGCACGAGAGTGCTTTGGGGGAGTGCCCGGCCTGCGCTGTCGATGGTCGTGGCGATGAGGATGCGCCCGGCCGCGTTCGGGTCGGCGCTCACATGCGCCTCGAGCGCGCGCCGGTCGGTCCCGTACGCCGTGACCACCAGCATCTCGCTCGTTCTGGCCTCGCGCCCTCGGAGGTACTGGTGCTGTGCGGAGAACGACGTCGACGTCGTGTCCACCAGCACGACTGGCGCGGTTGGCAGGGGATCTCTGACCGTGGCGTCTAGCACCTCTGCAGGCGCGCTCTGATTTGCGCGTGTTCGGCCTGCGTCCCGGGGGAGTGGGTCAGCGTCAACCTCCACCAGGGGAGTGGTCGGTTGCAGCCCCTCGTCCGGTGGGGGAGGCACCGTCACCGCCGATGGGACAAACCACCGGTCGGCGCCTGTGCGCGCGCGTTCTCGTCCCCACCGTTTTCCATCGAGGAAGGTCCGTTCTTCCAACTGCTCCCGACTCGCGTAGACTCGCCCCGGCCTCGAGGCCCCGCCGCGGCCCCCCTGCTCTGCGAGGCTATGGTAGAGTCGGCTCTGACGGAAGACACGCAACGCCACGTCATCACTGAGCTCGGACTCGGCTTCGAGGAGACCTGCGTGCCGACCCGCCTGCATCACGAGGTGGTGACGCGGCCGCCCTGGATAGCGCTCCGGCAGTCGGTCGATGTGCGTGGAGAGCCTGCGCTCGGCGGGCGTGGCTTCAGCGGTGGGCACCGCCGCAAGGCGCCTCACCAGCAAGACGAGCTCGCCACCACCCACCATCGGTGAGCTAGCCTCGGCTCCTTGGCCTGCCGGGACCGGGTCACGTGGTCGGCGGGTCGGTGGGCCGGGATGGCGGCGCGGCGCCTTGGGCCAAAACGCTGCCCACGACTCGGGTAGCCAGGCGATCGGCCCCTCGTTCAGCACCGCGTAGGCAACGCCGTCCGGAGTGACGCTCGGCGGGCAAGTGGCATAGCGGCCGAGGCCCAGCAGCTCCACGCCCGGGCGTTTGCTCGTGCCGGGTGCGAATACGAGTCGGAAATAGAGGTGGCGGCTCCCGGAGGCCGACCGGATCGTGCGGGTGGTCGGCAAGGACCCGTGCTCGCGTTCCAACGCCTCGAGTTGTGCGGGGTCGTCCTCGTCGACAATGCCAAGGAAGCCACCCGTGGAGAGTGAGTGCCCGCAGGCAATCGAGACGCCCACATCCGGACCCGCGCCCGAGAAGACTCGCCGAATCTCGGCTTCTTCCCGCACCGCGCTGTCTACGCCGTGCGGTGATCGGCTCGGGTGCGGTGGTTTGTTCCAGCCGCCCCGGAGGCTCGTTCTCGTGGTGAAAATCGTGGCCACGACGGGCCCGAAGCGGGCAGCCTCGATGGCTCCGGTGACGATGCGGGTGTCAACTGCGCTCATCTGCAACGCGAATTCGGTCGCCGCTGCTGCCTCCAACTCGGGGTCGAGGGGGAACGCGGGCTCAGCGACGTCCTCCACGTCGTCGGACGGCGCCTCGGGCGGTGTCTCTGAGCACGCGAGACGAGGATCAGCCACGCTCTCGCTCAGGTTTGCCCGACTCGGGTGGGCGGCCGGCGGCAACGGAGGGATGGGCGGCGAGGTCAAGGGAGGTTCCAGGTGTCCGGAGCAGATCCGTGCCTTGAGGATATCCCATGGGAAGAAAGTGGGGAATCGCAACAGCCATCGCAATATGCATCGCAAGTAAAAACGTGCCGAATTTGGACTGACGCAGGGGGGACGTCCCATGAGCACTCACGACGGTCCCTGGTGCTCTATCGCTTGAGATCTCAGCGTCGGTTTTCAAAAAAGCGCTGGTTGGACGGTCGTGAAGATTTCTGGAAATTTTCTCCGGGGGGCACGTGTGCCCACCGTTGTCGGGCCTTGATGCGACATTAACGAGGAAAAAGTATGGATTACTTGAAATGCATCTCCGCTCCAAACATTTTGGCCGTGTGAATAGTTGACCTTGAACGCACATTTCTCGCTGATCGTCCATATACTGTGGGGACGCGGTCGGGAAAACCATTGGAGCTACCTATGAGTTCACCTCACTCGAGTCTCAGGCGCCTCACCATCGTGATCTGCGGGGCTAGCGGCCAGCCCGTGGTGCTCACCGCGGCGTTCCCGGTGTCGTCACGCCACCCAGGCGGCGCGGGAGCGGAGTCACGGGGCTTGCCGCGAGGCCGTGCGGCCGGTCACTGGCGTTCGCCGGGTGAGGCCACCCGACCGCGGAGGCGGCTCCGGCGGGGCGGTGCGGCGCCCTTCGGAGTACCGCTGTCGGCAACATCCAGCCCTACTGGTCCAGCCCCCGCGTCTCCGCCAACTCCCTTGCGGTCGCGAGCAGCACCCGCCACCCCCGCTCGTCGAGTTGTCTGGCGAGGGCCAGCAACGCCATCTCGCGGGCATCGTGTCCACCAGGGAGCTCGGCATCCTCGATCACCCGGTAGACATCGACCCCGAGTACCTCGCACAGGCCGGCGAGCATCGCGAGCGATGGCGAGCCGTGGCCACGCTCGACTTGCGACAGCCACTGGGCGGTTGCGCCCAGTCTATGCCCAACCTCTGCCTGCGTCAGCCGGAGCGCGCGCCGCCGGTCCGCGAGCACGGCGCCGAGCTTACGGTGGAGCGGCGAGCGGGGGGAGGGCATCGGTTCGACGGAACCGGGCCCGGGTCCCCCGTCGAACAAATCAGAGTTATAGTGATGGCGACAAAAGTGAAAGTCTAATGCAAGCTCAGGCTCTGTTGGCTCCCTCACGTCGTGAGCAAGCGGCACGTTGGTGCACGCGCCCCGGACTCCAGATCACGCTCACCCGTGTGGGTCGCTCGCGCTCTCGGGGCGATTCCGGCTGCGTGGCCGACTGCGCCGACACCTCTGTTCTTGGATCGCGGGCGAGCGGCTCAAGCTCAGGCTGGAGGCGTCCGTGCTGAGCCTGATTCTGGTGGGCGTGTCGTGCTCCGGCGGCAGCATCGTCGTCGGCGGCGACACGGCCGCTCCCGGTCGCGACCGCGACACCGACTCGTGGGTGCTCGACGACACGGGGGACAGCGGCGGCAGCGAGGCCCCGCGGGAGATTGCCATCGACCTCGTTGACCCGTCGACCGCGCTCACCACCGGGGGCGAGCCCATCCGGGTGCTCGGTGGCCCGCTCGACCCCGATGGCGACGACCCGCTCGTCACTATCGGCGGCGCGGAGGCCACCGTGACGGGCTGGACCGCGACGAGCGTCGAGCTGCTCACCCCGCCCGGCGCCGAGGGGCCGGCAACGGTGACGCTCGCCCAGGGCGAGGCGAGCGCGAGCGCCGATGGCCTCTTCGCCTACGCGGAGCCGTGCGAGGGCATCACCCGCGTCGACCCGACGCCCGTCACCGGCGACGCGAACCACGAGGAGAGACTCAGCGTGACCCTCTGGGGCTGCGCGACCGGCATCGTGCTCGCCGAGCGGACCCGGGACAGCGGCGAGTTGGACGACGTTTACGAGGTCGAGAGCTACCCATCGAGCGTCGACGGCCAGGAGAAGATCACCGTCTGGCACTACGGGAGCCCTGGCCTCAGCGGCACGGTGCAGTGGTCCTTCCACTTCGACACCGACCAGGGCCGGTTCACGGTCGAGATGGAACTCGAGGGCGACGGGCGATGAGAGAGGGCTCTCCGCTGTGGTCGACTCCGCGTCCGACATCAGCGGCATGGGCGCGGAGGCAAGTGGAGCGGCGGGCCGACCCACTTCGGCGTGGTGATCTCGTCCCGGTAGCCTTGCCGCCCAGCCACCATCGACCCCCCCGGCGCCACGCCGTTCAACCGGGCGCGGCGAGCCGCCTCCGACTCCCGTCCCGCGCTGCGGGCTTCCTCTTCACGAGGTGCACATGATCGTCGTGTTGCTCGACATGCTGGCCTGTACCGGCGGCAGCGCCGTGGTCGATGACGCCGATGAACGCGGCCACGACACCGACCCGTGGCAGCTCGACGGCGACACGGGCCAGGCACCCGAGCTCGCCATCGACCTGGTCGACCCGCCCACCGGGTCCACGTCCGGGGGCGAACTCGCCCGGGTGCTCGGCGGGCCACTCGACATCGATGGCGAGAGCCCGGCCGTGACCCTCGGCGGCGCCGAGGGGAAGGTCACGGCCTGGACCGCCACGGCGGTCGAGTTCATCACCCCGCCCGGGGCCGCGGGCCCGGCGGTCGTGACGCTCGCCCAGGGAGAGGCGAGGGTATCCGCCAGCGGCCTCTTCGCCTACGACGATGGATGCGACGGCATCACGACGATAGAGCCGGATCCCTTCGAGGGCGACGCGAACGAGGTGGAGGCGTTCACGGTCACGATCCTGGGCTGTGCCACTGGCATCGTGCTCGTCGACGAGCGGGGCCGGGAGAGCGGGGAGATCGAGAACTACTACGAGGTCAGGGACTACCCGCCGAGCGTGGACGGGCAGGACGAGGTGAAGCTCTGGCACCAGGCGAACGGGGATCTCGTGGGCACCGTCGAGTGGTCGTTCATCTTCGACACCGACCAGGGCCAGTTCGCCATCACGATGGAACTCGAGGGGGACGGGCGATGAGCAAGGGCATCACCATCGAGCCGGGACACCGGTCCACGGCGAGCGCGATCGTGATCGCCTCGGCGCCAGGCGGGACTGGGGCCCTCCTCTCCTCGCCGCAAGGCAGCGGTCGTCATGGAGCCTAGCGCAGAATGCGTCGCGATACTTTGTTCGTTCTGCTGCACCGAGTCGGCAGCGCCCTCCTTCGCCGCCGCGCTGCCGAGAGCCCCAATCAGATTCTGTGCCGGTTGTGCCGGAACTGGGCGGTTCCGGGCGGCGCGGGGCGGTTGACGTTGAGATGTGATCTGGGTTCAACCTACATCGTGACGACGAACGGATCTTCAACAACGAGATGGGGGGGTATCGGGTGAAGTAGGCCGGACGGCGTCGTCACGTCCTCCCCCCCGGATACCCTCCCCGACCCGTGACGCTCCCTCGCGACCCTCGCCTCATCTTCCTTCCCGCTGGCGCTTTCCTCGGCCTCTTGGTGGGTCAGGGCGCGGACGGTGAGCGCGCGACCACTATCCTGCTCCTGCTCGAGCCTCTCGGCTGGGTGATCGCGGCCTGGGCTGCCTACGTCGCGTGGTTGCGCCGCGACGCGATGCTGCTCGGTGTCACGCTGACCACCATGGCCGCGGCCTCTGTTGCCGTGCGCCTGCCCCGGCCCGGCCTGGAGCCTGCCGAGGACCCTCCCGCCGACGCCGCGCACCTGGCGGCGTGCGCACGCGCCCTGAGCCTGCCCGAGGGACCGCTCCGGCTCGTCCAGTGGCACCTGGGATCGCAAGCAGGGCTCGACGCCGCGCAGACCATCCTCGACGTGGAGCCCGACGTCGTGGTGCTCGTGGGCCCAGTCCCAACCCCTGTGGTTGACCGCGTGCAGGATGGACTCGGCGGCGAGACCAAACGCATCGACACCCCCGAGGGTCCGGTCACGGTGCTCGCGCGCGGCGTGTTCCATGCCTGCGGCGACAACGACGCCTGGGTCGACGCGCCGGTCGACGGCGTCGCGACGGTCATCGCCTTCGTAGGCGTGGCGCCCGGCGTGACCGTGCCGCTGATCGTGGCCCGCGTGCCGAGCCCTCTGGACACGCCCGACTGGGAGGCGAGAGCCGCCCGGGCACGGGCCAGGTTGCGCGCCACGGTGGACGCCCTGGGCTCCTCGCTCGCCGTGGTGACCGTCGATGGGCTGCTGCCGTCCCCCGCGCGAAGGCTAGAGGCCAGCATGTTCGCCGCCCAGCTCGCGGCGGTCCGCCCGGCGCCCACCTGGCCGAGTCACTCGCTCGTCCCCGCCCTACTTCCCTTCGACCGTGCCTGGTTCGCCGACGCATGGCAACTCGTCGGTGTGGCGACGCTCGACGCGTCCAACGCCCGGAGGCTGGGTCTCGCGCTGGCGTTCGAGCCCAGCGTTCCCCTGGCGCCGCTCGATGGGCCGGGCCTGCCGGGCGTTCCGCCCAGTCGCTGAAGGGGCGCTAGGGTTCGGCGGCGGCGCGCCCGGCCACGCGCCCGGAGTACAAACAAGCCCCGATCGAACCGCCGAAGCCCCAGCCGCCGATGTCGCCCCCCGCCATGCCCACCAGCTCGCCGGCCCCGTAGAGCCCGGGGATCGCCGCGCCGCTCCCGTCGAGGAACTCGCCGTTCTCACCGGTGGAGAGCCCGCCGAAGTTCTTTGCCGCCGCGACGACGAGGCGCACCGCGTAGAAGGGCGGGGTGAGCAGAGGTGCGCTCTGCTCGAGGTCCTTGCCCTGGTCGATGTCCACGCGCTCCGACCCGAAGAAGCCGTTGTAGCGGTCCACGGTGGCCGCGAGGGCCTCGGCGGGGAGCCCGGTGGCGGCGGCCAACGTCGCGAGATCGTCGGCGACGAAGGCGTTCTCGCCGCGCTCCACTAGGCCATCGAGGGTCACCGCCTCCGGGGTAGCCGCGAGGTCGGCGAAGTTGAGGTGCTCGACGCCTGCGCGATCGAGGATGGCCCAGGCGTCGCCCCCGTGGTTCTCGACCACGGCCCGGCCGGCGGCGAAGCCGCCGAAGCGCGACTCGTCGAAGAAGCGCTCGCCGTCGTCACCCACGATGATCGCCAGCGACAGGCCGCCCAGCTTGGCGGCTCCGTGCTCCTCGCCCTCGATGTAGGACGGCACCCCGTCGGCGTAGAACCCGATCCGTTCCAACGGTCCCATCGTCACGCCGAGCGCCTCGCCCCAGCGAAGCCCGTCGCCGAGGGCGTTGTCGCCCGCGGCCAGGTACACGTCTTCGAGTTCGGCGAGCCCCGGGACGAGTTCCAGCACGCGCTCGGTGTCCTGCAGGAAGCCGCCGGTGGCGAGCACGGTGGCGGTGCCCTCGAACCATGCGCTGCCTGCGTCGTTGCTATCGGCGTTCACCCCGACCACGCGCCCTTCCTCGTCGACCTTGAGGCCCGTCACGCGCGTGGTCATCCACAGCTCGGTGGCGTCGCGAGCCTCGATCAGCGGCGTCACGAGGCCGCCGCCGCCGCCGTCGGGGTGGTGCAGGCGCGCCACGCTCCCCGCGTCGGCATCCTCCAGGACCGCGTCGAACTCGACGCCGAGGTCGAGGAGCCAGCCGATCACCTCGGTCGGCGCTGCGGCGAGGTATCGCGCGACCCAGGGTGATTCCGAGGCATCTACGCCCGTGATCTCGTACCACTCGGCCGCCGCCGCCTCGGGAGAGTCGACGATTCCCAGGGCGTCTTGTACCTCCGTGCCTGCGGCGAAGGTGTACGCCTCACCCCAGAGCGCCGTGCCGCCGGGAGATTCGGCCAGATCGATGACGAGTACGCTGCGCCCGGCCTCGGCGGCTTCCCAGGCGGCGGCGAGCCCGGCCGGACCGGCGCCCACCACCACGACGTCGGCCGACGCGATCGGTGCGGCGGTATCGCTGACGTCGTTCGCGCAGGCGACCAGGAGCGCCAGCACCGTGATGTCCGCCGCTACCAGCGACCGGTGACGGCGAAGCCATTCGGCAAGATCACCACCGGGCTGTCCTCGACCAGCTGCACCACCACGCCTGCACCGAGGAGCGCGAGGCCGCCGCCGGCCAGCGCCAGCGTGCCGTAGCGGCCGAAGTCGTAGCGTGCCTGCCAGGCGTCGGCGGTGTTTTGAGACATCGTGCCGGGGTTCTCGTTGGCCTCGAACATCGCCGTGTAGGCCGGTTCCACCACAACGAAGTTCATGCCGGCCGCACCCGCGAGCAAACCACCGCCGCCCACCATCATCAACACGGCGGGGATGTCGACGCCGCCCTTGTCCTTCTCCGCGGTCGCCTTGCTGGCGGCCACTTTGTCGGCCGCAATCTTGTCGGCCGCGGCCTTGTCGGCTGCCGCCTTGTCGGCGGTGGCCTTGTCAGCAGCGGCCTTGTCAGCAGCGGCCTTGTCGGCTGCGGCCTTGTCGGCTGTGGCCTTGTCGGCCGCGGCCTTGTCGGCCGAGGCCTTGTCGGCTGAGGCCTTGTCGGCTGAGGCCTTGTCGGCGGTGGCCTTGTCGGCGGTGGCCTTGTCTGCGGTGGCCTTGTCAGCAGCGGCCTTGTCGGCGGTGGCCTTGTCGGCAGCGGCCTTGTCGGCAGCGGCCTTGTCGGCGGTGGCCTTGTCTGCGGTCGCCTTGTCGGCCGCGGCCTTGTCGGCAGCCGCCTTCTCGGCGGCGAGCTTGTCGGCAGCCGCTTTGTCTGCGGCGGCCTTCTCGGCGGCCTCCGTGTCGGCCTTGGCCTGCGCCTCGGCCGCGGCCTTCGCGTCGGCCTTGGCCTTGGCCTCGGCCTCCTTCGCGGCCTTGGCGGCGGCGGCGGCGGCGGCTTTCTCGGCCTTCTTGTCGACCTTCGGTGGCTTGCCGGTGGTGGCCGAGAGGTAGGTGCCGCCGGTGCAGAGCACGGCGTAGTCGGCGGGAGCCTGGCCGTAGTCGTACCAGGAACCGACGAAATTGCCGTCCGCACAGCGCAGCTGCACGAGGTGGCGCCCGGCGCTGAGCATGTCGTCGATCGTGAGGCGCTTGCCGTCGATGAAGATGAGCGTGTCGCCCATGTCGTCGGGGATGCCGGTGGCGAACTGGTCGTAGTTGCGCACCTCGCCGCGCAGCGCGTAGAGCACGTCCTGGCCGTCGACCTCCGGCAGGAGCTCCTTGTCGGGCTCGAACTGCGGTGCAATGACCAGCACTTTTCGCCACCAGTTCAGCGCGGCGTTGTCTTTGTCGCCGGCGCGCCACTCGATGAGCCCTCGGTAGAAAGGCAGGTTGGCGATGTCTTGCTCGGCCAACGGTGACGAAGACGTGGGCGCGGCCGCCTCGGCGGCCGTGAGGAGCGTCTTTGCAGTCTTGTAGTCGCCGGCCACGAGGGCCGAGCGGGCCTGCTGCATGATGGCGACGTAGCCAAAGTCCTGGGCGCTAGCGGCGGCGACGAGCGCGAGGACTAGCGACATTCACCCTTCTCCCAGTTGCCGCCCTTGAGCGTGTACTGGCAGGTCTTATCGGCATCGATGGCGAAGTCCGTGAGCTGCGAGCTGCCGCTCTGGCCCTTCACCTTGGCGCGGACCCGGCCGGGCTCCACGTCGCGCACGCGCAGGTTCATCGAGCCGTCCCACTCCTGGCGGAAGCCGGCGCTGCTGGTGATCACCACCTCGCTCGCGCCCTCGGGGATCCGGAGGAGCGCGCCACCCTTTCCCTTCTGATTGGCCGACCAGTCCATGTCGGGCGAGCCCGTGGGCAGGTTCGCCGTTGGCGAGGTGGTGACCGAGGTCTCGGTGGTGGGGGTGGAGACCGAGGCCCCGGGACCCAGGAGGAAGAACCAGCCAGCGGCCGCAGCGGTGAGACCAAGGCCGCCGACAACCACCAGGGCGGCGAGAATCTTCCCGAGGCCGCTCCCGCTCGACGACTCTTCCTCGACCCGGGGACGGTCCATGGGACGCGAGTTCGTGGACGCGAGCGTGGGCGCGCTGGTGGCCCCGCTCACGCTGCCATGGGCGCGGGGGCGAGGGGACGACTTCGTCTCGGCCGGGGCGGGACGGGCACCACTCCGCTCGCTGGGGCGCTCGGCCTCGGCGACCGAGCCCGCTGAGCTCGGCAGGCCCGGCATCACGCTGGTGACGCGGGGCGGCGACGGCGGCGATGCGTACGCGGCCGGCACCGACACGCCGACGTCGGGACGGCTCCCCGGCAGGTCGACCGGTGGCTCGGCCAACTCCGGTGGCGGGCGGAACTCCTCGTCCTCCGGCGACACCGTGGTGGTGGCGTTCGGGAGGGGGCCGGTGGTGTCGCTGCGGCGGGTCTCGTGAACGCCGCTGATGTCTTCGCTCAGCGTTTGCCCCGTGTAGGGGTCGTTCGGGTCCTGGGCGGGCGCGTTCGCCTCGTAGATCTTCTTGACCATGTCGCGACCGAACTTCGCGATGCCCGCGTCGCCCGCCTGCCCGGCGAGCTGCTCCATGATCTCCATGCAGTCCTGAGCCGACGGTCGGCCGGTCGGCTCGTAGGCGAGCATCCCGCGGAGCGCGTCGAGCGTGCCTTGCCGCACGGCGGGCGACATCCCAGGGCATTCGAGGGCCTCGATCCGGGCCGCGATGGTGGGCTCGAAGCGCTCCTGCCTCAGCGGGATCTTGCCGAAGGTGTCGAGCGTCAAGAGCTCATACAACGTGATGCCGAGGCTGAAGATGTCGCCGCTCGGTGCGTCTTGTTCGCCGAGCATGCGCTCCGGCGCCATGTAGGCCTGCGAGCCGAAGGACAACAGCTGGGTCTTGGCCTCGCGATTGTCGAATGAGGCGCGCGCGGTGCCAAAGTCGAGCACCTTCACCTCGCCATCGACGGTGATCATCGCGTTCGAGGGCTTGATGTCGCGATGGATCACTTGCAGGGGCTCCGACGCCCCGAGGGGCACGTCGGTGTAGGCGGCGTCGAGCGCGCGGGCGATGGCGAAGATGGCCTCGAAGATCGCCTTGCTGGGCATGTACTTGCCCTGTTCCTTCAGGGCGACGCTCACCGCCTTGAGATCGATGCCCTTGAGGTACTCCATGACCACGGCCACCTGGCCGTTGATCTTGGTGAGCGACTCCACCCGCACGATGTTGGGGTGGCGCAACTTGCCGAGCAATCGCGCCTCGTCGCGCGAGCGCATCACAATCTCGTCGTTCGTCGTCCACGTGCCGTGGAGCAGCTTGATCGCCACGATGGAGCTGAAGTTCTCGCCTGTTTGCAGCTCCGCTAGGTACACCTTTCCGAACCCGCCCTGGGCGAGCTCTTTGATGAACTTGAAGCGGCGACGAGGTTCCACGATCAGCGGACGCCGCGCACTATATCGCCCATGCTCACTCTGTGCGGCACATGCCCCCCTCGCCGTTGGTGGCCTCGAGCACGAGGTGCATCACCGCCGTGTAGCGAACAACCTTGCTCTCCACGCTCTCGTACTTCTTCTTCACGCTCTCCCAGGACCAGTTGTTCCAGAGGCTGGTGCCCCATGGCGCGTCGCCCTTGATCGCGGTCTCCGTCTGGGCGGCCAGCACCGCCGCGAATCCCATTCGCGTGGCGTCTTCCTGGCGTGCCTCGATGAACTCGATCTGCTGAACAAGCGTAGAGATACGAGCCTTCGCCGCCCACTCCTGCTCGTCGAAGGTGTTCATGCCGGCGAGATCTCGCACGCGCAGCTCGCCCTGCTTCTCCTCCACGAGGAAGGCGAGGGCGGCGTAGCGGCTGGGCAACTGGGGCGAGCGCCCGCAGAAAGCGTTCTCGATCGGCCCAATGTCCTCTGTGTTGTCGAGCAGGAATCGGATCTGGTCTTTGTCGCCCTGGCCGAGGTGGAGTCGTTGCTCCAGGGCGCCCATCTCCGCCATCGTGGCGTCGGCTTGCGCCGAGTCGAGGCCCATCGCCTTGAGGTTCGCCGGCCGGGCCGACGAGATGTACTGCAGGCCGGCGAGGCGATCGACCGGGGCCGCCTCTGCCTTTGCCTTTGTTGGCCCGGGCTCAATCTCCTCGGCCATCAGCATCGCCACGTTCGCGCCGCAGAGCACGATGAGAAAGACGATGCCTGCGACCAGACGCCCGGTCATCCGCCGCTCGCGTGGGCCGCGACTTCTTCAGGCGACGGGACCTTGATGGCCTGGCAGTAACCATCGCCCGCCACCAGCTTCCGGTAGTCGGCGAACGCGGGGTCGTTCCCGTAGTTCTTCCCGTAGTAGCAGGCAGCGAGCAGGTGCTGGGCGATGACGTAGGGCACGTAAGTCTGCGTGACGTTCGGCAGGTAACTTCCGCATGTGGCGTTGATGTTCTCCGCGTTGAGCGGGTCCATCTGTTCTTTCGACGCGCACTTGATGTTCTGGCCGATGAAGTCGGGGGCGCGGGTCTTGCCAGAGTCCTTCAGGTAGCGCTTGTAGGCCCGCGCCACGTTTGTCCGGGAGACGGCTCCGTTGCTGCGGTACTTGCTGTCGTCGTAGCCGGCGTTGTGGGTGGCGATGAGCATCTGCACCATCGCGCCGCTCTGGCGGAACTCCGGGTCGTTCCAGCCGTCGAGGAAGTTGCGCAGCGCCGCGTCGGTGGCCTTGGCCGCCTCGGTGCGCTCATCGACGTCGCAAGAGGAGATCTGGCACTTGGCGTCGGCCACGTACTCGGCGTTGCGGATGGCGTTGATCGGCAGGGCCTTCTCCGTGGGCTTCCACGGGATGCTGCTGCCGCGCATGTGACAGCCCTCCACGCGCAGGCCGTTCCGGTATGCAATCTCCGGCTGGAACTGCCAGAGTCCCATGGCGCAGAGCATGACGTCTTTCGCAACCGGGTTGTAGCCTGACTCCTGGTAGGGGATGCCGGCCAGCGCCTCCGGCATCTTCGCCGCGCGGAGCTTGGTGAGCACCATCGCGTAGGTGTCGCGAGAACGGTCGAGCTTGCCCCAGAACTTCCAGCCGCGAATATACATTTGCTCGGCGCGCGTGGTCCATTCGAGCAGCTGCAGGTCGGCCTTCTCAGGGGCCTTCAGCGAGGGGTCGCCCGCGAGCTCGGCGTTCGTGGCCGACACGAAGGCCACGAAGCCATTGCCGGTGTTGGCCTTGAGATTCGCGTTGACGGTGGTCTCGGCGAAGACATCGCCGTAGTCGTAGTAGTCCTGGCCGGGATCGGAGGGCCCGAGCTGCTCCACGTCGCGCTGGAGCGCGATCACCGCGATGAGACCGACACCGGAGCAGGTCATCAACACCATCAGGCCCACGATGGGAACGAACCAGAGCGGGATGCGTTTGGCGATATCGAGTGTCTGGACTTGCGACTTTGCCTCGATGCCCACGCTCGGGTCGGCCTCGGCGGCCTCCGACAACAAGGCCTGCTGCGTCCACACGCCGAGGCGGCGACACTCGACGAAGGTGAATGTGGCGCCGCGACCCGGGGGGCCGACGTGCACGGCGCAGCCTTCGGAGAGAAAGGTCGGCACCCTCAGAGGCTGGATCTCCGACCAGTCGACGTTCTCGTGCGGCGCCATTCGCACCTGGTTGGCGCCCACGGGCGCGATCTGCACCGTGCCCCCCTGGTAGGCGCTGATCACAGCGTGGCGGTCGTCGAGCGCCCGGTACCCATCGAGTTTGAGCCCGTTCGGGCCTGGCGATGAGCCCATCCGCACCACAGGCCCGCGCATCACGATGTCGCCCTGCCACTGGAGCGGCCCATTGAGGAATCGGACGACGACGTCCCACCGTTCTTGACTCAAGCCTTCACCTTACGCAGCGACACCACGCTCGAGGGCGTGTAGGCGTGGTCGGCGAGCACGTGAAAGGAGTCAAGGGTCACCCCGTCGAGCGCGAGCGCGTAGGCGTCAGCGGGTAGATCGAGCTGCTGGCCGAGGGCGTCGACCAGCGAGACCACCGGCACTCCGGTGCCGAGGGCAAGCCTCATCGAACCCGCGCCCTCCACCTCGACCCGGGCGAACAAGGTCTCGTTGGCGACGAAGTGGAAGGTGTACGTCTCCTCGTCGTCGAGCTCGTCGAGGCGCATGTCGACGGGCAACGGGCCGAACTCGGGACCGATGCGCCACCACCCCGCCACCCGGCCATCGGGCGTGGTGCGCAGGGGCACCACCTGGCCGATGAGCATATGCGCCGCCTCGGCCAGCGAGGTTTCCCCCGGGAGACGTCGACGAATGCCGCGTTGACCCGGGGCACGAGCAAAGCGCACCGCCACCGGCTCGCCGCGGCTGCGGGACTCGATGGGCTCGGGCGCTCGGGCGCCTACCGGGGAGGGTGAGCGCGACGGGGTGGGTAGGGAGGCGGGCAACGCGGGCGCGGGTGGCGAAGCCGGCGCGGGAGACAGCGCCGGGGCGGCGACGGGTGGTGCTGCGGTCGGTGACGCGGCTCGGGGCTTGGCGGCCTCGGGAGCCGGGGACGCCAGGGCGGGCGAGCGCATCGGCGTGGGGTTCGTCGCCTCGTCGTCGTCGTCCTCGTCGTCCCCCGGGACCGGCGGCGGGAGTGGGAGGTCGCGCCCACCCCCGCGGGGCGGCAAGACCGGGGGACGAATCGCGCGGGGCTCGGTGGAACCTCTGTCCGCGTCCTCGCGTGTCTTCCGCTCCGCGTCCGCCCGGACCTTTCGCTCCTGCTCCTCCTGCTCGGCCTGGAGCTGGCGGAAGATCTCGGCCTCGAGCAGAGCCTGCTCGGCGGCGACCCTCTCGGCGGCGGCCTTCTCGGCGGCGGCCGTCTCGGCGGCCAGCCGCTCCTCGGTCGCCCGGGCGGCGATGCGCGCCGTGGTGTCGGGATCGTCGGTGGCGAGCGGCGCCGGCTGGGGCAGGCGCCCGCGCTGGGGCACGCTCACGGAGACCGCCGACGCGCCCGGGATCGAAGGTGCGCCGGGGATCGTCGGCGGTGGTGGCGTGGTGGGCGATACGGACTCGGCCGCGCCACCGCCGCTGGTTCGCATCGCGCGCTCGAGACGCTCGCGCGCTTCTCGGGCGTGCCCGCCGCTCGAACCGAGGATGCGCTGGACCACGTCGGGCGAGGGCGCCGCCGGGCCCGCGACGGCTGGCGGCGGCGTGGAGATCGAGGGAAGGGAGCTCGGCGGACGTCGCGACGGTGGAAGCCGTCCCGCGCCCATCGTGGGTCGACCAGGCTCGGCGCTCGGTGGTGTCGATGCCCCCGGCGGGTGGAGTGAAAGGGGTTGCGACGGTCCCGCTGGAAGCGGTGCGGGTGACGCATCGCCTTGACTGGCGTTCATCGCCGCGCCCAGCCGCGGCGGTCGTCGAGCCGTGCCCATTGGAGGCCGACCCGGCTCAACCGGCGCTGCGGGTGGCGGCGCGGTGACGGGGGGCGGTGGTGCCGCGACAACCGGCGCCGCGACGACCACCGGCGCGGGCGGCGGCAGGGTGTCCTCGGCGGCGATGACCGGGACCGCGCGGCTGGGGACCCTCGCCGAGGGAACCGCCGCCGGAAGTGCCGCGGCCGGAGGCACCCGCGTGGGGGGGGGCGACGTCGACGGTACCGCCGCGGACCGTGCGGGGATCTCCGCGCTTCGCGCCACGTTCACCGACTGTCGCAGCGGCTTCGACGCCGGAAGCTCCTCGGCGTCCGCCATCTTCTTCAGGTCTTCCCGGGAGAAGGCCGCCGTCGCCCCGGCGTCGAGGGCCTGCCTCGCCCGAGGCTGGTGCTGGGCGACGCGCTGCATCACCTCTCGTAGGCCCGCGCCCACGACGGCGCGATCGTCCAGCGCGACGCCCACGGCGTCGAGGAAGTCGGAGCCGCTCTGGAAACGGTCGCGGAACTCTGGTCGCAGCGCCGTCGTGAGCAATTCGCGCACGCTAGCGGGGATCTGCTCGCGGAACTGCTGCAGACGACGGCTGCCCTCGCCGCGCGCCGCCTTGATGCGAATGTCGTTGATCAGGCCGTCGTACACCGGGCGGCCGGTCATCAACTCGAACGCGATGAGCGCCACGCCGAAGAGGTCGGAGGTGAAGTTCTCCCGCCTCGCTTCCATGCGCTCGGGGGGGCAGTAGCGAAAGGCGTCTTCGCGGGGGATGCGATCAGGCGTCTCGTGAAACACGAGGATTTCAACCTGCGGGAGGGCGTGCCCGATGATCTGCACGCGACCGTCGGCGCCGAGCAGCACCCGCCAGGGGGTGAGCCCGCCGTGGCTGTATACGCCGGCGCTCTCGCCCACCTCGGCGGCCTCGACCAGGATGGTGCCGCACTGCTTCATCAACTCCACGCCCGCGCGCACCCCCGCGCACTCGCCCAGGTCGGAGAGGGTGCGGATCACCTCGGCCACGCTCCAGGCCTGGCCGGTGGGGTAAACGAAGCCGGCGTTGGCCCGGTCGTGAGCCACGAGCTCCGCCAACCCGTCCACCATCGGCGCCTCGAGGAAGCCCACCACGACGTCGAGCGCGGCGTTGATCGCGTTGTGTCCCCGGTACTCGGGGTGGAACACCACGCTCGTGAGGCGCTGGCCACTGCTCGACTGCAGCTCCACGAGGTCGGAGGCAGGGCCGAGCAGTTGCCGCCCGGTGCGCGCGTAGCCGGCGATGGTGTCCATTCGCAGTCGGTCCCGCCGGTACTGTATGACGAGCCCGCGCGCTACGCTGGCCCCGTGGCGCAGGGACACGGCAAACGACCCGACGGCAAGGCCATCGAGCTTCCCTCCGAGAAGCTCCAGCGGCAGCAGATCGAGCACAAGCTCGACGCGCGCACGCAGGAGGCCCAGAAGGCGCTGGAGAAGGCGCAGGGCGGCAAGGAGGTCGACGCGGAGGCCGCGGCGCAGCTGCAGCGGGGGCTCGGCAACAGCGCCGTGGCCAGCATGATCAAGCAGGGCAGCGACACCGACACGGCCACCACCGCCGCGGAGGCCACCCTCGACGAGGCCCGCGAGGAGGAGGTGGACGAGGAGAAGGACGACAAGGAAGCCGGCGAGGTGGAGCACGTCCTTCCGTCGTTCTCCACCGGCGGCGGGGGCGGCGGTCCGGGCGGCTCCCCCTGGGCGGTGGGCAAGTACTTCGGCGGTGATGGCGACGACGACGGCGACATCGTGCCCATCGGCAGCCCGCGCTGGCGGCCGATGCCCTTGCCGCCCGATCCGGACGAGGAGGTGGAGCTCGAGGAGATCGCGGTCGAGGAGGTGGACGAGGCGATCGAGGCCTCTCTCGACGAGGCCGACAAGCGCCTGGGCGAGGCCCGCTGGACGCCGGCGACACTCAGTCGCGGCCTGCGCTACGCGGGACGCCTCGTCGAGCGAAGTGTGATCGGCGACGACGGGACCCCCGACGCGGTGTGGTCGCGGGCAAGGGCCATCCTCCGCTTCCTCGGTCGGCACGCGCCCGATCCCGAGGCCCGGGCGCTCGCGATGCTTACCGCGGAGATCGGCGTGGGGGAATCAGAGTCGCTCGTGCAGGCGGTCGCGCGCGAGTTGGCGATCATCGAGCGTGTATTGTCGCGACATTCAAACGCATGGATGGCAGTGGCCGACGTGGCGGGCGACCAGCGTGCCCGGGCGCGGGTAGAGCAGGCGGCGTCCACTCTTGCCGCCACCAGCCAGCTCGGCGCGCCCTCGCTGCTCGCCGAGGCGCTGGGCGACGTCGTGGAGATGGCCGAGGTCGGCGAGGTACCGTCGCCGCACCCCGCCGCTCTCGACGCCCTTGGCCGCGCCGCCCACGTCGTCCCGTTGCCGGGGCTCGAAGGGTGGACGCAGCCAAACGCCGCCGAGGTCGAGGACCACGCGCTCAACCTGGTGGACCGCTTGCTCGCGGGCGACGACGCCGAGCCCGCCGAGGCGCTGCCCGGCATCGACGGGCTCTACGACCGGATGAACACGCTGCTCGCGTCGATCGGGGTGGCCCAGGTCGAAGGGGCTGCGGCGGCGCTCGCGGCCTGGCCCTGGCTGGCCGATGGCGTCGCGGAGCGCG
Organism: Pseudomonadota bacterium; assembly: GCA_005778355.1. Classification (GTDB taxonomy): domain Bacteria; phylum Myxococcota_A; class UBA796; order UBA796; family SXON01; genus SXON01. The sequence goes on along the minus strand of SXON01000086.1, from coordinate 3,793 downwards.
TGGTGCACGAGCTCGACGCCGGCTTGCGGTCGGCGGCGCAGCGCCTCGTGGACGTGGGCCAGCGCATCGAAGCCGCAGCGGGCGAGGGCGACGTGGCCACGGTCGAGGCGCTCGCCGCCGCTGCAAGTGGGCTCGCACCGCTGGTGGCCCGGATTCGTGACGATTGCCTTGGGACGTTGGCCGGGCTGCTCGCCATTGACGGCGACAGCGCTGCTGGGCCGCTGCTCCCGGAGACAGCGGCGTTGTTCGCGCGCGGGCGCAGCCACGCGGCGCGCAATTCGGTGGCGGGCGGCCGCACGCTGGCGCACGCGGCCTGGGCGTCGCGAATCGACGGCGCGGGCGCTGCCCTGGCCGTGCTCGAAGCGGTCCCGGGTGCTGACGCGGCGCTTGCCCGCGTGGCCGCGGTCTGCGCGACACACGGTCCGCGGGTCGCCGCGCAGGTACCCGTCCCGATGGACGCCGTGGCCGGTCCCTACGGCATGGCCTGGCTGGCCCTCCTGCGCGCAGCCGCCTCGCCCGACACCGCCACGGCGCGGGCCATCATCGAGCGCGCCGCCGCGCCGGTGCGCGAGGCAGGCGAGGGGGCCGTGCTGAATCTCCTCAAGGCCGCGTGGGTGGAGGCCTCGCTACTCGGCGGTACCCCACCAGCCGTAGACGCCACCTGAGTTGGTGGCGGCGTCGTCGCGTCCCATCGACGCCCCCAGGACGTCGTCGTAGCCGTCGTTGTCGAGGTCGGCGATGCCGACGCGGTGACCCATGGCGTCGCTCGCGTTTCCGCCCTGGTAGGTGACGTCCGGGGCGCCGAGGGACTGCGCGCCGGAGATGGGGCCGTAGAGGAGGAAGGCCGCACCCACGCCCGAGCTGGTGGTGTCGAAGGCCGTGGCGCCCACCTGTAGATCGAGGGTGCCGTCGCCGTTGTGGTCGCCCGCGAGCAGCACGCTCCGACCGGCGTAGTCGCTCGCCGCCCCGCCGGCGATCGTCGCATCGGCGGTGCCGGCGGCGACCACACCCACGCCGAGCCCCTCGAAAACGTAGGCCTTGCCAGCGTCGGTGGCCGCGTCATCGTTGTAGTCCGCGCCGGCGAGCACGTCGTCGGTGCCGTCGCCGTCGTTGTCTCCGGTCGCGACGGCGATGCCGAGGCGGTCGTCCGTCCCAGCGCCGTTGATGATGGCGTCGGCCGAGTCGAGGTCCATCGAGGCGAGGCCCGAGCCGAAGACCACGTACACTCGGCCGGTGTCGTTGGCGTAGGGCGCGCCGACAATCACGTCCGACACGCCATCGCCGTCGATGTCGGCGCTGGCCACGGCGTAGCCGGCCTGGTCGTCGTCGTCCTCGCCGGTCAAGAGCACGCTCGCGTCGGTGTAGAAATCGTACTGGCCGCCGGGCGCGGTCTCGAAGATGCCCACGGCCCCGGCCTCACTGCCGGTGTTGTCGGCCATGGGGGCGCTCACGAGCAGGCGTCCGGCGCTATCGACCGCGATCGCCCAGCCGGTGAAGTCGTCGGCGCGCTCCCCGGCCACCACGGCGAAGGCGTCGGTGGTGTCGAGCTCGCCGCTCATACCGCTCTGGAAGACGTAGGCGGCGCCGCCGTCCTCGTTGCCCTCGATCTCCGCACCGTAGGCGCCCACGACCAGGTCGGTGAGACCGTCGGTGTCCGCGTCGCCGCCGGCGATGAACCAGCCGAAGCCGTCGTCGGCCGCCGAGCCGAGGATCGTGGCGCCCGCACCGGTGAGCTCCTCGGCGCCCGTGAAGGGGCCGAAGTTCAGATACACCCTCCCCGTGAGGTTCTGGCCCCCGGGGTTGTAGCCGTAGGCGCCGGTGGCAAGGTCGGTCGCGCCATCGCCGTTGACGTCGCCGGTGTACAGGCCGGAACCGACGAACTCCTTCTCAGAGCCGCCGAGAAGGGAGAGGTCGGCGTCGCTCGGAAGGTAGTTGCCACCGCGCTCGCAGTCGTCGGCGCCGTCGCAGCCGTTGTCGGCGCCGTCTTCGCAGACCTCCTCGGCGCCGGGGTAGCTCGTGCCATCGCCGTCGTCGCAGTCGTCGGCCACGAGCACGTGGGTGCCCGGCACGTCGCAGAAGTGCTCGGAAACGTCGGGTGTGCCGTGCCCGTCGCCATCGGCGTCGAGGTAGTAGAGCACGCCGTCGACCGCGTCCTCGTCGGTGTTGCCGTCGCAGTCCTCGTCGGCGTCGTCGCAGTGCTCGGTGCCGGCGGGGCTCACGTCGTCGCGGGCGTCGTCGCAGTCGCCGCCCAGGGCCTCGTAGCCCTCGGGCTGGGTGCAGCTGTAGGTGCGTTCGGTGTCGGTGCCGTAGCCGTCGTCGTCGGCGTCCTGGTACCACACCTTGTCCACCGGGTCGTTGTCGGCGGTGCCGTCGCAGTCCTCGTCGACCCCGTCGCAGTGCTCGTCGGCGCCCGGGTAGACCCGGTCGTTGCCGTCGTCGCAATCCTCGTCGTCGGGGCTGCCGTCGCCGTCGCTGTCGGGCGAGGGGCCGGTGTCGCCGGTCTCCTCGGTGTCGCCGGTCTCCTCGGTGTCGCCGGTATCGAGATCGTCGGTGTCGGTGCTGTCTCCGTCGTCTTTGCTAGGATCTTCGTTGGGACAGCCGACGAGGGCGAGGGCGAGGACAAGGAATCGCATGGCGTTCTCCTACCCGATCCGGTGCAGCATGACCGGGCGGAGAGGGGAGGCGCGTTGGGGTTTTTTGGTTCTTTACAAATCGAGTGCGGGCGGGCGCGTGGTCGAGGGCTGTCTTCGGCCTGGCGGCGCGGCGACGGGGTTTCCGAGTCGATGGACCCGGCGCCGGGTCGCCCTCCTCGCGCGCCCCTCAGTCCAGCGTGACCTCGAGGGCGAGGCCCCGGAGTTCGTGAAGGAGGACGTTGAAATTCTCGGGGATCCCGCGTGCCACGACAGGCGGCTTCCAGTCGCCTTCGCAGCCCTCGCCGCCGCACTCCACGGCGTCGCCCAGCTCGACCTCGGCATCGGACTCGGCCGTTGCCCACTCGTCGGCCCCGTAGCCGCCGAGAGCCAAGTCGCCGTCGCCGTCGCGGGCAAAGCTCCCGTAGTAGGAACCCTTGGCGAGGGTGGCTTGTTTCCCCTTCTTGTCGGCCGCGCCGAGCAGGGTGACGGAGCCGGAGGCGTCGCCGCCCACCGGGTCGCCCTCGATGTCGAGCTCGGCGCCGAACACGGCGATGACCTCGTCGTCGAACGCCACGCTGACGCGCTCGGAGGCGATCTTGGCGCCTGCCTTGTCGTAGACCACCAGCTCGAAGTCCTGCTTGTCGGCGAGCTTGCCGGGTGACAGGCCGTAGGTGGTGGCGTTGAAGTCGTAGCCCTTCTCGCCCGCGGTGATGGCCACGCAGGTTCCCTGGGAGCAGCTGCTCGATGCGAGGTCGGACAGGCGGGCGCCGCTCAGGTGGAAGTTCCCTCCGCTGATTGACAGCGTGGAGTCGGTGAAGTCCAGCCGGGACTGGTCCTTGAGGATGACGTTGCCGCCGCCGATGGTCGTCCTCTGGTAGCTGTTGGCCGGCACCGTGGCGGAGCTCCCGGACACCTCGAGCTCGGCGTGCGTGGGGTAGCTCGTCGTGTTCCATCCGCGTGACACGATGGCCATGGCCGGCGTGTGGAGGTGGAATTGCAGGACGCCGTATTTCCTTGGGGCTAGCCCGCATTTCTCACGAAAATAGGCCCAGCACCGGGCAGTAATCTAGATAAGTTGAGGTTGTAAGAAGACTTCAATCCGATCTGGAGGACTACCCGGTGCACACAGCCTGTAACCAGCCGACGCTCGCGTTTGACCG
>SXON01000085.1 GCA_005778355.1 Pseudomonadota bacterium | reverse complement strand
GGCGACGTAGGAAATGATCGCCTTGAAGGGCGGGTCTGTTACCCGAGCGAGGAGCCAGCAGGCCACGAAGAACACGGTGCCCACCGCGGCGATGGCGCCCGCGAGGATCTGATTGCGCGACACGCTCGACGCCCAGGTGCCCACGGCCACGCCGGCGCTGCCCATGAGCAAGACACCGAGGTAGCCCACGCCGATCTCCTCGGGGCTAATCTTGCCGTTCACCATGATGAGCGCGGGCATGTAGAGGGTGAGCGCGGCAAAGAAGACGAGAAAGAACATCGCGGAGAGGTACTTCCCGATCACCAGTTCTCGGTCGGAGAGCGGGCTCGATTCGAGCAGCACGATCGTGCCCGTTTGCCGTTCCTCGGCGAAAAGCCGCATGGTGATGAACACCCCCGCGATCAGCGTGACGCCGCCGGTGATGTAGAAGAACCGCTCCAGGACCTCTGCCGAGTACTGGGCGGTGTTGGTGAGCCCCCAGGCGTTGAAGAACACGCCGTCGATGAGCAGGGCGATCGCGAGGATCACCCAGCCCCAGATGGTGTTGACGTAGGCGGCGAAGTCGCGCCGCGCCACGAGGAGGATGCCTCTCATGCCTGCGCTCCCTGGGTGAGTCCGAGGACGATGGTCTCGAGCTCGGACTCGTCTTCAATCACGCGACGGACGCCCACGCCGGCGGTGACGAGCGCCGCGACCACGCTCTCGCGCGCGTCGGACGACATGGCGACGTGCACCTTGAGGCAGCCCTCGCCGTCGGGTTGGCTCTGCACCCGCTGGACGGCGCTCACGGTACGCAGCGCTGCCTCGACGCGCTCGGCCTCGCCACGGACGCTCAAGGTGAGCCGGGTACCCTCGGCGCCCGACGCCTGCGCCAACTCAGACTCGCGCCCTGCAGCAACGATCTTGCCGCCGTTGAGCACGAGGATCCGGTCGCAGGTCTCGCTGATCTCGGCGAGGATGTGGCTCGAGATGAGCACGGTGCAGTGTTTGCCGAGCTCCTTCACCACCTGCCGCATCTCGACGATTTGCTTCGGATCGAGGCCGGAGATCGGCTCGTCGAGGATCACCAGTCGCGGGCTGTGGATGATCGCCTGCGCGATCCCCACCCGCTTGCGGTAGCCGTGGGAGAGCTCGTTGATCACGCGGTGCTGCACGTGCTCCACTTGGCAAGTGTGGAGCACCTCCGGGAGGCGAGCTTCCACCTCGGCGGCCGACTTGCCCTTGAGCTGCCCGACGTAGAGCAAGAACTCGCGGACCGTCATCTCCTTGTAGAGCGGAGGGTCTTCCGGCAAATATCCGATGCGCGACCGAAACTCGGCGCTTGCGCTCACGAGGTCGGTGCCATCGATGCGGACATTGCCGGCGGTGGGAATGATGAGACCGGCAAGCACCTTCAAGGTGGTGCTCTTGCCGGCCCCGTTGAGCCCAAGGAAGCCCACGATCTCATTCTCGGCAATCTCAAAGCCGATGTTTTCGACCGCGCGGCGTTCCCCGTAGTAGTGGGTGAGGCCTTCGACAGAGATCATCGCGTAGCTGTACCGGTGTGGTGGGGAGAAAGGGGCCCCGCTCTATGCACTCGCGGGGGCGGCGGCCATAGCGTCGCATGGTCGCGAATCGTCACGCGCTGGGGGGCGGGGCTCCGCCGGGGCCCGGCATCGTCACCCGGAGGCGGGCGCAACGCACGGGAGCCGCGCGGCCCTTGACCGAGTGTTCTTCCAAGGTTTCAGGTGGCACGTTCGCCAGCTCAAGCGTGCGCTCACCCGCGACGATCTCTCCGAGCGTAGCGAGCCCCTGGAGCCGTTTGGCCACGTTGACCGCGTCGCCAATCGCGCTGTACTGCACGCGCGCCTCGCCGCCGACGTGCCCGATCACGCACTCGCCGCTGTTGACGCCCACCGTGAGGCCGAGCGTCGGGAGGCGGCGCCGCTCGCGCTCGGCGTTGAGCAGGTGGATCACCAGCTGCATGTCACGTGCGCAGGCGAGCGCCCGTTCGGCGTGGTCGAGCTGGGGCAACGGGGCGGAGAAGAGCACCATGATCTCGTCGCCCATGAACTTGTCGATCGTGCCGTCGTGTTGCATCGCCACGCGCACGAGCTCGTCGAGGTAGTGCGTGAGCGTGGCCACGCATTCCTCGGCCGATGCGGACTCCGAGAAGCGGGTGAAGCCGACGAGGTCGCCGAAGAGAACGGAGATCTCCCGGCGGGTGGAGGCCAGCGCGGCGGGGCCTTGCTCCCGGAGCACCCGGGCCACCTGCGGCGCGAAGTAGCGCTCGAGGGCGAGGTCGAAGGCCCGGTTCGCCGCGTCTGGCGGCGGCGCAGGTGTCCAGAGCCGTTTCCACCAGCTCACCGCGCCACCCGGGTGGCGCGGCCGAGGGCCACCTCGTGCGCCAGGGCGCGAAGGTAGCGCACGCCTTCCACGGCGTGGGGACGCGGGTCGCGGGGGTTGTACATGCGGAACTTCACGCCCAGATCGGAGATTTTCTCGTAGCCGGATCGGGTGGTCTCCACGAGGAAGCTCAGGGCGCCGTGCTGGCCGTAGAGATGGTCGATCTCCATGCCGTGCCCCCGGAAGAAGAACGCCCAGCGACTCAGCTGACGGGGCTTATAGGGATGCGTGCTCATCGAGGCCTGCATCACCTCGCCGAGCCGCTGCAACTCGGCATGGTGGGGCGCCCGCGCCCAGAGCCCTGCCCAGGGGTAGTAGAAGAAGCCACCAAACGCGTGGAGCGACACCGCCACGTCGAAAGACTCGGCAGCGGCGAGCTGATCGAGGGCGCGTGACTCGGGTTGCGACAACGGCCCCGGGGAGACCGCGTAGCGCTGCGGGATGATCGCCTTCCAGATGGCGCGCGCCTCGCGATTGACGCCGAAGTCGCGGTTGAGATCGATATTATTCGCGTTGCCCCTACGGTAGACGTTTCGCCCCTCGGCGAGATCGCCCTCCACTCGCGCGCGACCATCGACGTTGACGCTGGGGATGACCACGAGCTCCACGCCGGGCTCGGGGAAACGCGCGAACTCGACCGCGAAGGCGAGGGCCGCCTCGGTGGGCACCCACTCCATGGCGTGGATGTTGGCGAAGACCAGCATCTTTCCGCGCGGCGGGACGGCGGGGTCGACCAGGCGGTAACCGTGGATGGGACGGTCCTGTACGCTGCGCCCAACCTCCAGGGGAACCACCACGCCGGGGCGCTCTGCAACCAGGGCGTCGAGGGCGGCGTACACCTCGTCGGCGCGGTGGTAGAGCGGCTCGATGTCCACGCCGCCCACCTATTCGGCGCCCCTGCCAAAAAAGGGTCGTCCGGACCGATAGCAGGCGCCGCGATGTGGACACTTGGATTCGACGGTGGGACGCTGACGGTCGATGGCGCCGATCTCGCGGCGTTGCCGGGCGGTTTTGCCTTCGACCCCCGCGTGGGACTCTGCCGTGGCCCCGGCTACCTCTACGGGCCGGTGGTCGAGGCGGCGCGCACCGCCAGTGTGGAGCTGGTCGACGAGGCCCGCCGTTACCAGAAGCTCGATCTGCGTCACTTGAGCGGTCGCACGCCTCGCCCCTACCAGGACGAAGCCGTCGCGGCGTGGCGCGAGGCGCGGTGGCGCGGCATCGTCGTGCTCCCCACGGGGGCTGGGAAGTCCTTCGTGGCCGAGCGCTGCATCGCCGTGGCCCAGCGCAGCACCCTCGTCGTCGTTCCGACCCTCGACCTGTTGTCGCAGTGGATGGGCAACCTCCGCGCCGCCTTCGGGGTGGAGGTCGGGGCGCTGGGCGGCGGTGTGCACGACATCCGCGATCTCACCGTCGCCACCTACGACAGCGCGTGGATGCACGTCGACAAGTACGGCCATCGCTTCGGCCTCGTGGTTTTCGACGAGGTGCACCACCTGCCCGCCCCCGCCTACATGCGCGCCGCCGAGGGACTCATCGCGCCCTTGCGCCTGGGGCTCACCGCCACCCTGGAGCGTCCCGACGGGCGGCACCTGGACCTCCTTCCCGTGGTGGGCCCCGAGATCTACCGGGTGGAGATTCCGGAGCTAGCCGGGGATTTCCTCGCCCCCTACGAGACGGAGGTGATCCGTGTTGTGCTCTCCCCTGAGGAGCAAGAGGAGTACACGCGGCTGCGCGGCATCTACAAGGAGTTCGTGGCCATCCGTCGCATCAACATGCGAGGGCCTCAGGGCTGGCAGCGCTTCATCATCGAGGCGAGCCGCAGCAAGGAGGGGCGCCAGGCCTTCAAGGCTTTCCTCGCGGCCAAGCGAATCGCTCACGGCACGGAGCGGAAGATCGAGGTCGTTCGCGCGTTGTTGGCGGAGCACGCCGGTCGCCGCGCGATCGTGTTCACCAACGACAACGACACCGCGATGCGCATCAGCCGCGACTTGCTCGTGCCCTGCATCACCCATCACACCGACGTGAAGGAACGCCGCTGGATCCTCGACGCCTTCGTCGAGGGGCGCATCCACTGCATCACCACCTCGCGCGTGCTCAACGAGGGCGTCGACCTCCCCGCCGCCGAGGTGGCCATCGTCGTGAGCGGTACATCCACCGTGCGGGAGGCGGTGCAGCGCCTGGGCCGCATCCTCCGTCCCTCCGAGGGAAAGACGGCCACGCTCTACGAGCTAGTGGCCGAGGGCACCACCGAGGCGCAGGCGAGCGAGCGTCGCCGGGAGCACGATGCTTACCGCTGATCTGATTCGCGCCACCGTGAAGAAAGGCGAGCTGCTTCCTGGCTATATCGACATCGGCAACGAGCGAGTGGCGGAGCGCGCGCGCGATATCCTCGATGCGGTCCGCCAGGGCGTCGGCGAGCGCCGGGGCGACATCGAGGGCGAGCTCGAGTCCTTGCTCGGCGACGCCACCGACGGCAAGCTATTCGCGGGACTGGCCAAGATCGTCTTTGATGCCTGCGAGTTTGCTACCGAGTCGCCGGTCGACCCGCGAGAGCTGCGCCAGCGGGTGTGGCTGGAGAGCGCCCGGCGTGGGCCTCTCTCCCCCGTGCCGCTGGAAGGACTCCCCACGCGGGCCGGAGTGCTGGCCCACGTGGCGGCCGAGCTCGGCAGCGAGGCGGGGATCGTGGAGGAGGCGATGTACGCCGACCTGCCCTCGCAGCAGCGCCTGGTGAGCTGCAGCATCGAGAGCGCCGACGTGCTGGTGCAGCGCTACAACCTCGGGCTGGTACAGGCGCTTTGTTTCTCAGCCAGCGAACTCGAGATCTGCCTAGAGTCGCCGGAGCCGGGGCGCATGCGCCAGCTGATGCGGGCGGTGAAGTTCAACCAGCTTTGCTTCAGCGCCTCCGCAGAGGGCACCAGCTACCGCCTCAGGATTGATGGGCCGGCATCGCTTTTCTCGCAGACCAATCGCTACGGACTTGCGCTCGCCAAGTTCCTCGGCACCCTCGTGCTCCTGCCAGGGGCGTGGTCGGCGCGGGCCGTGGTGAAGTGGAAACAGTACTCGCCCACGCTTACCATCACACAAGAATCTGGTTTGAAATCTCACTATCGAGATGTGGGAGCCTACGTCACGCGCGAGGCCGAGTGGTTTCGCGAGCGCTTCGACGCGCTGGGGAGCGGGTGGACACTCGACCTCGACCCCATGCCTCTGGCCCAGGGCACCGGCGGCGTTGTGGTGCCCGACTTCGGCTTCCGCAAGGACGGGCGCGTGGCCTACCTCGAGATCCTCGGCTTCTGGCGCAAGGGGAGCATCGAGAAGCGGCTCGGGGCTCTGCAGAAGCATGGCCCGCGCAACCTCGTTGTCGCGGTGTCGCGCCGCTACGCGACCGAGAAGGGTGAGGTGCCGGAAGGCGTCGTCGGCTTCGCCGAGGTGGTGCCGGCGCGAGACGTCTTGCGCCTTGTCGAGGCGCTGGCGCTGACGGACGTCCGTCGGCGGAGCTGACAACCGTCAGCCGCACTCACGGTCGAAGGCCTGTTTATGGGTGGCACGTGCCTTGCCCTGCGGGCGCGCGTGGCACAGTGGCTCGCGATTGGCATGGTGACAGGGGCTTGGGCTTGGCCCTACTGCCCTGCGGACTTGGCGTCCTCCGCGCTCGCGGCGGTGGCGCTCGCAATGCTCGCGTTCCTCGGGAGTCGTTCTCGCCCGCTGGCTTTGCTCGGGGCCGGGTTTGCCTGCAGCCTCGGCCTCGTCGCGCGGGTCGAGGGGGGTCCCGAGCTCCGCGGCGACGTGAGCGCGCGCGGCCGGGTGGCGAGCGCCGCCGAGGGACGAGTGGCCGACATCGAGCTGGTCTCCGTGAGTGCGCTTGGCGGCGGCGCGCGCTCGGCGAGCGGGCGTCTGCGGGTGGTTTTCCCCGGACCCCCTCCTCCTCCCGGTGTGGCCGTGGTGGTGGCCGGCAGCGCGCGTCGCGTCGACCCCACGCGTTTGCCCGGCGACGTCGACCCCACCGTCGTCGCTGCCCGGGCAAAGGTGCGGAGCCTGCTCATCGCCGACAGCGTGGTGCGGCTCGGGCGCGAGCGCGCGGCGCCTGACTTTGGCGGTGCCGATCACGCCGCGCTGCTCCGGGCGCTCGTCGATGGCACGGTCGGGGAGATCCCGTTGGAGGAGGCACAGTTGTTGCGCCGCACAGGCACTTGGCACCTCGTGTCGGTGTCGGGTCTGCACGTGGGCGTGGGGGCGGCCATCGGCTGGTGGATCGCGTGGTTGTTGTCGCGACCATTCATGTTTGTGTCGGGCGGCGTCGCGCGGTGGAGCTGTGGTCTTGGCGGCATCCTCGGGGCCTGGCTCTACGTCGACATCGCCGACTGGGGCGTGCCCGCAAGGCGAGCCGCCTGGATGGCCTCGGCGGCGTGCGTGGCGTTGGCGGCGCGTCGCCGTCCCGATCCCCTGCGCACGCTCGCGCTCGCGGCGATCGCGGTGGTGGCGAGCGAGCCGCAGGCCGTCGGATCGGTGGGCTTCGCGCTGAGCTTCGGCGCGATGCTCGGGATGATCCTCGTGTCGGGCCGCGCGTCGCGACGGGTGCCGCCCGACCTCCCGGTGCTCCTGCGCTGGGCGGCGCAAGGGCTCGCGGCCTCGCTCGGGGCCACGGCGGGCACCCTGCCGGTGGTGGCGCTGCACTTCCAGTCGCTGTCACCCGCTTCTCCGCTGGCGAACCTCTGGGCCGTCCCATGGATCGGCTCGGTGGCCACGCCCCTCGCGCTCGTCGCTGCCGTCACCACCGGCGTGGCCCACGACATGGCACTCGCGCTCGCCGACGCGGCGGCGACCATCGGGCTCTGGGGCCTCGGATGGCTCGACGTGGGGCCCTGGGCGCCGGCTGTGGGCGTGTGCGGGGCCGCCGCGCTGGGTGTCGCAGGTCTCCTGTGGCGTCGCGAGATTCTCGCGCTCAGCCTTACGCTGGCGGTGCTGGCGCCGGTGTCTCGGCCTCGTCGCGAGCTGGTGGTCACCTTCCTCTCGGTGGGCCAGGGCGACGCCGCGCTGGTCGAGTGGCCCGACGGGCGACGCTGGCTCGTGGACGGCGGCCCTCCCGGCAACGACTTGCTCCGCTACCTGCGGCGTCGGGGCATTCGTCGTCTCGACACCATCTTCCTGTCGCACGGCCATCCCGATCACTACGGGGGTCTCGTGCCGGTCATCGAGGCGATCGAGGTGGGCGAGGTCGTCGCGCGGGGACTCGTGACCGACCTGTCCGCCGCCGCGCCCGTCTGGACCTCGGTTCACCCCTCCCTCTTGCCCCTGCCGCGTGACTTCGAGGCGGAGGACGAGAACGACCGCTCGCTGGTGGTGCGTTTCGGACTCGGTGCCCACACCTTCCTCCTGCCGGGCGACGCCGAGTGGGCGGAGGAGCAGGCACTCGTGACGAGCAATTGTGGAGCCCTGAAAGCCACTGTTCTCAAGGTTGGGCACCACGGCAGCCGCACATCATCCAGCGCCCCCTTCCTGGCCTGCGCCCGTCCCGAGCACGCGGTGATCTCCTCGGGGTTCGACAACCGATACCAGCACCCCCACCCGGGGGTGCTGCGCAGCCTGCTCACGGCAACGTTCTCGCCGCGGATCTGGCGCACGGATCGACAAGGCAGCATCGAGCTTCGCACCGATGGCGAGCATCTGCGCGTGCGGGCGCTCGCGCCCCCCGAGGGCTGGCGACTGGCGCGCTAGCCCTTGACGACGATGTTCACCAGCTTGCCCGGCACCACGATCTCCTTGAGGATCTCCTTGCCCTCCACGTACTTGGCGACGTTCTCGACCGCCTTCGCGGCGGCGAGGAGCTCGTCCTTGCTCGCGGTCGGCGAGGCGTCGAAGGTGCCCCGGAGCTTCCCGCTCACCTGCACGGCGATGGTGAGGGTGTCGACCACCAGCGCCGCCGGGTCGTACTTGGGCCAGGGCGCGCCATAGACGCTCTCCTTGTGGCCCAGCCGGTGCCACAGCTCCTCCGCGAGGTGCGGCGCCCAGGGGTGGAGGATCAAGAGGAATTTTTCCGCCGCCTCTCGCGAGAGTGGCGCCCCCTTGGTGCTGTTGACGAGCTCCATCATCTTGGCGATCGGCGTGTTGAAGCGCATCGCCTCGATGCCCTCGGTGGCTTCCTTGATCGCGGCGTGCAGCGCTCGATTCACCTCGGGCGTGACCGCGTCAGCCAGGCGAACCTGGTCGTTCTCGTCGACGAGGAGTCGCCAGGTGCGCTCGAGGAACCGGTACACGCCCTGGACCCCAGCGGTTTGCCAGGGCTTCACCTGCTCGAGCGGCCCCATGAACATCTCGTAGAGGCGAAGGGCGTCGGCGCCGAACTGGTCGACCACGTCGTTCGGGTTGACGACGTTGTACTTCGACTTCGACATCTTCTCGACCTGCACGTGGAGCAGGGCGCCGCTCGACTTCACCACCCACTGGCCGTCGCGCTCCTCCACGTCGCCGGGCCCCCAGTACTTCTTGTTCTCGTCCTGGTAGCTGTAGGCGAGGATCATCCCCTGGTTGAACAGCTTCTGGAAGGGTTCCTTCGTGTGAACCCAGCCGCAATCGTAGAGCACCTTGTGCCAGAAGCGGGCGTAGAGCAGGTGCAAGACCGCGTGCTCCACGCCGCCCACGTAGAGATCGACGGGACCCCAGAGTCGCTCCTTCTCGGGTGCGAAGGGAACGTTGGGGTTTGAAGCGTCCATGTAGCGGAGCCAGTACCAGCACGAACCGGCCCACTGCGGCATGGTGTTGAGCTCGCGCCGCGCGGGACGCCCGTGGTGAGTGGTGTTCACCCACTCCTCGGCGCGGCCGAGCGGCGGCTCGCCGGTGGCGGTGGGGCGGAAGTCCTCGAGCTCGGGCAGGAAGACGGGCAGATCGTCGCTCGGGACGATGGTGCCGTCGTCGAGGTGCACGATCGGGAAGGGCTCGCCCCAGTAGCGCTGCCGCGAGAAAAGCCAGTCACGAAGCTTGTAGCGGACCCTGACCACGCCCTTGCCCACCGAGGCGAGGTGCTCGGTGATGCGACGCTTGGCATCGGCCGTGATGAGCCCATCGATGAGACCGGAGTTGACGGCGATGCCTTCGCCCGCGAAGGGGAGCTCGCCGCCCTCGACGACGCACACGATGGGGAGCTCAAACTTCTTCGCGAAGGCGAAGTCGCGCTCGTCGTGACCGGGGACGGCCATGATCGCGCCGGTCCCGTAGGAGATGAGCACGTAGTCGGCCACCCAGATGGGGACGGGCTGGCCGGTGGCGGGGTTGGTGGCGTAGCTCCCGGTGAAAACGCCAGTCTTGTCTTTCTCGCCGGCGCTGATGCGGTCGCGATCCGACCGGTTCTTCGCCGCCGCGACGTACTCCGCTACGCCCGGGTTGCGCGTGAGCGCGGGGACGAGCGGGTGCTCGGGTGCCACGACGCAAAAGGTGGCGCCGAACACGGTGTCGGGGCGGGTGGTGAACACCACGAGATCGCCCGCCTCGGTTGAAAAGCGCAACTCCGCACCTTCCGACTTCCCAATCCAGTTGCGCTGCATCTCGAGGATGCCCGCCGGCCAGTCGAGACCATCGAGGTCGACCAGCAGTCGCTCGGCGTACTCGGTGATGCGCAGCATCCACTGCTTCATCATGCGGCGTTCCACGGGGTCGCCCGTCTCCACGTACTTGCCGTCGGCCACTTCCTCGTTGGCGAGCACCGTGCCCTGCGCGGGGCACCAGTTCACCGGCACCTCGGCGAGGTAGGCGAGACCTCGCTCGTAGAGCTTCAGGAAGATCGCCTGGGTGTGCCGGTAGTAGTCGGGCGAGGAGGTGTTGACCTCGCGGTGCCAGTCGTAGGAAAAACCCAGGCGCTGCAGCTGCTGCCGGAAGTTGTCGGTGTTGCGACGCGTGATGATCGCGGGGTGGATGCCCTCGCGCACCGCCGAGCGCTCGGCCGGCAAGCCGAACGCGTCCCAACCCATCGGGTGCAGCACCCGGAAGCCGTTGGCGCGCTTGTAGCGAACCACCGCGTCGACCGCGGTGTAGCTCTCGGGATGCCCCACGTGCAGCCCCGCGCCGCTCGGGTAGGGGAACATCACCAGTCCGTAGAACTTGGGCTTCGACGGGTCTTCGTCGGTACGGTAGGTATCGTTCTGGGCCCACCACGCTTGCCAGCGCGGCTCGATCTCGGCGGGGTTGTAGCGGGACATGCGGAGCTCCGGCGCGGGGCGCGGGGCTAACCTGCGCACCGCAGCGCCCGGGCGCGAGGGCGGACTAGCGGGCCCGCGCCGGCATCGCGACCTGCCCACGACGAGCATGGTCGGCCGGGTGCAGGAGGCCGCTCCACTTGCGGCCCACCGCCTTGAGGTCGCCATCGAGCGCGTCGAGCTCGGCGCTCGACCACGGCAGCGACCAGAGCGCGAGGGCGGCACCGCCCACCAGCGCCACGGCCACGGCCATCGTTCCCATCCATCCCACCAGGTCGGCATCGAAGAGCGTCAGCATCTGCATCTCCTTGGGGTTCAGTGTCCTGTTCGGTCGCTCAGCTATCTGAACGTGCATCCAGTATACCTGGACATCCGTTCCGGGTCAACCCGGCAAGGACAGTGTCACCCCCCTCCCGACCAAAAAATGGTCGCCAAGGAAAAAAGTCGATACCGCCCCGCGCCATGGAAGACCGGCAGCTCAACAAGGCGCAGGCCCTCGTTCGCATCGTGCAGCTCTTGCAGCGCCGAGGCGGAATCAGCGCGCACGAGCTGATGAATCGTTTCGAGCTCGATGCACGCACCTTACGACGATACCTCGCCGATATCGCCGAGATGGGCATCCCGGTGGCCGAGGAGGGCCACCGCGACGAGCGCCTCGTGAGCATCGACCGGGCCTACGCCCGCACCGGCGTGCAGCTCACCTTGGCCGAGGCCTTGTCGCTTCACTTCGGTCGGACGCTGTTCACTTTTCTCGACGGCACCACCTTCGCCGCCGACATGGACGACGCGATCGAGCGCCTTGCCCCAGCCATCGGGCGATTCCCCTCCGACGCCGGGGAGAACCTCGACCGCAAGTTCATGGCCGTCCCCGAGCACCGCAAGGACTACGCGCGCGACGGCGAGCTGCTCGACGAGATCGTGTCCGCCTTGCTCTACTCCAACCCCGCGGACGCGGAGTACCGCGCCTTGCGAGGCCTCCCGAAGCTCTACCGGCTCGAGCCCTACACGCTGGCGACGTACCGGCAGGGGCTCTACGTCTTCGCCCGCGACCTCGCGGAAGACAAGATCAAGAGCTTCGCCGTGGAACGTTTCGTTCGCTTCTCCCGACTTCGCCGGGAACACTTCGCCTACCCGACTGACTGGAGCCCGCGCGCCTACCTGGCAGACGCTTTCGGCATCACCGGCGGCACCGTGGAAGAGGTGGTGGCCCGGTTCTCGCCCGAGGCGGCGCCGCTCATCCGCGAGCGCAACTGGCACACCACCGCGCGCGCCGAACCGCTGGAGGACGGCGGCGTCCGGCTGCGCCTGCGCGTGTCGGTGGCCCCGGAGTTGCGGGAGTGGTTGCTGGGTTTTGGCGCGGCGGTGGTGGTGGAGGCGCCGGGCAGCCTAGCCCAGTGGGTCAAAGAGCAACACCTCGCCGCTGCCCAGCGCTACGCACCGTGAATCGCGAGCGCGACATCGAGCCCTTGGTGCTCAACCGGGGCGACCCCTCCTCGCAGGACGAGGCGTGTTTCGAGCCCGGGTCGGTGGAGAACTACCAGCGCTTCTCAGGCGGCGCGCTCGACGCGGCGCAACTACAGGCGGCAGAAGAACGTTTTCACGAGGCCTACCTCGCCTGGCTCGGCGGCCATGGTGCCTTCGCGGCGCTCGAGCCACTGGCCCGGGACGCGGGACTCGCCGGGGAGCTGCGGCACGACAAACGTCGTCTCCATGATGCGCTCGTTCCACTCCCCGACCGTGTGCTCGCCGACGTCGTGGAGGACGAGGTGGCCGACGCGCGCGTGCTGGTGGAGCGCATCACCGGCAACCCCTACGATCGCCCGTCCACCGGTGCCCTGGCCGCGCTGGCGTGGCTCACCACCCTGGGCGAACGTCGCGCCGTCGACGCCTGGTTCGAGGACGAGCGCGACCGCTCGCTCACCCACGCCATGCGCTGTGTCGACCGCGCCCCGCCCTGCCTGTACCGCGACGGCGTGCCGCTCCTCCCCTTGTCGCGACAGCAGACGCCGTCGAGCGGGCCCCCCGGGGTGTACGTGGCGCGGGCCTATCGGCTGGGCGATGGCTGGGGGTTTTCCTGCAAGGTCGACCTCCCCGCCTGTCCAGATCCCGCGGTCGTGCAGCGGCGCTTGCTCGTGGAACTCTGGCGTATCCGCGCCGAGGAGCGGCGTTCCACCTGGGAAGATGTCCTGCGACGCCGGAGCGAAGTTGTCTACCGGGCCTCAAGCGAGGGGGCGTGGCGGTCGATGCGGCTGGGGTGACCCTGTTCTTCCTGGCGTGCCGGCTCGTCGACGATCCCGATGACGGTCTCTGCCCCACGTGGTCGGGCCTCGATGGCGTGGGGCGAGGCTGGGCCTACGAACACTTCTCCGCGAACGAGCGTGATATTCTGGAGATCACGGCTATTGAGGACACGACGATCATCGTCGAGGGCAACTACTGGATCGACAGCTACACTTGCGACGAGGACGGCGCCTGGCTCGTGTCGCGTCGAGAGGACAACGACGGCGCCGTCGCCTGGACCACCTACGACCCCCCGGCGCTCGTGATGCCGCGTCACGTCGCGGTGGGTGACGCGTGGACCACGGAGTGGGTGTCGCGGCGGGTGGACGACACGGGCATCGACGAACTGCGCTCCACGGCCACCCAGTTCGAGGTGCTGCGCGAGGCCGAGACCTGGGTGCCCGCGGGCAGCTGGTCCACGCTGGAGATCGGCCTCCGTCGAGACGACGGGACCACGGACGTGCAATATTGGGCTCGCGATGTGGGCCTCGTGCTCACGGAAGACGTCCAGCTCTGGAAGTTCGCGGAGTAAGATCGCGGCGCGATGATCCTCAGCCTCTTCGCCTGCGGCGACCCCGAGCTCCAGTTCGACATCAGCCCCTCGCCGCTCGATCTCGGCGTCGTCGACTTCGTCGCGGAGATGCCCGACGAGGGCTACGCCTCGGGCTCGGTGTCGCTCGCCAACGTCGGCGAGACAAGCGCGGTTCTCACCATGCCCGAGTACGACACCGAGGTGTTTTGCATCGCTGGCTTCACCACGCAGGCCTTCCCCGTGGAAATGTCGGAGGTGAGCCCGGGTTCCACCTACGTGCTCACCGTGGGCATCTGCGGGTATCCTCCGGGGAACGCCGGGGAAGAGGTAGAGGCGAGCTTCGAGGTGTGGACCGATGGGACCCCAGACACGCTGACGGTGGACGTGGTCTTCACGCCAAACCGGGTGACCGACTGACGCGCGGCACCCGGCCGATACCGGCGACGTTCACCTCGGAATAGACAGGGACATGCTGGCCCTCCTCGCGGCGTGCCCGTCGAGCTACCTGTACGAACCGCCTCGCCATTCGGAGCCCGCAGTCGAGGTGCAGGTGCAACTGCGCTTCGACAACGCCCCGGCGGACAGGGTGCGGACCGTGGTCGAGATCGACGACAAGCTGTTCACGGGGTTGCCCGAGTACGCTGAGGTGCGTCGCGGCGACGCCGTGACCGCGTCCACGGCGGTGCACGCGGGCAGCCCGGAGTTCCGGGTACTGGCGCGTTTCTTCGAACCGGTGGACATCTCGGAGTGGCGAGACGTCACCATCCCGTCGCTCTCGCTCCCGATGGCGGGCGGCGGCTGGATCGAGACGGGTAGCTACACCGTGAACATGGAGCTGACGGAGAAGGGCCAGCGCACGATCACCGCGTGCGAGCGGCGCCTGGTGCCCGAGGTCCTGGAGGGCGTGGCCTACCGACTGCTTTTCACGTTCATCGGGAACGACGAGTGCACGATCGAGTGGACGCCCGCGCGCTGAGCTACTCGAACGCGTCGAGCGCGTCGAGGTCCTCGTCGGGCTCGACGTCCGCAGGCACGTAGCCGCAGCCCACGTTGTACGCCTCCACCGCGTCCCGCGCCTGGTCGAGCGGGTAGAAGGCCGCCGGATTGGCGCGGAGCGCTGCCGGGCGCACGCCGAGCCAGATCGGGCCAAAAATGAGGCCCGTCACGCCAACGCTGAGCGCCGTCGCCCCCCCGATGAGCGCCGCGTCACCGCCCTGGCCGTTGACGCTGTTGTCGAGTGCGAGCCCGCCAAGCACCACCAGTGGAATCGCGATCCCGATGGTCACCCCGCCCGTCACCCGGGCGGCGCGTTGTTTGTGCTCCAGGTCCGCCGGCGCCCTCGTGTCGCCGATGAAGCCGGCGAGAGCGAGCGTGTCGAGGTCGCGGCCGACCTCGTCCAGCACGTCGAAGGTGGGCACCTGCGTGGAGGTGGTCCCGTAGGTGGACGACGTGACGATCACCTCGGTGCGTTCGCGGAACTCGAGGAGGCCTCCGCAGCGGGGGTCAGCGCGAGAACCGGGGACGCAAACAAGAGCACGGCCGGGAACCATTATCGCCTCGGTGGCCCTCCTGCGGCAGCCCGCCGACCGATGCCGCCGCCGACCTTGCGCACGAGGGGGTAGCGAGGGCCCCCCGCCCCGGGCTATTCGGCGACGGCATCCCGAGGCCCGGCATGAGCTTGTCTTTCTTCCTGGCGGCGACGCTGTCTGTCGCCCACGCCGACGACGCCCTTCGATCCCGGGTGATCGACCTCTTGAGCGGCGTCGAGTACGCCCCCACCGCCGCCGACTGGGCGGCGCTCGGCAACGGCGCATCGACCGAGCTGCTCGCGGTGGCCCGCGACGCAGGCATGAACCCCACCCAACGGGGCAACGCGCTGGTGGCGCTCGGCTACTTCCCTGGCAGCGACGCCCGTAGTTACCTCTCGGCCCTCGTGCGCGACCCGAGCGCCGAGTCGCTCTTGCGCCGCAAGGCCTGTCTCGGCCTCGCCAACGCCTACAAGGGCGACGCGGTCGCCGATCTCGCGGTGGCGCTCGAGTCGAGCGACACCCAGGTGCGCACCTACGCGGCGAAAGCCCTCGGGCTCGTCGGTAGCGCCGGCGTCGCTGCCCTGGAGGCCCGGCTCGGCAAGGAAGACAACGCCTCGGTGCGCGACGCCATCAACCACGCGCTCGGCAAGTAGGAGCCACCCATGAACGGCACCAAGCTGGCAACGAGCTTCGCGCTCGCCTCTTTCGGCCTCGGCCTGCTCACCGCCTGCCCGGAGGACGAGGCCAAAGACGCCGACAACGTCTCCGTGGAAGACCTCGGCAGCTTCACCACCGACACCGGCGGCGAGGTCGACGTCCCCTGGACGACGCCCGATGGCGTCGTGAGCACAGAGGTCTTCTGCGGCCCCTACGGCTACGGCGACAACCTCGCCACCGCCGCGAAGATCACCAGTCCCGGCGGCAGCGTGATCTACAACTGGGAAGACCCCTACGTCACGGCGATGCGCGTGGGCACCCTCGACGACATGCTCCCGGTGCTGGTGTCCGTCTCGCCCGACCTCGCGGTGGAGGAGGGCGAGTACACGATGCGCCTCTTGATGGCGGTGTCGAACCTGCCCGCGTCGGTGAGCTGTTCTGTCGTCAACCGCATCGGCGACGTGGCCGACAACAACACCGTCGACGTGCACGTGGTCTTCGTCGGCGTCGACGGCATCGTGGCCGGCATGACGGCGGCCGGCGCCGAGAGCGACGACACGATGAAGTCGATCGTCGCGAGCCTCGGCGACCTCTGGTCCGACCTCGGGCTCGAGCTCGGCGAGGTGAGCTACGAGGACTTCAGCGGCGACGTGGACACGTACACCACGGTCGACGGCGACGAGGAGTTCGGCAACTTGCTCCGCGAGGCGAGCGACGGCGTGCACCTGACCTTCTTCATGGTGCAAGACATCGAGTTCGGCGACGGCGCCAGCATCCTCGGGCTGTCGGGCGGCCCCCCGGGGGTCGCGACCGTGGGCGGTACCTCCAAATCCGGCGTGGTGATCAACGTGGCCAACGCCGCGAGCAACCCCGACGAGGTGGCGCTGATCATGGCGCACGAGGGCGGGCATTTCATGGGCCTTTTCCATCCCACCGAGAAGTCCGGCGAGGGCCACGATCCGCTGGGCGATACCCCCGAGTGTCCCGACGGCAACAGCGACGGCACCGTGTCGACCAGCGAGTGCTCGGGCAAGGGCGCCGAGAACGTGATGTGGTGGGCGGCCAAGACCGGCACCTCGGCCGAGTTCTCGGGCGACCAGGCATGGGTGGTGGCCCGCAACCCGGTCGTCTTGCCGAAGTAGTCGATGCGCCTGTACGCCAGGTTCTTGCTCGCGGTGTTCCTCGTCGTGAGCTTGGCGGGGGTCTTCCGCGCACGCGCCGAGGGCCCCGCCTCGTCGGCGCCGGCCGTGTCGTCGGCGAACCGCGTCGTCACCATCGAGACCGCCGAGCAGGCGGAGAACGTGGAAGACCCGCGCGCACTCGTGCGCGCCGGGCAGCATCACCTCGCCGGGGGTAATGCGGAGCTTGCCCGCGTCTTGTTCACGAAGTCGGTTGAGCGCGAGGAGCTGGCCAACTACTTCGGCAAGGCCAAGGAGCTGCGCGAGGCGCGCGTGCTCGAGCTCCTCGGCGACTTCCACGGCGCCGCGGCACAGTACACCGCCTACGCCGAGAAAGACCCGCTCCACACCGCCCTCGCGCTGCGGATTGCGAGCATCCACCCGAATCGCGACCAGCTCTTCGCCGAAGTGGTGGCGCGCGTGAACGGGCTCGTGGCCGACGCGAAAGCGGGGAAAGACGCGGTCATCTACGTGACCAGCAAGGGCGAGCCACGGGTGCTCGACGTGGTGACGGGGCCCGAGGCCCTGGCCCGGTCACGCGCGTTCAACGAGGGCGACGAGAAGGCCAAGCTCAAGTACTGCTACATCGAGACGCTCGACCTCACGGAGGTGCCGAGCGAGGAGATTCCCGAGCGCCTCGACTTCGAGCGCTGCGTGCTTGGAAACGTCATCATTCCCAACAAGGACGTGCACACCCTGGTGGTGAAGGGCTTCGTGCTGGGCGACTTCCGCGTGGGAAAAACCTGGTCGGGCGAGGTGAACAAGTCGATCGCCTTCCCGGGGAGCCGCTTCGTCAACGTGACGACGAGGGAGACGGTATTTCTCGGCGCGGCGAACTTCCAGGACGTGGCCATCACCGGTCGCAAGGCGGCCTTCCCGCTCACGGTTTTCGAGGGCGGGGCCGACTACCGGGGCGCCCGTCTCGCTGCCCCCGCCGACTGGCGTTTCTCGGTTTTCGGCGAGGGCGCGAACTTCAAGCGCGCGCGGATCGAGCGCCTCGCCTACTTCGGCAACACCCGCTTTCGCGAGGAAACGACCTTCGCCGAGCTGACTGCCGGCCAGGACGTGTACTTCGATTCCGCCCGTTTCGAAGCGCCGGTGCACTTCGATGCCTGCGAGTTCCTCGGCCGCGTGACCTTCGAGAACGCGAGCTTCGGCGACGCGGTGAGCTTCTCATGGACGCGGGCACGCGAACGGTTGAACATGAGCCGGAGCGTCGTGCGGGGCACGCTCACGATGAAAGACGTCGACCTCGGCGGGATGGACTTCATCGGCGCTGAGCTTCTCGGCGACGCGTCCTTCGTCGACGCGCGGGTGGACGGCAAGGTGCGCTTCTCCCTGGACGACGTGACGCGCGCTCGCTATCTGGGCGATCCTTCGCCGCTCCTCGCGATGTACCGCGACTACCAGGGCGACGAAGACGCGGAGGAGCCCCTCGCGCGGCGCACCGCCTACGGCGTGGAGCACGTCGATGATCTCATCGCGCGCATCGATGGCAACATCAGCTTTGCGAACTCGGTTTTCGGTGGCTTCGTCATCTTCGAGCGCGTGAGCTTCGGCAAGCCTGGCGGCCAGACGACGGCGGAGTTCTACAACACTCAGTTCGGCGGCGAGACCCACTTCGAGCGCACGCACTGGCACTCGACGGCGGACTTCTCCACGATCTACGCGCAGGAACTGGCGCTGAACGAGGCCACCTTCCACCGGAGCCTGCTGCTCGACGACGCCAACGTGCCCGGCCGGGTGACGCTGACCGACGCGCGTTTCGAGAAGGACGCCACGCTGTCGTTCTACGGCGCGGAGATCGGCACCTTCCAGGTGGATCGTTCACAGGTGGTCGACGAGGAAACGGGCCAGCACCGGTTGTGGCACGAGCGCTGCGCGCTGACTGGGATGCCGGTCACCGACGACGTGCGCTACCGGCGGCAGGCCGTGGGCCGCGAGATCACCGACGCGGACTTCCGTGGCGCTTGCTACGACCGGGCCATCGACGAGTTCGTCTCCTTGAAGCAGTCCTTCGGCGATCGGGCGATGACGGCCGACGAGGACTGGGCCTACTGGTGGATCAAGCACCACGAGACCGGCGCCATCGTCGCGAGCGGCACCCTGATGGGCTACCTCGCCTGGCCCGTTCGTTACTTGCTCTTCGAGCTCGCCTTCGGCTGGGGTGTGCGCCTCGGCAACCTCGGCGTCACGGCGCTGGTGGTGTGCGTCTTCTTCACCGTGATCTACAAGCGGTACTGCCCCGACACCGTGATGTCTTACGACGGCGAGGACATGCCCCTGCGCGACATCCCGTGGACCGGCGTCTTCTACATCTCGCTCCAGTCGCTCGGCAGCTTCAACACCGGCTGGGACTTCGGCGACGCCGACATGCGCTTCCGCTACCTCAACACGGCACACACCTACATCGGCGTCATCATCATGACGTTCTTCGTCGGTGCGTACACCAGGATGATTCTCGCCTAGGTCGGCCCCGCCCGGCTCACTTGGGACGGCCCCGCCCGGCCCAATGCCGCTGCGCGGGGCCCCCGATCTCCAGGCAATCCGCCGCCCGGAACCGTTACTTTGCCTCCGGCAGCGGGTCCTGTCGGCCCTGGCGTCCCCATCGGCTTCGCTGCGCTCCGCGATGGGGCGCGCCAGGACCGCCACCCGCCTCCCTCACTGGATTCCGGGCGGCTCGATCACGTCGGCTCGACCCGCTGCTGCCGGGCCGGGCGGGGCCTCGATCTCGTCGCCTGAGCTTTCACGCCCCGTGCGCGACCCGGAAACGCCGATCGAAGACGGCCTGGCGGTGGTGCTCTAGGTACCGACCGCCCGCTCGCGCGAAGTGCCTCCCACTCGGCACGATCGCGCGGCCGGCGATGTCGACGATCTCGGCGCGCACCCGCTCCTCGGGCGCGTAGTGCTCCCGGGCCCCGTCGGACACGACGACGCGCAGGTCCTCGTCGACACTGAGGAACCCCCATTCGAACGCGCGGTCGTGGATGGCGCACAGGGCGAGCCCATTCGTCGGCTCGAGGCGGGCGTGGGACGTCGCCTCGGCCCAGGGCAGGATGTGGCTTGCGACGAGGAGGTAGGAATTCTGCGCGGGGAGGCGGGAGCGGAGGCCGCAAAACGCGCACGAGTAAAGGTAGTTCGCCATCACCCGCGCCCGGAGCATCCCCTGCCCTCGGCGAGCCGTGACCACGGCGTCCCGCTCCGTCGTCGCCGGGTCGTCGATCCAGTGCAGTCGATCCCCTGTGCGCGAGGCGAGTGCGGGCGGGCTGTTGAGGCTTCGCAGGGCCTCCGCTGCGGCGGGGACGGATCGCCAAAGACCAAGATCATCATGGCAAGCACGGCCTCGGCGTCCGTCCAGTCGCCGGGCGCCGACCTGGTTGCCATGCGTTGCGCCAGATCGGCAGCGGACGAAGCCACGGCGGCGCGGGGGGCCACGCCCGCGAGTCTACCCGGTGCCCCGCGTGCTCCCCGAGTCGCGATGCAGACCAGGGCGTGGCCGTCCGTGGTGGCCGGTCGAGGCCACGCCGTGACCGTTCGCAGCGGGGTCGAGCCGACGTGATTGGGGCGCCCTGCCCAGTGAGGGAGGCGGGTGACGCCCCTGGCGCGCCCCATCGCGGAGCGCAGCGAAGCCGATGGGGACGCCAGGGGTGGCAGGACCCGCACAGTCGTGGATCCGGGCGCCCGGATCACCTGGAGATCGGGGGTTCCCCGAGTCGCGATGTAGGTCACGGCGTGGCCGTCCTCAGCTAGCGACCATTTTCTGGCAGGCGCAAGAGATAGCGCGTGGTCGTGCTGGTCGAAGTCGCCGTCCCCCTGCCGGTCCATGGACGTTTCACGTGGAACAGTCCGCGCGATCTGCCGGTTGGCGCCGTGGTTGTGGTGCCCTATGGCTCGCGGGAGCTCGTGGGCTGGGTGGTGGGGCCGGGCGAGGCCGTCGAGGGGGTGGAGCTCAAGCCGGTCAAGGAGGTGCTCAGCGAGGTGCCCGTCTTCGACGGCGAGGAGCTCGCCTTCTTTCGCTGGATGGCCGAGTACTACCTGTCGCCGCTCGGCGAGGTGATCGCCACCGCCCTGCCCACCGACGCCGGGGCGAGCACGCGGCGCACCTACCGGCCCACCGCCGAGGGCGTGGAGCGCATCGCGATCAACCCGCCCGAGGGCGACCGCGGCGCCGTCCTGCGCGAGGTGGTGTCGCGACCGGGAAGCACGAAGTCGGCGCTGGAACGTCGGCTGCACGGCGAGGTGAGCGAGCCCGGGCCGCACCTCGGCGCCTTGCTCGCGGCGGGGCTCGTGGAAGGCCACGACGAGGTCGTCGAGGGCGTGAGAGACGAGGTGATCTGGGTGGTGGCCGCTGGGGCGGCGCCGGAGGGACCGCGACACGCAGCGGCCCGCGAGGTGCACGCGCGGCTACCTGCGCTCCTCGGCGAGCTGCCCGCCTCGGCTGTCGCCACGCTGGTGAGACTGGGCGCCGCGCGCAAGGAAAAGCGTGCGCGCGTCGTCGTGAGCGAGGCCCGCGCGCCCACGCGACCGCCGGCCCTCAACCCTGCGCAGCAGGCCGCCGTCGGATCCGTGGGGCCAACCGGCGTCTACCTGCTCCACGGCGTCACCGGCTCGGGCAAGACCGAGGTGTACCTGGCCCTCGCCGAGCGGGCGCTCGCGCTCGGCAAGCAGGCAATGGTCCTGGTGCCGGAGATTGCGCTCACGCCCTTGTTGTGCGGCCGCTTCGAGGGGCGCTTCCCGGGGCGGGTGGCGGTGGTGCACTCGGGGCTCGCCGCCGGGGAGAAGCTCCGCGCGTGGCGCCGGGTTCGCGCCGCACCTGGGGAGCCTGGCGCCGCCGACATCGTGGTGGGGGCGCGTTCGGCGGTCTTCGCACCGATGCCGCGACTCGGCCTCGTGGTTGTCGACGAGGAGCACGATGACTCCTACAAGCAAGACGAGGGCGTGCGCTACCACGCTCGCGACCTCGCGGTGCTCCGTGCCTCGCGCGCCGGCTGCGCGTGCGTGCTCGGCTCGGCCACGCCCTCGCTGGAATCGGTGCAGAACGCCGTCCGGGGGCGCTACCGCCTGCTGCAGCTCCTGGAGCGGGCCACGCCGAGCCCGGTTCCACGACTCGAGCTGGTCGACACCCGCGACCTCTACAAGGCCTCCGGCGGCAAGCCGCCGCTCCTGGCGCCCGAGGTTCACGCGGCGCTCGCCGAGGCGCTCGAGGCTGGGGGCAAGGCGATCCTGCTCCACAACCGCCGCGGCTTTGCCACCTTCGTGGAGTGTCCTGGCTGCGGCGGCAGCTACGACTGCCCCTCCTGTGGCATCTCGCTGGTGTACCACCAGAAGATCAACCGGATGGACTGCCACTACTGCGGCTTTCACCGGGAGTTTCCGGGCCAGTGCGCGCAGTGTGGCGTGGCGCTGGAACTGCTGGGCCGAGGAACCGAGCGGATCGAGGAACAAATAGGCGAGTTGTTTCCCGGCGTGCCGGTTGGCAGGATGGACGCCGACACCACCCGCGGCAAGGGCAGCCACGCCCGCATCCTCGACGACTTTGGCGCCGGGCGCACACGACTCCTCGTGGGCACCCAGATCGTCGCCAAGGGCCACGACTTTCCCGACGTCACCGTCGCGGCCGTCCTCGGCGCCGATCACGTGCTCGGCATGCCCGACTTCCGGAGCGCCGAGCGCACGTGGTCTCTGGTCACCCAGCTCTGCGGTCGCGCCGGTCGCGGGGCGGTGGCGGGACGCGTTTTCGTGCAGACGCAACACCCCGATCACCCCGTGTTCTCCTGCATCGGCGACATGAAGGCCTTCGCCGACGCTGAGTTCGAGCTGCGGCGAATGATGGGCTACCCGCCCTTCGCCTCGCTGGTCCTGGTGCGCGTGGAGGCCGTCGACCGCGCCGTCGCCCGGCAGGCGGCGCAGGCCCTCGCTCGGCTGGCTCGCGTCCAGGCTCGCGACTACCTCGGGGTCGACGTGCTCGGACCGGCGGTGGCGCCCCTGCCGAAGCTCGTGGGCCGTTTCCGGGTGCAGGTGGTGATGCGCGGGCGGGATCGCGCGGCCTTCCGCGCGTTCTTGCGAGACCATCACCTCTCGTGGAAGACCCCCCCCGGGGTGCGGCGCATCATCGACGTCGATCCTCGGTCAATGATGTGATCCGAAAACCGGCCAAGGGGCTCGCGAGAGGACATCGTCGATCATCGCGGGCGAGAGACCGCCCGGAGTGTGGACGATGCCGGTCGGGCTCCCGGTTGCGGCGAGCCCCTCCTGTCGCGTGCCGACGAACTTGCGGTCGCGGACATAGCGGTACACGCCGACTTCGTCCTGGATGAAGCTGAACTCCCAGGCGTAGTTGTCGATCTCCACGTAGTAGATGTCGGTGACGCCCGCGTAGATGAGCTCGGGCGTCACCTCGTAGCCGCGCTCTGTGAGGCCCGGGATGGAGACACCGAGCGCGCCGTCGGTGTCGCTCACGACGATCTCGCCGAGGATGGGTTCGATGTAGGTGCCGATGAGCGCGGCGTGGTCGGTCTCGGTGCCTGGCCAGCTGACATCGCCCGCGTCGGGCAGGACGTCGAGGGATTTGATGGCGGCCACCACGGTGTCGTCGAAGTCATCGCCGTAGCCGTTGCTCAGCACGGACACGACGACGCGTTGTTCGGGAAGCACATAGAAGTTCGAGGTGAAGGCCATGGTGTTGCCCCCGTGCACCCAGAGCGGGGTCTCGTAATACTTGCGGCCCAGCTGGAAGCCGTCGAGCACCATGAGGCCCAGCGCGTAGTGCTGCGTGTCGATCTGGGGGTAGAGCCGTACCAAGGGCGTCGTGAGCTGGTCGTGGACGGAGGCGTCGAGGACGGCGGCGTTGCCGTCGATCAGGAAGGCGCCGTAGCGCACCATCTGCTCGGCGGTGGACCACACCAGCCCGGCCGGGCGCGTGAAGGCGTTGTCGGCCTCTTCCGACATCTCGACCACGCCGATCTCGTAGGGCACGTCGGCCCACGGGTCGAAGGCGTCGTAGTCGCCCAGGATGAGACCGTAGCCGGTGGCGTAGTCGCCATCGGCCTCGACGGCGCTCTTGCGGGCGTAGCTGCGATCCAGACCGAGCGGCACGAGGAGGTCGTCCTCGAGGATGTCGCCCCAGGCGCGGTCGTCATGGTCCTCGTGCAAGAGCCCGGCAAGCGAGAAGTTGGCGTTGCTGTAGTTCCACATCGCCCCCGCCGGGGCCTGGGCCCACTCGCGGGATTCGAAGTCGCCGTGCCCGTGCTCGGCCAGGTAGGCGTCGTCGGGCCGGTCGCTCCACGGGGTGTAGTCGTAGAGTCCGCCCTGGTGGCTCAACAGATCGCGGATGGTCGCGCCGTCGGCCCAGTCTGGCGTGGCGCTGAGGTCGAAGCCCAGCGAGGCGATGCCCGCATCGAGCTGGATGTCGCCTCGCGACTCGGCCTGGAGCAAGGCGGCCGCCGTCATCTTCTTGGTGTCCGAGCCAATCTGGAAGAGCGTCGTCGTCGCCACCGGCTCATCGGTCTCGGGGTGCCGCGTCCCAAAGCCCTGGCTGTAAATGACCGCGCCGTCGAGCCAGATCGCCACTTGCGCACCGCTCGCCATGTTGGCCGCGAGGTCGGACTCCACCGCCTCGACGATATCCGCCGGGTCGAAAATCCATTCGTCCCGACCGGAGTCGCCGGTCTCCGTTGTGCCTGTGTCGCGACCTGTATCGTTTGGTGATGCGCCCGTCTCTGTCGGCGCCTCGTCCGGGCAACCCAGGAGCCACAGCATGATCATTCTCCTTGACTTGGCCTAACGTTGGTTGTTCATGTGGTTTGTGCGCTATCGTATTTTTGCTTTTTTGAGGGGCTTTGACGCTGACTGCGGCCGGGTGACGCATTCCACGTCATGGGGGACCGTCACCACTGTGCGGGAAACTCCGTACCCCTCCTGACGGCCTCCCCGCCGGTCTGGTCGAACACTACTCATCCTGCCCACCCGGAGACATCATGCGTCGCCCTGCGCTAGCTTTGCTCGTCGGTTCCTCGATTGTTGCCCTTCCCGTGGTGGCCTACGCCGCCAACCTCTCCGGGGCGATCTTCACCACCACCGCCGACGGTTCCGTCGTCAACGAGAACACGCACTACGAGGCCAAGACCGACGTGTACCTCGACGGTGGCCCCGGTCCGAACGCGCCGGCCAGCGCCGCTGGACTCCCCGAGGGCGACTACTACTACCAGGTGACCGACCCCTCGGGCCAGGACCTGCTCTCCTCCGACCACATCTCGTGCCGCAAGGTGCACGTCAACGGCGATGGCGTGATCGACGGCGTGTACTCGGGAACCAACTACAGCAAGGTCCAGGGCACCTGGACCGGCTCGACCTGCACGCACGCGTCGGGCACCGACGTCGACCACGGCGGGAAGACCGTGCAGCTCTACCCCTACGACGACACGCCGAACCCCGGCGGCGTTTACAAGGTGTGGCTCACCCCCACCAGCGCCTACCTCGGCAGCACCGCGGGCTGCTCGGGCAAGGGCGGCTGCACGGTCAACGGCGAGAGCTACTCGCCGGGCAACTACCACGGCTTCAAGCCTGCCGACAGCAAGACCGACAACTACAAGGTCAAGTACAAGGGCAAGCCCTACACCGCGCCGCTCATCACCGTGTCGAAGTTCCACGACGCGAACATGGACGGGAGCCAGGGCCTCGACGAGGCAACCGTCACCGGCTGGGCGGTGGACTCCACCGATCCCCTCGGCGTCACCAACACGGTCTACACCAGCGCCACCGTCGTGGCCGACACCGCGGGCAGCTACGCCCTCACCGAGAGCACCCCGGCTGGCACGCAGCAGACCGCCGCCTATGTCGACGGCGCGTCGATGGGTGCCACCCCCACCGTGAGCGTCACCGTCGTCGGCACCTCCGGCGAGACGCACGCGGTGGTGTACGGCAACGTGGGCCTCGGCAGTGTCGACGCCTGCAAGGTCTTCGACCGCAACGGCAACGGCGTGCAAGACGCCGACGAGGGCTTCGTGCCCGGCTGGCTCTTCACGCTGAGCGGCACCGCCGTGACCGGCACCGCCGTGGGCCCGGTGGACGCCTACGCCGACGACAGCGGCTGCGCGCTCTTCGACGACCTCGCGCCGGGCGCGTACACCGTGACCGAAGGCACCGCCCTCGACACCGGCTGGTCGGCCACCGGCGCCACCAGCGCCACCGGCGACATCGTGAGCACGCTCTCCGGCGCCACGATGGCCGGCTCCGAGCTCGTGGTGGACTACACCAACACCTACTGGTCCGTCGCCGACTTCGGCACCAAGGGCTACTGGCACAACATCAACGGCCTGAGCGAGCTCACCCTCGACGACATCGCCGAGGCCAACGCGCTCGACCCCTACCGCACGCCCAGCGCCTACTTCGACGGCGGCGACGAGCCCTTCGACGGCTACTTCTCCGACGGCACCCCGGTGCCCGCCGCGGAAGGCGCCATCGGCAACCTCGGCGGCGAGGGCACCCCCTGGGCCGAGGTGAGCGACTTCCTCAACGAGAACAACGGCGGCGGCACCCACGAGGAGCAGCTCGCCCAGCAACTCCTCGCCTTCATCTTCAACACGCAGCACCGTCTCGACGACCCGGGCGCCTACCTCGAGCGTTCGGACGGCTCCCTGGTGAGCGCGAGCGACCTCATCGAGCAGGCGATCTACGCGTGGAACTACGGCTCTGACGCCGAGGTCGTGGCGATGCAGGAGCTGCTCGAGAGCTTCAACAGCTCCGACGCGGTGTACTACGTGCCGATGTCGGCCCCGGCGACGAGCTTCTAGTGCCTGCGCCGGCACGACTCTTCGAGCGACCGGGACGGGTTCTCGTCCCGGCTGCTCCCGTGGTCACCTCGGGCTTCATGCCCGAGGCGATCGCGGCGTTTTTCGAGTCGAGCCACGTCACGCTCCTCGTCGCGCCCGAGGAAATCCCCGACGATTGTGGCTTCTTCGCGCCCGACGTCGAATCGCCCGACCTCGCCCTCGACGAGGCCAGTGACGACGATCTGGTCGCTGCGGCCGCGCCGCCCCTGCTCGCGCGGGTGGAGAAACGGCCGGTGCCGCAGCGTCGCCTCTCGGCGGGTGACGCGCGGGGCGTTGCTCATCGTGAGCCGGTGACGCTCCCACGCGTGCCGCGTGCCCTGGTGGCGGGCATCGCGGTGGTGAGCCTCGGCGCGGGCCTCGCCGTCTTGATCCCGCACCCCGACATCCCGGGCGCGGTGGCCGGCGTGGTGCCCGTGGCCGTGCCTCCGGAAGGGGCGCCCCGCACGTGGATTGGCAGCCTGCGCGAGATGGTGGCCCACGCGCTCGAAGCGTCGCCGCCCGAGCTGGCCGAGGTGAACACCGAGGGCGGCGAGATGGTGGAGGTGGCGCCGGGGCACGGCGTCATCGAGATCACCACCAGCATCGACGCGGACCTGTGGATCGACGGCGGCCCCCGCGGCGTGGTGCAGGGCGCAGGCCTCTTCACGCTGCCGGTGGGCGAGTACGAGATCGCGCTGCGCGTGGGCGGCGAGGTGTTCCAGGAGACGGTCGAGGTGAAGGACGGTCGCTCAGTTCGCCTCGACTACAGCGCCGCGCAAACGGGGTAGCTCCCCCCGCGTGAACATCGCCCTCGCCTGCCTCGCTGCCTTCTTCGCGGGCCTTGTCGACGCCATGGCGGGCGGTGGGGGCCTCATCCAGGTGCCGGCGGTCTTCGCGCTCATGCCCGATGCCCCCGTGGCCACGGTGCTCGGCACCAACAAGGGCGCGGCGTTCTGGGGCACGGCGGCAGCGGCGATCCGCTACGCGCGTAGCGTGCCCTTGCCCTGGCGCTCGGTGGGCCTCGCCGCGGGTGCGGCCGGCGTCGCGAGCGCGGTCGGCGCGCTAGTGGCCCGTGGGCTCGATGCCAGCGTGCTGAAACCGGCGATCCTGATCGCGCTCGTCCTGGTGGCTGGCTTCACCTTCTTCCGTCCCGACTTCGGCAAGCTCGCGGGCGGCGTCGAGCGCCCGTGGCTGGCGATGGCACTCGGCGCCATCATTGGGCTCTACGACGGGATGATCGGCCCGGGAACCGGCACGTTCCTGATCGTCGCCTTCATCGCCACGCTCGGTCTCGACTTCCTCGGCGCCGGCGCGGGGGCGAAGGTGGTGAACGCCACCACCAACCTCGCCGCGATCATCGTCTTCGCGTGGGGAGGCAACATCCGCTGGGAGTGGTCGATCCCCATGGCGGTGTCGAGCGTGGCCGGCAATCTCATCGGCGCGCGGATCGCGC
The DNA here is from genome assembly GCA_005778355.1 of Pseudomonadota bacterium. GTDB lineage: Bacteria > Myxococcota_A > UBA796 > UBA796 > SXON01 > SXON01. The sequence goes on along the minus strand of SXON01000085.1, from coordinate 13,142 downwards.
TCGCGCGCGGCTCCAGCTGGGTCAGGACCGTGTTTCTCGTCGTGAGCTGCGTGCTCGTGGGAAAGCTCGCCTTCGACGTTTACCGCTCCTGACCCTCGAAGATCGGTTCGCCGCGCATCGCGCGTGCGGTCCGCTCTTTCCAGAGTTCGTCCTGGTGCTGGCCGCTCGGGTAGCTCGACTCGTCGACGTAGATCACCTGGCGCTTGCGGGCGGCCGAACGGGGCGCGGACTGAAACTCCAGGCCCATCTCCTCGGCGGTCTGCATCGACAGCGCCCTGGCCTCGAGTCGCTGCGTCTGGCTCGCCGCCTTGTCGAGCGCGTAGCCGAGACCGGCGGCGAGGACGGAGACGGTGAGGAGGAGTCGCATCGATCGGAGGATCGGATCTTGGTCGCCGGAACATGACGAGGGCCCGCGTTAGGCCCGGACCCCTTCCAGGAGCCCGCATGTCTACCGTGAAGTACAGCGCCGTCGTCCTCGGAGCCGGACCCGGCGGCTACCCCTGCGGCATCCGCCTCGGGCAGCTGGGCGTCAAGACGCTGGTCATCGAGCGCGAGTACTGGGGTGGCGTGTGCCTCAACGTGGGCTGCATCCCGAGCAAGGCGCTCATCACCGCCGGCAAGCGCGTGGAAGAGATCGCCCACGCCGACGTGATGGGCATCGAGGTGCCCGGCAAGCCCATTGTCCACATGGACAAGTTGCAGGCATGGAAACAATCGGTCGTCAACAAGCTCACCGGCGGCGTGCGCACCCTGCTCAAGGCCAACAAGGTCGACATGATGGTGGGCGCAGCCGAGTTCACCGGTCCCAAGACCCTCGCCGTCACGACGGCCGAAGGCGTTGTCACCGTCGAAGCCGACAACATCGTCATCGCGGTGGGTTCGCGGCCCATCGAGATCCCGGGCTTCTCCTTCAAGGACCGCCGCGTGCTCGACAGCACCAAGGCGCTCGCGCTCGACGAGATCCCCCGTCGCCTGGCGGTGATCGGTGGCGGCTACATCGGCCTCGAGATGGGCATGATGTACGCCAAGCTCGGCAGCGAGGTGACGGTGGTCGAGGCGGCCGACCAGGTGCTCCCCGGCTTCGATCCCGACGTGGTGAAGCTGATCGAGCGGAAGCTCAAGAAGGACAAGATCAAGGTGTTCACGAAGTCGCAGGCGCTCGGCTGGGAGGAGGGCGATGGCGGGGCCACGCTCCGCTACCGCGGGCCGGACGGCGAGAAGTCGGTCGACGTGGACTACATCCTGGTGACGGTCGGGCGCCGCCCCAACACGGACACCTGCAAGCTCGAGGCCACCGGCGTGGCCATGGAAGGCCGCTTCATCAAGACCGATAGCCAGCTGAAGACCACGGTGCCGGGGGTCTTCGCCATCGGCGACTGCACCACGGGACTGATGCTCGCGCACAAGGCGAGTCACGACGGCGAGGTGGCGGCCGAGGTGATCGGCGGTCACAACGCGCACAACGTGGCCAAGACCGTGCCCGCCGTGGTGTTCACCGATCCGGAGATCGCGACCGCCGGCCTGATGGAGCACGAGGCGAAGGCCAAGGGCTACGAGGTGAAGGTGGGCAAGGTGCCCTTCGCCGCCATCGGTCGTGCGCTCACGACGGGCGACACCGACGGTTTCATCAAGGTGATCGTTGACAAGTCGAACGACCGGGTGCTCGGAGTCACCATCTGTGGTCCGCACGCCAGCGACCTCATCTCCGAGGCGGCGCTCGCGGTGGAGATGGACTGCGAGGCGCTCGACATCGGCCTCACCATCCACCCGCACCCCACCCTCGGCGAGGGCATCATGGAAGCGGCGAAGGCGGCGATCGGGCAGGCGATTCACGTCGTCAACGCCTGAGCGCTTCCTCCACCACCTCGTCCCAGCCGCGAACGTGAGGCGTACAACGCCGACCGCGCCACTGGGCGGCGGCCTCGACGAGATCCTCCACCCGTGACACCACGCTCCCGCCCGTCCCGGTGACGAGCGCACAGTCACCGGTGTCGGTCGCGACCACGGGCGTGCCCTGCGCGCGGTAAGCAAGGATCTTCAGGGGACAAAACCACGGCGGGGCGTCGGACCGGTAGGGCGCGAGGCCCACGTCCATCGCCGCGACGAGGTCGGCCGCGCGCGCCTCGTTCACCTGTCCCACCGTGCGCACGCGCGGGTGCTCGAGCTTCACCGGGCCGTCGCCCACGCATAGGCCAACCGCGCCCGGGATCTGCTCCACCACGCCCGGCAAGGCCTCCACGCCATGCCAGGGCTTCATCGAGCCGAGGAAGCCGACGACGAAGTCGTCGTCCGCGAAGCCGAGGGCTCGGCGTGCGGCCTCTCGATTTCCTACGTGTCGCGACACGCCGTTGGACAAGAGGCGCGCTTTGATGCCCATCCCGCCGAGCCAGTCCACCAGCCACCGGGAGACGGCCACCACCTCGCCCTCCGCGCCCGCCGCGCCGAGGATGCGACGCTCCCAGTGCTCCGCCAGCGCTCGCTGGGCAAGCGACTCGAAGCGGGCTCTTTCCTCGACGAGCGGCGCATTCACCTCCAGGATCCAGCGTGCTTTGCTGTGGCGCGCCGCCTTCCAGCCGGCGTCGGAGAAGAGCGTGTAGCGCTCCCAGAGCAACGTGGGCCGGAGCCCGAGCGCCGGGTGGGTGCAGCGCCGCGCGGTGTAGATCTCCCGCTCCTCTTCCCAGGCGGACAGCCAGCTCGGCCAGCCGGCCACGCCGCAGGGGATCACCGGCACCCCGATCTGCGCGTGAATCCCTCGGTGGTCGGCGAGGCGCGGCGTGACGAGCGTGGCACCGAGCGCGGTGGCCACTCCCCGCACGTGGGCGGAGGCGCCCGAGGGTCCGAGCGCCGGGATTCCCGCCGTGGCACACAGGTAAACTGGTCGTTCCACCTATTTCTTGGGCGGTACGAAGTGAACGTCGCGGGTGAGCGCTGCGAGGCGTTCCTCGGGGGAGATCGTCACCATGTTGTCCAGGATCCAGCTCAGGCGCCGGGTTTGTACGCGTCCACCCACGTACTCCTTCTCCCAGCCGCCGCGCGGATTGCGGATGATGCTCGCCATGAACGCGGCTTCCTCGGGGAGTAGGCCCGCGGGCTGCTTGAGGAAGTAGGCCTCCGAGGCGGCGCGGGCCCCGCGCACGGTGGGTCCCCACTCGATCACGTTCAGGTAGAGCTCGAGGATGCGGTCCTTGCCGAGCTCTCGCTCCATCTCCACCGCGTAGAGCAGCTCCTTGAGCTTTCGAGCGTACGTGCGCTCGGGCGTGAGAAACAGGTTCTTCGCCAGCTGTTGCGACAGCGTGCTCCCGCCGCGGACCACCTTCCCCTCCACGTCGTTGTCGTGCGCCGCGTCGGTCATGCCCTCGACGGAAAAGCCGGCGTGCGAGCGAAAGGCAGCGTCCTCGGCGGAGATCACGGCCGCCGGGAGCATGCGCCCCGCGTCGACGAGCGGCAGCCAGCCCTCGGTGCCCTCGCCACCCCGCACCGGCACGAGGTTGCCGTCCTTGTCGCGACCCATGTAGGTGAACGAGCCCATCCGGTACTCGGGCCCGACGAGCCCATCCACGTTGAAGTCAGCCACGCTGGGGCGGAAGGTGAAGCGCAGCGGGAGCAGTCGGAACTCGCCGTTACCCGCGAGGGTGCCTCGGATGTCGGCCTGTCGCGACTCGGGCACCAGGGAGGCGACGGCGGCGTACACCGCGCTGATCTCGGTCGGGGGGAGGGTGTAGCGTCCCGCCGCGAGCTCGAGCGCTGATACCTCGGCGTCGATCTCGACCTTCACCCCCTTCGCCTCCACCGTCCCGGCAAAGCGGCCGCCCTCCCAGCGCCCTTCGGCCGTCACGTCGATGGGGCCGAGCGTCCCGCCCAGATCCTCGTGGGTGATCGTGCATCGACAGCTCGCGACCACGTTTGGCTTCTCGGGCTCGGCGTTGGGGTCGTAGTCCACCTGGACCGGCCCGTAGGGCGTGTTCTCCTCGATGTGCACGGCGGGGAGCAACGTGAGGCCTTCATCCTCGGCCGTTGTCTGTTCGGTCACGGTCTCCGGCGCCCCCCGGCTGGCGCTCTCGCGGAGGCCGATCCACGCCGCCAGCCCGAGCCCGGCGATCACGGCGACGATCAGGATCCACTTCGTCATGCGGCGATCATCTCGGCGATGGAGCGCTTGAAGTCGGGGTGGCTGGCGATGCGCTCGGCGAGGTCGTCACCGGGCGCGCCCTTGTCGGAGGCGGGGCGCGTGCGGTCGCGGTAGCGCAACAGCGCCTGGCCGACCGTGAGCTTCTCCAGCGGCAGGGCCGGCACGTAGCCGCTCTCGCCCTCCTCGATGACGCCCGCCTGCTGGAGCGTCTCGAGCGCGGCGTACACGTGGTCGGGATCGCTGCCCAGCACGGCGTTGATCGCCTGCTCGCTCGACGGTCCCTGTCCAGCCTGAAAACGACGGGCGAGCACTAGCAGGCATTGTAGGCCGAAGAATACGTCGGGGGAGCGTCGCTCGGTCCCCTCGATCAGGCGGTCCTCGGCGCGGGCCATCTCTGTCCATCGCTCGGTCACCACGCTGATGACCACCCCCAGCAGGATGATGGTCCATACCGCGTACACATACAGCAAGAACAACGGGACGAAGGCGAGCGATCCGTAGATGAGCGCGGTGGCCTGCGTGCTCTGGAACAGTTGCACGTAGGCGCTGAAGGCCAGCTTCAGCCCTTCGAAGAGCACGGCCGAGATGAGCCCGCCCACCAGCGCCGAGCGCCATCGGACCGAAGTGTCGGGCAAGGCGCGAATGCCGAAGACGAACGCGGCGGTGGTGACCAGCACCGGCGTGGCGTTGTGGAAGAGTTGCCAGCGCGTGACTTCCTCGGCGCGCTCGGTCAGCGAGGTGCCGGTGGCGACGATCACCGGCGCGAGCGTGATCGTGGCGTAGTACAGGGCTAGTCGCGACGTGAGTGGGCGCTTGACGCGCGCGTTCCAGATGCGGTTGTAGGCCTCCTCGGCGGCGAGGAAGATGCGGGCGCTGGCCATGAAAGCCACGAAGAGACCCACGGCCCCGATGCTCTTGGCGTCGAGCTCCTTCGGGAGACCCGCCGACTGCCAGTCGGGCAGTCGCGTGGCGAGATCGGTCCCGATGAACGCCGACAGCGGGACCGACCCGAGGATGCCGAGGCCATTGAGGACCAGCACCACCAGGATCAAGACGGGAACCAGCGCCACCAGCGTCCAGTAGGACAAGGTGCCGGCGCGCACCGGGACGGCGTCTTTCGCGAGCTTCCGCGTGACGACGGCGACGAACTTGGCGGCCAGCCGCAAAGCGACGGGCAGCGCCGGGTTGCGGACGTGCGTGCGGTAGAGGCGATCGACGACGAGCACGGCGGGGGTAGCGTACCGCGATCAGGGGGTGGACGGTGGTGTCCGCCGCTCGCTAGCTCCCCCCCTCAAAGTTACAATTAAGCAGGTTGCACGACCGGGTACACCGGTGCACCTCGTGCCGCCGCCGCATCGTCTCCGCCGCGTTCCAGATGGCGGCGAGCGAGCGCCCGTCGTCGACGTGGCCCACGGGTTCGAGGAAGTAGCAGAGGCGCACGTTGCCGGCGGGGTCGAAGGCGAGGTCGCTGTGGCCAGCCTTGCACACCTGCCCGTTATCCACGCTTGGATTACGAAAATGTCGCTTGAAGGCCTCTAGTTGTTCTGCGGAGTTGCAGACCTTGCCCCAGCTGCGGCGCTCGTCGACGAGCGCGTCGAGGGCCGCGTCGATGGCCGGCAGCTGGGCCTCGCGAGGCCACATCGCCGAGTGACGGAACCACGCGGGGTCATGCGCGTTGTTCCCAAAGTTCTGGTAGAGCGGCTGCACCACCAGCTCGTAGCCGCGCGACTTCACCCAGCCGAGCAGGTCGGGCAGCTCCGTCGCGTTGCCGGCGTGCAGGATGCTGGCGATGATCACGCGCGGGGAGCCCACGCGGTCGAGCCGATCGCAGGCCTCCATCACCTTGCGGTGGCTACCTGCTCGTCCCCGGCTGTGGTCGACGGTGCTCTCCTTGAAGCCGTCGAGGGAGAGGTAGGCCACGCTCACGCCGGCGTCGCGAAGCGCCTCGGCGCGCGCGTCGGTCAAGAGCCAGCCGTTGGTGTTGAAGGTGACCGTGAAGCCAAGCTTCACGGCACGGGCCATCAGGCGCTCGAGGTCCTTGCGGAGCAAGGGTTCCCCGCCGACGAAGTTCATCGCCGCCGGGCCCGTCCATGCCGCCAGCTCGTCGATCACCCTCGCCCAGGTGGCCTCGGGGAGATCCTCGGCCTCGTTCTTGTAGATGTCGCAGTGGGCGCAGGGCAGGAAGCAGCGGTCGGTGACCGACAGGTGCACCTGCCGCGGGGCCTCGGCGGCGGCCCGGAGTCGCAGTCGCGACATCACACGCGTGCCCGCGTTGCCGGCGAGCACCCGCGCGAGCCCGTTCATCACGAGGCCACCCCGATCTCCGACGCCGTGATGTCGGTGTAGTTCGCGGATCGCGGGATGTAGCAGCCGTGGCAGGCTGGGAGCCCGGCGTAGTTGCCGGTCGCGACGTGGCGCCGATGATCCCGCATCCCGTCGCCGAACCAGATCTCGCTGAAGGGGCGCTGGTGAACGTTGCCGAGCACGTTCTGGAGGCGGTTGTCGCGCGTGCAGGTGGTGACGTTGCCCTCCCAGCTCACCACGGGTGACTTCCAGAAACATGCGCAAATGCCAGGCCCCCGGTCGACGGTGCTCGGCGTGCGTTCCGCGAGGGGCAGGGCAAGCCCTAGTCGCGACACGGCGGCGCGGTAGGCCTGGTTCGCGTCTGCCTGCGTTTCCGGCGTGGGCGCGTCGAGCTGGCGGAAGAACACGATGGCGTCATCGCCGGAGGGCACGCGCTGGGCGGCCACTCGCACCGGGAGGCTTCGGTCGCGACAGGCAGCCGTCCACCGCTCGCGGAAGGACTCGGCCTCGTCGGCGTTGTTGCCCGCCAGGATCATCTGGAAGACCGGCCGCGGCCACGGGGCGCCCGACCGTGCCTTCTCGTCGAGGAAAGCAAGGACGTTGGCCTCGACGGATTCAAAGCTGTCGCGGCCCTTGATCGTGCCATAGGTGTCGCGACTTGCTGCGTCCAGCGAGAAGTGCCAAGACTGCGGCACGGGAGAGGCGTTCAGCGCCGTGCGCACCCGTTCGCGACCGAGGTGCGTGGCGTTGGTGTGGAGTTCCACTCGCGCGAAGGCGCCGAGCGCGGCGGCGCGGAGACTCGCCCGGTAGATCGCGCCGAAGTCCGGGTGGATCAGGGGTTCGCCCAGCCAGAAGGGCACGAGCGTGTCGAAGCGCGCGCCGGTGGCGACGAGATCGTCGAAGAGCGCCTCGGCGGTGGCGAGGGGGAGGAAGCCCACGCGGGCGTGGTGCGGGTGCGCCGCGCCCTCGGCGACGGTGCAGTGCACGCAGGCGAGACTGCACTGGTTCGTCGTCTCCAGGACGAGGTAGCTGCCGGGGAGCGCGAAGGGGCGCGTCACCCGCAGATCGTAGCGCAGCTACGCTAGTCGTAGTCGTGGTGGACGGTACTGGACGGCGGCTCAGGCGGCGGCGCGTCGGGTACCGTCACCTCGCCGCTCGGCTCCTCGACGCCCTGCTCGACCCGACGGTCATGCGCTGCGTCTTCGCTGCCCGCCGGGGCCCAGTAGCCGGGCACCCACTCGTCCTTGTCGTCGTAGTAGCCGTCGACCCACACCTGTCCGTCACGACGCTCCTCGCGCCAGTAGCCGTCGATGTAGATGGTGCCGGCCCAGTAGCCCGGCACCCAGAGCCAGCCTACTCGAGCCACGGCCGGGCGCCAGTAGCCAGGGAACCAGCGGGGACCGGCGTAGTAGCCAGCCACCCACACCCAGCCGGGGCGCGCGGCGGGCGCATAGGCGGCAGCCCAGGGGCTGATGCTGATGTGCACGCGCGGTCCGGCGCGATGAGCCGGGCGATGGCGATGGGGGCGCGCCTCGGCAACGAGCGGGGCGGCCAGGACGAGGGCGGCGAGGATGGTTTGAAGTGTCTTCATGGCACCTCTCTATACGCGCGGCCTGGGGCCGTCCTTCGATGCCTGGATAAGCGGCGGAATGACGCCCGACATCCCCGCGCTTCTCGCGGCACTTCCGAAGACCGACCTTCACGTTCACCTCGATGGCTCGCTGCGCCTCGAGAGCCTGATCGACCTTGCCCGCGAGAGAGGCGTGAAGCTCCCCTCCACCACGCCCGAGGGCCTGCGGGAAACGGTGTTCAAGTCGCACTACGCCGACCTGCCGGAGTACCTGGCTGGTTTTGCCTGGACCTGCGCGGTGATGCAAGACGCCGAGGGACTGGAGCGAGTCGCCTACGAGTTCGCCCTCGATAACTGGGCGGAGAACGTTCGCTACGTGGAGGTTCGCTTCGCGCCTCAGCTGCACCAGCACGACGGGCTCGACGGCCGAGGCGTGCTCCGCGCCGTGAACGCCGGGCTGGCTCGGGCGATGGCCGAGATCAACGCCGCGCGGTCGCCCGGTACACCCCCGTTCCGCTACGGCATCATCGTCTGCGCGCTGCGCATGTTCAACGAGTATTTCTCGACCTACTATCGCTTGTTGTTGCAGGCGCTCTCGAAGCTCCCGCGTCGTCGGCTGGCCGGGCTGGCCTCGCTGGAGCTCGCCCGGGAGGCCGTGTGGGCGCGCGACGAGGAGGGCATCCCGGTGGTGGGCTTCGACCTCGCCGGCCAGGAAGACGGCTACCCGGCGCTCGACCACCAGGAGGCCTACGCCTACGCGCACGCCAACTTCCTGCACAAGACGGTCCACGCGGGCGAGGCCTACGGCGCCGAGTCGATCTTCCAGGCGATCACCGCGTTGCACGCCGATCGCATCGGCCACGGCTACCTGCTCTTCGCCCCCGACCGCATCCTCGACCCGAAGATCGCCGACAAGGCCGCCTACGCCGAGCGACTGGCCGAGTACATCGCGGATCGTCGCGTGACGATCGAGGTGTGCATCACCTCGAACTTGCAGACCAACCCGGCGATCCGGTCCGTGGAAGACCACGCGCTTCGGCGCATGCTCGACAAGCGCATGTCGGTCGCGATCTGCACGGACAATCGCCTCGTTTCGCACACCACCGTCACTCGGGAGCTGGAGCTGGCGGTTCGCCACGCGCGCATCACCCCGCGCGAGCTGCGCGACATCGTCATCCACGGGTTCAAGCGCAGCTTCTACCCGGGCAGCTACGCGGAGAAGCGCAGCTATGTGCGCCAGGTGATCGACGAGTGTGATGGTGTCCTGGCTCGGCACGGGATCGACCTGCGGAGCAACGCGCCGATCTGGGGGTGATCCGCGCTACTTCTTCTTCCCAAACAGCCGAGAGATGAAGCTCGCGTCGTCTTCCTGCTTCGCTTCCTTCTCCTTCTCCATGCGCTTGAGTTCCCGCATGGCATCAGGATTGGAGGGCTTGATCTTCAACGCGGCCACGAAGGCGTCGCGCGCGGCCTTGTCGTTGCTCTTTGCCCGGTGAACGAGGCCGATGAGGACCCAGCCGGCGTCGAGCCGCTCGGAAGCCTGGACCGCGTCGAAGAGGCGCTTGGCTCCGCCCTCCGCCTTCTCGGCGTCTTTGCCCAGGTACATCTTGAAGGTCGTGTAGCCGGCATAGGCGGCGAACTCGTGTTCCTCGGGCACGCGCTCCGCGCAGCGGACGAAGGTGTCGTGCGCCGCCGCGAGCCGACCGGCGTAGAAGTCGGCGATCGCGCGCTTGAAGTCGGACTCGGCGTCGAGGATGGCGCGGACCTTGTCCATCGCCTGCTCCTCCTCGGTCTTCTCGCCGCGGATCACCTTGGCGGTGTAGGCCTCGCGCTTCTCCTGGTTGCCGAGGATCTCCCACGCGGCGCGGGCGCGGTCGAAGATCTCGGCGGCGCCGGCTTGCACCTCGGCGGCGTCTTCGACGAAGCGGTCGGGGTGCAGCTCGCGGGCGAGGGTAAAGTAGGCGCGGCGAATCGTTTCCGGTGGATCTTGCCAGCTGACGCCAAGCACGGAGAAGTGGTCGGCGGCGCTGGTGATCCGCGCGTGGACCGGGCCGAGGCGCGCGGCGACTGGATCGGTGGCCGTGGCGAGGTGACGCGGGGTGGCGTCGCCGGTGGCGTCGGCGATCATCGCCGCGATGTCGTCTACTCCGCCCGACCACGCCCGCTTCTTGGTGACAGTGCGCACCTCGTACACGCTGGTTTCAATCCCGGCGTCGGTGAGCGCCTCGAGGGCGAAGCCGATCCGAATCCAGCGCTCCGCGGCCTCGGGGCCGCCGGGGGCGAACTCCAGCACCTCGTCGAGCGTGCGCGTGCCGTCGAGATCCAGGAGGTAAGCGGATAGCTCCGGGGCAATCGCCTGCCGAGCGAGCCAGTTGCAGGCCGGGGCTTGCGACCGTGGGTAGCTCGTGACGGGTGGACGGGGGAGGCCGGTCATGTACAGGCCATCGGCAAAGTCGACCGGCTCGCGGCGGGGCGCCACCTGACCCTCGATCCACTTCGACTCCCCGGTTGTTTCCTTGAAGATGCCGGCCATGCGGGCCCGGCAGGCGGTGGCCAGGGCGGCTGCGTCGTCGAGCTCGGGGTTGCGCTCGCGGGCGCGGTCGACCGACTCCGACTTCAGGTTGGACTGCACCAGGGTGATTGCGCCGATCTCGATGAAGATGAGACGGCGGCGCTTGCCGTCGGTCCAGTCCAGCGCGCCGGTGGTACCGGCCAGCAGGTGCTCCGCGAGCGTGGCGGCCAATGGGTTCATGTGGAGAGGCTCCTGAGCGCCTCTCGCGCCGGTTCGAACTCGTGATTCCGGGCAAGGGCCCGGCGAAGGAGCACGCGGGCCTCGTCGGCCTCGCCGAGCTCGATGCAGACACTCGCCAGCCAGAAAAGGGCCTCGTCGGCCTCGGGTTCGAGGGCAACGGCACGTCGCAACTCTCCGAGGCCGGCGCTGCTGTCGCCCGGGCAAGCGAGGTGTCGTGCACGTCCCAACATCGCGAGGATGTCGGCGTCGTCGCCCTCGAGGCGCAGCGCGGCGCGGAAGAGCGCGGCGGCGCTCACGTGCTCGCCCCGGCCGAAGGCCTCGCGCGCACGCTCTGCCAGAAGTACCGCGTTATTTTCGGCGCCAATCCTGTATAGTTCGCGACGTTCGCGGCGGTTGAGCTCCGCGTCGTAGATGGCCCGCCGGGCAGGGTCGCCGAGCACCCGGCCGGCCTCCGCCACGGCAGCGAAACGTCGCTGGGCGCGCTCCCGGGTGGCGGCGGAGACTCCGGGTGGCAGGGTGTCCGGATGAATCGTCGCGACCGCAGTGAGCACCGCCGCCGATACCTCTAGATCGAGCGCGTTGGGGGCGAGGCCGAGGACCGTGTAGTGGTCGGCGTCGCCGAGCAGAAGGTCCTGCGCGGCGATGCGCTCTTCCAGGGCGGAGAACTCGGCGAGGGAGAGTCCCCCGTCGCGGGGCGCGACGGACGGCGGGTCGTTGGAGAGCGACAGCAGGCCAAAGCGGCGCAGGATTGCGACCAGGCGCGAGAGGGCTTCGCCCCCGGCATTCAGCGCCTCGCCCAGGGTCGCGCCGCCGAGTAGCGCGGCGCGACCCGCAGCCAGGTTGCCGCTCGGATCGACGAGCGGCCAGGCCCAGCTCCCGAGGCCCAATCGCACGTAGCGACGCGACTCGTCGGCATCAACAAGGACTTCGGCCTCGCCCCCCACGCGCCAGAAGGCCACCGCCGCAGGAACCTCGTAGCCAGCGAGCCCCACCGGTTCCGCCGGCGACACTCGCCACTGTCCCGATGAGCGGTCGGCGGCCCTCTCGAGTCGCCGCAAGACCTGCTCGCGCAGGGCGCGCTCTGCCGAGGCCCGGTCGAGGAGGGAGGTGCTCACGAGGGTCTCGCCCAGCGGTCGGCCGCGCCGCCGCGCTTCAGCAGCGCTCGCGTCGAGACGCTCGCGACTCGCGAGACCCAGCTGGGCGAGGATGGCGCCGAGCTCGGTTTCCCGGTCGCTCGAGCGCGCCGACGCGGGGGCGCCGTGCTGGAAGAACACCTTGCAGCGCCAGTCGCCTGACTCGACCTCGAGCACGCCCGTGAGGCGCCGGTCGTGGAGTCGCAGGAGCAACGGAGGCAGCCAGCCGGGGCGGACCTCGCCCTCGTCGCCCGGCGCTTCGGTCCGGGAGGCCTCGCCCTGGCCGCCCACGACCTCGCCTGCGGGAAGTCGAAGCGAGCCGGCGAGCATGGGATCGTAGGCGGGTGGCGGGTCTTCCGGCACCAGCTGCAAGAGCTTCGCGTGCACCTCGTCAATGGGGAGGGGTTTACCGAAGAAGGCGTCAGCGCCTGCGCGGGTGGCGGCGTCGCGCGGGAAGTCGCTCCCGCTGTAGAGGAGGATGGGAATCCGGGGACCGGGGGCCAGGCGGATCGCGGCGCAGAGAGCGGCACCATCGCTGCCAGGCAGCACGGCGTCGAGCACGACCGCGTCCGGATGGAGCCCGACCACGGCGGCGTAGCCCTCGTCGGCAGCGGTGCAGACCAGCGCGTCCCAGCCGCGCTCGCGCAAGCCGTCGGCGACCACCTGGGCGGTGAGCGCGTCGTCGTCGAGAATCAATACACGCTTCATCGCCACCCGCGGAAGCTAACCGTGCTTCAACTTTTTTTGAGTCGGCCATTTTTTGGCAGGGCCATGGCATAGGGTGGCCGCGCAACACGGGTGGTTCGTGGTCAACAAGGTGATTCTGATCGGAAACCTCGGGCAAGACCCGGAGGTACGCAAGACCAACAGCGGCAACGCCGTGGCCTCCCTGCGCGTGGCCACTGCGGAGCGCTTCAAGGGCGACGATGGCACGTGGCAGGAGCGCACCGAGTGGCACTCGGTCGTGGCCTGGGGGCGCACGGCCGAGAACGTGGGCCAGTACTGTAAGAAGGGCAAGCAGCTCTACATCGAGGGCCGTCTGCAAACCCGCAAGTGGCAAGACAAGGAAGGGAAAGACCGGTACTCCACGGAGGTGGTGGCCGAGGTGATCCGCTTCCTCGGCGGCGCTGCAGGTGGCGGTGGCGGTGGCGGTGGCGGCGACCGGGGTGACGACGGCGGCGGCGGTGGTGGCGGCTACAGCCGCGGAGGCGGCGGTGGCTTCCGTGGTGGCGGCGGTGGCGGCGGTGGCGGCGG
>SXON01000084.1 GCA_005778355.1 Pseudomonadota bacterium | reverse complement strand
AGGAAGAAAACGTTCTGCGCCATCGTTCCTAAGCTAATGCAGAGATTTATAATCTATTCCTATCATAAACCGGTCTGTCGATCGAGCTGGTCATTAGCTGCTGGTGTGGAAGAGGCGATGTGTGCGCGAGGAATGGTGCGTCATAGTAAGAGTAGGAATCCTCAAAAATGATTGAGCTGCTCGTTACGCTGACAGCGGTCGTGATTACGGCGACTGCTACAATCGCACCGCGAAGTACAACCAGCTCTTGCGCATCGCCCACGAGCTCGACCGCGCGGGACGATACGCGGGCAAAGCGGCGATCCGTCGCTAGTCGTCTGGATCTCCGAGGCGCGCGCTCCAGGAGCCCGTGCTAGCATGCCGGGCCGGGAGGCCTGATGTTTGTCCTGTTCCTTGCCGCCTGCACCCCTGACGACGCGGGCGGCTTCCTCAGCAGCTCGGGCCGCTACGAGAACGAGGCGTGGGGCATCACCGACACCGCCGACACTGCCGACACCGGTGGAAGTGGCGAGGTGGGCGGCGAGGGCGCGCCGGTGGTGGGCGAGGTGTCGCTGTCGTGGAGCGAGTACCCGAACTACGGCATGGTGCTCGAGATCTACATCGGCTTCACCGACGAGGGCGACGACATTCTGGGCGGCGTCGCGTACGTCGATATTTTCCAGCCAGGCGACGAGCTCGCCTTCCCGGGCATCCTCGACATCGTCGATATCGCGGGGGTCGAGGAACCCGAGGCCGACACCGCCTACCTGATCGACACCGAGACCATCTTCTTCGCGATCGACAACCTCGATGAGACGGAAGACACCTGGATGACCCTCGAGCTGAAGGACGCCTCGGGCAACATCTCGTCGACCGCAGAGGCTTCGATCGACGGCGAGTAGTCCCGCACACGTCGCGAGCGCTTGAGGCTGCATCGTGAACGGAGCTACTGTGCACACCCGCCCCGGAAAGCTCGTGCGCATCCTGCTCGTCAACCCGTCGATGAACATGCAGAAGCTGGGGCGCTTCGCGGAGCTGCTCGAGCCGATGCCGCCCACCGGCATCGCCTACATCGCCGGCGCGCTGGTCGCCAAAGGCTGGCACACGCGCTTCGTCGACATGTTCGCCGAGAAGCTCACTGCCGATGGGGTGCTCGACCGGGTGCGCCGCTTCGCCCCCGACCTCGTGGGCATGACGGTGCTCACGCCCTCGGCGCCTACCTGCGAGATCCTGAGCCGGATGATCAAGGCGGTGTCGCCCCACACCCAGATCGTCTGGGGCGGCGTTCATGCCGACGTATTCGCCAAGGACATCCTTCGTAGCGGTGTGGTCGACTACGTCGTACACCACGACGGCGAGGAGACGATCTGCGAGCTGGTGGAGGCCATCGACGGCCAGGGCGACCTATCGAAGGTCCAGGGCCTGTCCTGGATCGACGATGGCCAGCCGCGGACCAACAAGGAGCGCGCGCTCCTGCGCGACCTCGACACCCTGCCCTACCCGGCGTGGGACCTCTTCCCCTACCACCGCTACGGGCTCCTCCCTTTCGCCGACGTCGACAAGCCGGTGCTCACCATGGCTGGCTCGCGTGGTTGCCCCTATCGCTGCGACTACTGCTCGCTGCTCCACAGCGGCAAGGTGTACCGACGTCGCGACCCGATGAAGCTGGTGGACGAGTACGAGTTCCTCGTCGATCGCTACGGCGTGAAGCAGATCGGCCTGGTGGATCCCATCTTCCCGCTGGTGATGAAGGACCTCGGCCCCTTCTGCGACGAGCTCCAGCGTCGTAAGCTCGACCAGCGCTGCGTGTGGCTCAGCGAGACGCGCGCTGATCGGCTGGACGAGGACACGTGCCGCGCGATGTACGCCGGTGGCTGTCGCCGGGTGCTCATGGGCATCGAGAGCGGCGTCGACATGCTGCTCGGCAACGTCAACAAGAACCTCACCACCGAGAAGGTGCGCTGGGGGGTGAACAACGCCAAGAAGGCCGGCATCCAGACCGTCGGCCTCTTCATGATCGGCATGCCGGGGGAAACCCCCGAGATGACGCGCGAGACCATCGAGTTCGCGGTCGACCTCGACCTCGACTTCGCCAAGTTCGCCATCACCGTGCCCTTCCCCGGAAGCAAGCTCTTCGAAGACCAATGGCAAAAGACGCTCTTCCGCGACGACTGGGAGAACTACACCACCTTCAACCCGGATCCCGACCGGCTGGTGTACCACCCCGAGGGCTACGACCCCGAGCTGCTCATCAAGATGCAGTCCTACGGGCTCCGGCGCTTCTACATGCGCTACGAGCAGGTGCGCAGGCAGCTGGTGGAGCTCAAGACCATCAATCCCAAGATGATGCTGTACGGGATCTACGGCATGGCGATTTAGTGTTGGTTGGAGGGGGGAACCCGCGTGGTGGTCGCGAAGCGACGCAAGCGATCCGTGCCCGCCGGTGGCGGGCCGCGCCGACAAGGCGCGAGGCGAGCGCGCCCGGGCCCGGAGCCGACCGGTGAGGGCGGCGTGAGGGCCTTCCCCCTTCCCCCCTCCGCTCGACACACCCTCGCTGGTGCGCCCGGGCGAGGCCCTGCCACCGAAGCCGTCCGCCACCCGGGGGGCCGGCTGGGTCGAGCGGCGCGTATACTCGGAGTCGCCATCAGATGATTCCCTGGCTGCTGTTCCCCGGTGTCGCCGATGCGGCCTCGTTGAGCCTGGTGTTCAGCGCGAACTTCACGCTCACGGGAGCGGATGGCCCGGTGCGCCCCGGGTTTGACCTCTCGCTGGCCACGCAAGTGGTCCCTGTGCGTGTCTACGGGGCACCGACACCCACCGTGGGCCTCGTGGCGCACCGGCGCTGGGTGGGCGGAGGCCATCGCCGGTGGATGCTCGGTACCCGCTTCGGCGCATCGGCCTTCGTCAACGGTGGTGACGTGGTGCACACCGACTTCTTCTCCGCAGAGGCCGAGTTCGGGGTGCGCCTCTCCGGCGAGCACCACGCGGCCGGCTACGGCGGCGGTCACCTGACCGTGGCGGCGGTTTTCGGAGGGGGCTTCGACTCCGAGTTCGTCGCCGCGGGCGACCGGCACGGTACCGGCTACCTCGGCGTTCAACTCCCCATCCCCCCGCTGCTGGGCATCGAGGGCCGCGCCTTCCGCGTGGCCGGCGGTCGCCTCTTGCCGATGACGCTCCCCGCGCCCGGGGCCGACCCCGACTGGATCGCCCGCGGTCGCGACGAGCTGGCCTCGGTGGCGACCTTCCTGCGACTCGCCGCCGAACTGTCCGCCTTGCGCGCGCCGCTCTCGCTGGTGGATCGCGCCCGGATGGCGGCGACGGAGGAACTGGGGCACGCCCGCGCCTGCTTCGCCCTGGCGGGCGGCGGGCTGGCGTCTCCGCTGCGGTGGACGCCGCGCCGCTTCCCGAGCCGCGAGGTGGCGCTCCGGGTGCTCGGCACCGAGGCCCTGCACGACGGCGCCGAGAACGAGGCCGCGGCAGCCCTCCAGTTCGAGCGACGTCGCGACTCGGCGTCGTCCGAGCTGGTTTCGACGGTGTCGAATCGCATCGCCCGGGAGGAGCGTGGGCACGCCGCGCTCGGCCACGACATCGCGCGGTGGTGTGGCGTCGCGGCCTGAGTCGCGCCTACTCCCCCCAGTCCACGATCTCCCACCCCTTCTGCTTCGCAATCCGTCGCAAGCGCGGGTCGGGATTCACCGCCACCGGCGTCTTCACCACCTCGAGCACCGGCAAGTCCGACACCGAGTCGGTGTAGAAGCTCGCTTCCTCCAGGGGAAGCCCCTGCGCCTCGGCAAAGGCGCGCGCGTGGTGGAGCTTGCCCGCGCCGAAGCAGATGGGACCATCCGGCTTGCCGGTGAAGGTGCCCTCGCGAACCTCGAAGCGGTTGCACAGCGCATGCTCGATGCCGAGCTCCCGCTGCACCGGCGCGCACAGGAAGTTCGACGAGGTGGTCAAGAGCGCGACGATGTCGCCCTGCTCCTTGTGTCGCGACACCACACCGCGCGCCCCGGGACGGTAGGTCGCGGCCACCATCTCGGCATAAAACGCCTCGGTCCGCTCGCGGATCTGCTCTTCAGTGGCGCCTTCCAGCGTGGCGATGGCGTCGAGCACCACCTGCTCCAACCTCGTGAAACCAAGGTGGTAGCCAGAGATCCACGCGGCCGCCCGCATCGCCTGCCATCGGCTCACGTAGCCAAGGCTCAGCTCGCGCTGCACCCAGAGCTTGCCGCTGTTGACCGAGATGAGCGTGCGGTCGAGGTCGAAGAGGGCGAGGGCCACCTACGTCTCCAGGCCAAAGAACGCGCGGATGCGCTCGCCGATTCGCTCGGCCTCCTCGCGCTCCTTCGCGGCACGCCCGGCCGCGTCGGCGTGACTGGTGACGGCCTCGAGCTCCATCTGCCGCTT
>SXON01000010.1 GCA_005778355.1 Pseudomonadota bacterium | reverse complement strand
GCCTACATCGCGTCGATCATGGCCTCGCTCTTCGTCGCGCTCACGCTCACGCCCGCGCTCTGTCGACTACTGCTCGCCAAGGTGGACCACCCCGTTGGTGCCGCAGAAGACCACGCTGACCGAGAAGCTCTTGCTCTACGGCGGCGCGATCCACATCGCCGGCGCCGTGAAGTCACGCAAGGCGTCGCGACACGCGGTGTCGGACTGGATGAAGATGGAGCAGGAGCGCGGCATCTCGATCACGTCGAGCGTCTTGCAGTTCGACCACCGCGGCAAGCGCCTCAACCTGCTCGACACCCCGGGCCACGCCGACTTCTCGGAAGACACCTACCGCGTGCTCGCCGCCGTGGACTGCGCGGTGATGCTCATCGACAACGCCAAGGGCGTGGAAGACCGTACCCGCAAGCTCTTCGACGTGTGTCGCATGCGCGGCATCCCCGTGCTCACCTTCATCAACAAGTGCGACCGCGAGGGCATCGATTCGCTCACCCTCCTGGACGACGTGGGCAAGGCGCTCGGCATCGAGTGCGCGCCGGTGAACTGGCCCGTCGGCTCCGGCCGCGAGTTCGTCGGCGTCTACGACCGCGCGTCGCGACAGGTTATGCGCTTCGGCGAGGGCAAGGGCACCGAGCTGGTGGAGTTCGAGCGCGTCGATGTTTCCGAGATCGACGAGGGCCTGCGCGCGAAGTTGGCCGAGGACATCGAGCTCATCGAGGTGGCCGGCGACGGCTACGACCCCGAGCGTTTCCTCGCGGGCAAGCAGACCCCCGTCTTCTTCGGGTCGGCGCTCACCAACTTCGGCGTGGAGCCCTTCCTCGACGCGATGGTCGACATGGCGCCCGGCCCCCGGATGCGCCCCTGCACCGGCCTCCCTCGCGCGCCCGACGACCCGCGGTTTTCCGGCTTCATCTTCAAGATCCAGGCCAACATGAACCCGCGGCATCGCGACCGCGTGGCCTTCCTCCGGGTACAAAGCGGCAAGTTCGAGCGCGGCATGGAGGTGACCATCCACCGCACCAACGAGACGATCAAGCTCGCCAAGCCGCACACCTTCCTCGGCAGCGAGCGCGAGCTGCTCGACGAGGCCTGGCCCGGCGACGTGATCGGCCTCTTCGATCCGGGTGCTTTGCGCATCGGCGACTCGCTCTACGCGAAAGACCGCGTGGAGTACCAGGGCATCCCTCGCTTCGCGCCCGAGCACTTCGCGCGGGTGAAGCTCAAAGACCCAATGCGTCGTAAACACCTGACCACCGGCTTGCAGCAGCTCTCCCAGGAAGGCGCGATCCAGCTCTTCTTCCGGCCGGAGCTGGGCGAGCAAGACCCGTACCTGGGCGCGGTGGGACAGCTCCAGTTCGAGGTGCTGCTCCACCGGCTGGAGACCGAGTACGGCGTGAAGGCGGTGCTCGACTCGTCGCCCTTCCGGCTCGCGCGCTGGGCGCGGGGGGACAAGGGCGTGGCCTGGATGAAAGTTCGTCGCGACTACACCGTGGTTGAGGATCGTCACGGGAACCCGGTGGTCTTGAGCGAGTCGCCGTGGCCGCTCCAGTACGCGCAACGGGAGAATCCCGGGTTGGAGCTGTTCGAGGTGGAGCCGATCTAGGGTCGGGCGAGGAGGCCGTCGAGCATCGCTTCGAGATCGCGGTCGCGATTGAACCCGCGCGCCGTCAGCAGCCGCAATGCTTGTCGACAGGACTCGATACCGCCGGCGTCGAGAACGCCGAGCAGCGACTCGATGTCCTGGGCGTCCTGCGGTCGCCGCGCTTCGACCGAGAGGAGCTTCATCGCGAGGAGATCGGAGCCGAGGGCCACGGGGACGACGACGCCCGGCAACGCCTCGATCGGCTCCGCCCGCCCGACGATCTCGGGCTCGATGCCCGAGGATGCAAAGAGGAGGTCGATCACGATGCCGCCCGCCCCTGCTCGAGGTGGCCGCAGGCGGACCGTGGAGAGCCGGTCGCGTGTGTGCTCCAGGACGAGCTCGAGCCGGTAGCCCAGTCCTTGCAGGCGCCAGACGCAGGCCTCGGCCTCGACGTCTGCGCCCACCGACACCGCCAGGTCGACGTCGCGCGTGAACCGTGGCTCCGTGCGCACGGACACCGCCAGGCCACCCACCAGGGCAAAGCCATCGCCATGGGCGCGCGGTCCGAGGGCGGCTCTCAACGCATCACGCGCCCCCACGAGCTGCCGCGCCATACCCCTCAGCGACGGGGCCAGGCGACCTCCCGCATGCACGCCGGCACCGGCTCGGGCGCGGCGAGCCACGCCCTGAGCCGACGCTCGATCTCGGCCTTGCTGGCGGCAGGGAACTCGCGACGCAGTCGAAGCCGCATCATCTGCACGCCCGCCTCGTGCAGCAGCCCGGTGGTGCGCGCGCGCTCCGCGATCTCCAGGTCGGTCCCGTGACGATCGGCCATTCGCCCCCGTAGCGACGTGCGCGCGTGGTTGTCCACCCAACCGCGCTACGATGCCCCCATGCGCCGCCGCCTCTCGATCATGGTCGTCCTTGGGCTCCTCGCGGCAGCGGTCTTCGTGTCGATGCGCGTGGCCGATCGTGCGTGGACGGCGCACGTTCGCAAGCCTCGGGTGCCCGAGATCCGGGTCGGTCGCGACACGCCCACGCGCGAGGCCGGCACGGTGGTGGAGCGCGAGTACGCGACGGTGCACTGCACGGCCGACGGCAGCGGCAAGGGTAGCCTCTGGGCGCGCGAGGAGGGGGGGCAAGCGCACACCGCCGAGAGCGATGATGGGAGCTTCAACCTCGCGCTCGCGCCCGGCACCTGGTCGTTGTCCTGGCAGCACGACGAGCGCTGGACCAACCTCGGCACCCTCGAGCTCGACGCGGGCGACGTGGCCGAGTGCCAGCTCAAGACCCGCTGGGCGCTCGAAGGCAAGGTCGTCAACTTGCTCGACGAGCCACTGGCCGGCGTGGAAGTGTGGGGCTGCGGCGACACGGTGCAGAGCGATGAGAACGGCGCCTTCACGCTCAATCCGCGCAAGGGGGAGTGCCTCGTGCGCGCTCGCGTGCGAGACGGTGCGCTGTCGCGACACAGCGAGGGCGCATACTTCTCCGCGTTCGACCCGGTCGAGTCGGTGAAGCTGGTGGTCGACGACTCCCCCGTGGCGGGGATTGGCGTGGTGATTGCCCAGGTTGACGAGGGCATCCGGGTAGACGGCGTGCGCCCCGACAGCCCCGCCGAGGAGGCCGGCCTCGAGAATGGCGACATCATCGTGGCCGTCGATGGCCACGACACCGAGGGTTGGAGCACCTACGAGGCAATGGACGAGATCACCGGCGACGAGGGCACGGTGGTGAAGCTGGAGCTTCGTCGTGAGGGTCGCATGCTCGATATCGCCGTGCGGCGAGAGCGCTTCGAGGCCGAGGACTAGCGGGAAAAGCTCACGTCGACCGTGTGGGTGATCACCACCGGGATGATGTCGACGGTGATGGCCTCGTCGAGCGCATAGTGCGCGGTGCCGGCGTCCAGATCGAAGTCCGCCGCCATCTCGGTGATGTACCACTGCTGGTTCGACGAGGGTTCCTCCACTGGCTCGTAGTTGCCGGCGTCGAGGTGCTGCACCCAGTCGTCGAGTCGCGACAGGTCGTCGCTGAAGGTGAAGGACGCATAGCTGTCGCGACGCTCGTCGTACCAGAGCACACCCACGAGGTTCTCGTTGCAGTCCGTGTCGCTGGGGGCCCAGGGGCCAATGAACGTGATGCGCGTCGCGACACGCTCGTACGTCAGGCCGCTCCCGGTGTAGGTGGTCACGCAGTCGCCAAGGCCGTAGGCCTCGAGGTAGGACTCGTAGGTGTCGTCGAAGTCCCAGGCGAAGCTGTAGACCAGCTCGTAGCTCTTGAAGTCGTCGAGGGCAGCGCCCGGGTCGATCCCGGTGTCGCCCGTGTCCTCATCGGCGGTGTCGGTGTCCGCGTCGGAATCCGTGTCCGTGTCGGTGTCGGTGTCCGCGTCCGCATCGCCCTCTCCGGCGCAGTCGGGCGAGCCAGCACACTCGCTGTCCTCGCAGTCGAAAGCGCCGTCGAGGTCGTTGTCGGCGCGGTCGAAACACTCGCCGGGGTCGTCGCCCTCGGCGGTGGCCGAGCCGTCGTCGACGACCGGGTTGTCCTCGTCGTCGTACACGCTGATGCAGGCGAGGAGGAGCAGCATGGGCTCAGTGTGCCACGATCCGGTGGCGTCGCGCTCGAGGGGCTTGGCGCCCGGCGGGGCCGCGCGCCGGTGCCTGGGGTCATGTGCCAAGAAATAGGACGGTGGCGGCACTCATGGGGGAAAAAATAGGACTCGGGCGCTGGAGCGCGGCGAGGCCGAACGGGTGAACGCCGCTTTTCTCAGGGCGACCGGGCGCGCCTGGGCCCAGAGGGGCCGATCTGTCCTATTTTTTGATGGATGACCCTGGGCAGTGTCTCGAAATGGCCCACATGACCTCTGCCAACGGTATCGCGACAGCCGCCTCAGTAGATGGGCACCAGCATGATGCCGGCGCTCGCCGGCGCGCGGAACTCCAGCGCGAGGAAGAGGCGCGTGTCGATGTCGCCGCTGGCGCGGAGGCTGGCGCCACCGTCGATGGCCAGGGCCACCCCCCACTCGCCGTAGGCCACGCCCACGCCGCCCGAGGCGCCGCCGGGCCCGGCCGAGAAGCCCGCGCCCACCTCGCCATTCGACCAGCCCCCGAGGCGGATCAGGCCGCCCACGAGCAAACCAGGGGAGACCTCGGGCGTGGTGTCGCCGAGGTCCTTCGAGATCACGTCGACCGTGATGCGTGGCTCGAAGGCGGCGAAGGTGTTGCCGCCGAGCTGGTCGTTCCAGGTGCGGATGGCCACGCGGCCGTAGCCTCCGAGGTCGAGCGTGCTGTCGAAGAACGACGGTCGCTGGATGCTGAAGACCACGCCGACCGTCGGATCCACGACGCGATCCCGCATCGACTCCACCACGCCCAGCGGCACGAGGCCCGCGCGCAGGTCGACCGAGGAGGGACCGGTCGACACGTTGTCGCGGTTGTCGACGAAGGTGGCCGGGATCGGGTTGACGGCGACGCTAAAGTCAGCCGGCGGCGAGATGTAGGGGATGGGGATGCAGGCGAGGAGGGCGAGCAGCACCGGGTGACGGTAGCACGGGCTGGGGTCAGCACCCGCCGCGTGGCAGCGGTCCCGCCTCGATCTTGGCGACGAGGTCGGTCGCGGGCGCGAAGTAGGTCTGCCTCCCCGATGGGCGCGCCACGACGAGGCCCTCGGCGCACAGCACCTTCAAGTCGTGCATCGCCGTCTGGTGGGTGACACCGTTGGCGTTTGCATGCTCCCGTGCCGTCAGCAGCGTGTCGCCGCCGCGGACGAGCACCCGGAGCAACTGCTTTTGGCGGCCGTTCAACTGCGGCCAGCGGGCCAGCGCTTCCAGTGCCTCCCTCGCCTCTCCCCGCTTGCGACGAAGGTAGTCTCCCAGGCCGTGCAACGCGCGCTCGTACACCTGCAGGTGGTACAGCAGGAAGTAGGTCAGGTCCTGATCCTGCTCAGAGTAGAGGTATGCCCTCGCATACTGCTTGCGCGAGTCCAAGATGGACCGCGAGATCGTGAGGTACCTGATCAAGCGGTGGCCGCGACGGAGCAGGAACCAGTAGAACAGGGCCCTCGCGGTGCGGCCATTCCCGTCCACGAACGGGTGATCGTAGGCAAGCTGGAAATGCAGCATGATCGCCTTCAGCGTGTCGGGAACGAAGGGTTCGGTCGCGTTGGCGAAGTCACAGAGGCGTTGCAGGCGCTCGGGCAACGCCGGGGCCTCGGGCGGCCGGTGCAGCACCTGTCCCTCGTCGTCCATCACCATCACGCGATCCTCGCCGGGCGCCTGCAGGCGTCCCGCGTCGCGAGGGTCGTCGAGGGTGCCGTGTGTCATCGACCGGTGGATCTCGAAGACGACGGCGGGCGAGAGCGGTTCGTGTACCAGGTCGTCGAGGAGCTCGATGGTACGGAAGTTGTTGACGATCATCTGCTCCGAGCGGTCGCGCGCGGGACGGCCTTGCTCCAGCAACCGGCGTGCCTCTCGCCGGGTGGTGGCCGCCCCCTCGATGAGACTCGAGTTCACCGCCTCCTCGATCATCGACGCGCGGAGGTGCTGGCGCTGGTGCGGAGGCGTCTTCCCGTCGCCCAGCGCAAGGCCGAAAGGGTCGGTGGCCGCCGCCTCGATGCGAAGCAGCCGTTGCAGCACCTCGTCGGTGATCCAGTACTGGAACGGCAGGCCGTGGCGATCGTGCAGCGGCAGGTCGCGCAAGTTGTGGGCGCGCACCTCGCGGACCGCACGCCACGCGGTCACCAGCGACGCGCCGCTGGGCAGTGGACGGCGACGCAGCTCGTCCCAGGGCTGGTAGGCTGCGTTCGCCGCGCGGACGAACGCCGGGTGCGCACGCTGGAAGCCAAGGAGATCCAGCATCTGGCTCGTGCTTTCCTCCGGATCGGAGGGTGGCGGCAGCACCGGGGGCGGGGACGGCAACCTCACGGTGAAGCCGGGCGCGCAGAAGGGGGCGGGTTGATGCTCATATGTAAATCCATCATAGATTTACATCAGCCTAGCACGCCTACGCCTCCCGCCACTCCCCCGCGCGCCGCAGCCGCTCCTCGGCCTCGGCGGGATCGAGCTGCATCGCGGCGGGCGGGTAGTCGTCGAAGAAGGGCTGCACGTCGGTGCCGCGCACGCGGCGGCGCATCGACAGGAAGTGCAAGTACTGCTCCGGCCACTGGTACACCCAGTCCTCGAAGCGCCGCACGAAGGCCTGGTAGCTGGCCTCGGGCGTGCCCTGCCAGGCGAGCTCGGGCGTGATCACCACCCGGTGACGACGCTCGCCCGGCGCGCGGATCACGTAGGTCGGCAACATCGCCGCGCCCGACTTCTTCCAGATCTGCGCCGGTTGCAGCGACAAGTTCGCCTTGCGACCGAGGAAGTCGACCTTCACCCACTTCTTGCCGCCGCCGCCGTCGAAAGCGAGGCCGAGCACGCCGTTTGACTGCAACATCTCGAAGGCCGGCCGGAGGAAGCGGAACACGTTGACGTGCTCCACCGGCAGGCGCTTCTCGAGCTGCCAGCGACGCTCCAGGACCTTGGTCCACAGGGGCGTGGTGCGGCTGTCGCGCAGGATCTCCGCCCACACCGGCGGGGGCGCCGAGAGCTGGGCCATCCGGTAGCCCACGTGCCCGAGCGCCGGCATGATCATCTGGTTGGCGCCGAAGTGCCCGATGAGCACGATGGCGCCCTTGCCGCGGGCCAAGGCCGCGTCGAGGTGCTCGCGCCCCTCCACCACGCAGGTGTCGGCGATGGTGGCCGGGTTGAGGTGCGGGTACTTCAGCACCTCCAGCTCGTTGTAGAGCGTGAGCCGGTAGGCGTCGGCGAGGATGTCGGCCTCGGGGCGCGGCATCGAACGTGCCGCGTAGATCGCGCGCAGTTCCTCGCGCATGTCGCTGTCGCCCAGCCATCGAACCAGTCGTCCCCCGGCGCCCGCGAAGGCGTCGAGCGCCGGGCCCGGCACGCGGTTCACCAGCGCCTGTCCCGGGTAATACAGGAACATCCCGCCGAGATCCTTCACGAGGAAGCTCGGCTTCAGGCCCCGGCGCCAGGTCTCATCCACGCTCGTCGCGCTCCGGGTCGACCGCCACGGCCACCACCGCCTTCTTGTCGATCTTGCCGTTCGGCAACTTCGGGATCTCGCGCCAGAACTCCACGATGCGCGGCACCTTGTAGTTGGCCATGCGCTCGCGACAGTAGGCCTGCACCTTGCGGACGGTGAGCGCGGAGCCCGGCACCACCTGCACGATCGCCCGCGCCACCTCGCCGCGCAGGCGCTCCTCCGCGCGCACGACCACCACGCCGCGCACGTCGGGGTGCTGCGCCAGGACCTGCTCGATCTCGAGCGGGAACACGCGGATGCCACCGATCTTCAGCATCTCCGACCGTCGCCCGGCGAAGAACACGAAGCCGGCCTCGTCCACGCGCACCAGATCCCGCGTCTGGTACCAGCCGTCGACGAACTGCGCGGCGGTCTCCTCGGGTTGCCCCACGTAGCCGCTCACGACGGCCTCGCCCTTCATCCACAGCTCGCCCACCTCGCCGGTGGGGGCCTCGGTGCCGTCTTCCCGCACCACGCGGATCGCGTAGCCGGGGATGGGCTTGCCACTCGACCCCGGGCGACGCGGGCCCTCGGCGAGCATGCCGAGGCCCACGCCGGTGGTCTCCGTGGAGCCCCAGACCGGGAGAAAGCGCGTGGCGAAGGCGGTCTCCATGCGCTCGAGCGTTTCGGGCGACACGTAGGCGCCCCCGGCCTCGAGCACACGCAACGAGGAGTAGTCGCCGCCGTGCGCGTCGCGGAAGTCGAGCAACATCTCGTAGAAGCTCGGGACGCCCATGGTCCAGGTGATGCGGTGCCGGGCGATGAGGTCGGCGGCCACCCTCGGGTTGAGCGTCTCGGCCACCACGAAGGCGCCGCCCATGAGGATGCTGCGGTGAAACAGCTCGTGGGGGTGCGCGAAGACCGAGAACATGCCGAGGTACACGTCGTCGGCCTCGAAGCCGAGGCCGTTCGCCGTCGCGATGGCGTTGACGTTGATCTGGCGGTGCGTGGTGACGGCCCCTTTCGGCCGTCCGGTGGAGCCCGACGTGTAGTTGTAGTACACGACGGTGTCGGACTGCGCCACGAAGCTCCCCTTCCACGCGGGTAGTTCCGCGCTCCAGCGCCCCTCGCCGTGGCGGCCCTCGTCCACGTAGATGATGCGGCGCGGGTCGTTGAGCAGCGGGAGCAGGTGCTTGAGCAGCGGGTCGAACTGCACCTCGGTCACCACGGACCGAACGCTCGCGGTGCGGAACTGGTCGGCCACCTGGTCGGGGTGGAGCTTGAAGTTCACCGGCACGTGGATGGCGCCCACGCGCGCGCAGGCGAGGAAGCCGATGGCCACCTCGGGACGCTTCACCAGGAGGAAGCCCACGGCGTCGCCCTCGCCGATGCCCGCGCGTTCGAACACGCTCGCGACACGATCGACCTCGGCGTCGAGCTCTGCCCAGGTCCAGGTGCGCGCGTCGCCGAGCAGGGCCGGCTTCGCGGGCCAGTTCGCGGCGCAGCGACGGAGCAAGTCGCCGAGCGGGACGTTGACGAGCGCGTCGATCACCGGGTCACCGTGAGGGGCCGCGGGTCTACCCTGGGAGGGGGGGATCGTCTAGGCGGGGGCTACTCGGCCTCGACCAAGCACTCAAACCACCGGAGCTCGTCCGTCTCGAACTCGTCGTAGCACGACCATGCATACTCCTCGATCTCAGAGTCCTCCCAGCTCACCTTCTCTGGCACGCACCCCAGGTCGGCGTACGCCGAGTCCGGCACCATCAGGTACTCACCCATCGTGCCGCAGGGCGGATCCGTCTGCCAGTCAGGCTCGGCATCCTCGCACCACAGCGCCAGGACGCGCTCGGACTCCAGAGTGCCGCGACGCTCCATCAGTGCCTCCATGCGAGCGCACTGTTCGGAGCGAGACAGCTCAACGAGGCTTGGTTCGCACGCGGGG
This sequence comes from Pseudomonadota bacterium, assembly GCA_005778355.1. Classification (GTDB taxonomy): domain Bacteria; phylum Myxococcota_A; class UBA796; order UBA796; family SXON01; genus SXON01. Next base: position 45,775 of record SXON01000010.1, on the reverse strand, counting down.
AGGGCGACAAGGAGGATTGCCACCGCTGGGTGGGGCGTCACAGCGTCTTGCTCCGAGTCTCGTTGGTCCCTGAATTGCTGCACAGCGGCGGGATGTTCCACGAGATCGTCCCGGTCGTCCCATTGATGTCGTAAACGACCCCAATCGTGTAGGTTGCGGCATCGCAACCCGAACCCTGCGGCGTCGCCGCAAACCCCCAGATCGCCTCGTACCACGCCCAGCCGCCGACCTGACTGGTGCTGAGCGTGGTCCCATCCACTGGGTCGTAGGCTCCTGTGGCCCAGAGGCTGGCGAACACCCCGTCCCACGCTGAATCCGTGGCTGACACACCTGAGGCGGCCAGAGCCGCCGCCTGAGCCTCGTTCGTGTTGGTGGAGAGGAACGTCAGGGGCAGTGGCAAGTTGAACCGGGTGCACGCGCGCCCGGTGTACACGTGCTGCAATGTGTTGTGCACGCAGGTGTAGGGCTCCACGTTGGCGGCCGATACCAGGAACTGGACCACTGCGCCGCCAAACCAGGTCCACGGCGCTGTGGCCACGAGCCCGGCCGCATGCCCCACTGCCAGCCACTCGGCGGTTGCGTCGGGGCTCGACCCGCGGCAGTGGGTTGGCCAGTAGCCCTGCGTGTGCACGAACTCGTGCACGATGGTGCCACCGATGCGGGCGCACTCCGCGAGCGCGAGCCGCACGCACGACTGCCCTACGTACCAGTGATACTCGCTACCCGACTCCTTCCAGTAGCTGTGGCAGCGCCAGCCCCACCAGAGCAGGTAGTCCGCGAGAGCGGCCGAGGACCGGTAGTAGGGGCTGAGCGAGATTTCCAGGAGCGCAATGCCCTTCCAGCCCACCTCCGTCGGGTCGGTGGCGCTCACCTCGCCCTGGTCGGTCACCCGCAAGAGGCTGTCACTCGTGGAGCCGAGCGGACTCAGGTATAGCGGCAAGTCGCCGCCGCGCACCGCCTCCCGGCAAGCTTCGAATAGCTCTTCCTTCTCGTCGCCGAGCAGGTCCTTCAGCGTGGTGTTTGCGATCAGTTGCAGCGCGTGCACCACCGCCCAGTTCATGTAGCCGTGCTCGTCGTCCCAGAAGAGACCCGCGACCCTCGACTGGTAGTCGGCCTTGATGTTGGCGCGGAGATCCGACCACGCCACGCGGTTCGCGCGCCAATAGTCGGGCGCGAAGTCGGCCCACATCTCGGACTTGTCGGTGATCGGCTCGTAGCCGGCGGGCAGGGTGGCCACCGCGTCGGGAGCCGCCGGGTGGATCTTCGAGAGCGCGTAGTGCCGGCCGAGGTCGATTTGGCACCGGTCGCGTAGGTCGCGGACGTCGTCGGAGAACACCGCCGCGCGCTTCTCGGCGCAGGCGGGGTTGTCAGGCAGTACGGGGTCGATGCTCTCGCTCGACCGATGGCTCACCCACGGGTCGCGCATGTGGAGGGGCGCGACGAGCTCCTGGCGCCCCACCGCCCAGGGCGGAGCACCACCTTCCGCGGGCGGTTCCTCCAGTTCGTCGGGCGACGTCGGTCGCGCGTGGCGCGAGGGCACCGGCGCGTTGCCGTGCGCGGAGAGGAACACGTTCCACACCGCCTCGGGCGGCATGCTGCACGTGCCGCACTCTGGGACCTGGCGCCGAGGGACGGTCGTCGATCTCGTAGCTGGTGCCGCGTCGTCGGCAATGGCGCCGCGGCAACCACAGTCGCCGCGCGCCGAGGAACCGTCGCAGCTTGGGGGACTGTCGTGGCAGACGCCACCTGACGCGGCCGGCGAGGGGATCGCCGCCCGCGACCAGTCGATCAGCGGGGCCCCGGGCGCCTGCCCGCTGCACCCCACCGCTACATCCCCACCGTGCGCACCGCGAGCACCGCGCTGGCGAGGATCGACTTCGTCCCCGACTGCGACGGCCCGCGCTTGTAGCGTAGGCGAGCGCGCGTGTTGAGCATGAAGTTCGCGGTGGTGCTGTAGGTGACCTTGGCTGCGCCGGCGGTGACGCCGAAATCGCTGGCGGCGAGCGCAAAGGCCGCGGCCTCGGTGTTGCGGTCGAAGCCCGAGATCAGCTCGAGGTTCCACACCACCCAGCTGTTGCCCCCGTTGGTGGCGACGTAGACGTCAACCTGCTCAGCGAAGGCGAGCAAGTTGGCGAGTTGCTGCGCGTCGAGGTCGATGTACGAGTAGTTCACGTCGTCGTCCGACGCCAGGCGGAGATCGCGGAACAGGGGGACGAGGATGGTACGGTACTTCACGGCGGCTCTCCCAGGGTAACGAGGGGCGAGCGCTCGGGGGCGAGCGCTCGGGGGCGAGCGCATCGAAAACGAGTGTACCGACTCGCGACCGTAGTCGCAAGCCTGCCTCGAGAAAAAACCTGATAGCGTGCCGATGATCCGTGCCGCCGCCACCCCTCCTCCCCTGAGGTGACGCCCATCCCCGCCGTGGCACGACGGCCGACTGCACGCCGAGCGGGGCGTTGACGAGCGCGTTGATCGCCGGGTCACCGTGAGGGCCGCGGGTCAAGCCGAACGAGGGGGAACGTCACGGCCCACCCGCGCACGCGGTCACTCGCCCGGAGCTGCGCTGGCCCGCCGCCGGTGGCCGAGCAGGTGCAGGGCAAGCCCGGCGGCCGCGAGCTTCAGCTCCTGGACTCGACCCTCCTCGAGCCCGCCCCGTGGGCTGATGCTCACCGTGAGCGTGGGGCCCTCCAGCGTCACGTGATTGCCGAGGAGCTCGTTGACCTTCACGTCGCCGAGCAGGGCGAGGAGGGCCTCGCGGACGCCCTCGCCGGCCATGATCGACTTCGCTGCTTCGGGCGTGTTCGTTCGCACGAAGACCCGGCCGTCGAAAGCCGGATCGCCCACCTCCACCTCGTCGATCCCGATCTTCGCCAGCTTGTGCGCCCATAGCTCCGGGACCCACTTGACGGTGAACTCTGGGTCCTGGTCCGGAATGCCCAGGCCCGCCGAGAAGCGGCCGAGCCGAGCGTCCCACTCGACCGCCACCCCGTGCTCGGCGAGCGACGGCGCGGGATCGACGGCACGGCAGCGCTCGCAGATGACGAGGCCGGCGACGGGGGCGAGCCCGCCCGGGAGGGCGGGGGACGAGCACAACTCGCAGCGCGGCATGCCGCCTCCGGGAGATTCGCCCTATCCAGGGCGGGACGCCGCGCGCCGGCAGGCCGGATCCGAAGCACCGCGTCGCTGCCGAACCCTGGCATCGAACGCGACCGGAACCGATCGACTCCACCCCCGTCACCGACCGTTTACAGGATCTTCAATAAAACACAGGTTTCCCCTTTGGCACGGTGGTTGCATTGCCGTCCCCCGTCGCATCCAGCGGCACCCCAACCAACGAGAATCCGATGTCCCGCTTTGCCCTTGCCAGCCTGCTCTTCGTCGTCTCCCTCCCCGCCTTTGCCACCGATCCCCTCCCCGATCCCGGCATGTTCACCTGTGACAGCGTGACCGCCGTCGCCACCAACGCGGCCGACCTCGCCGCGCCCGCCGGCTGCACCGAGTCGTGGAACACGACCACCGTCGGCAATGCCGAGTTCTTCTACGAGCTCAACCAGGCCGTCGACCTCGGCACCCTCAAGCATGGGACCGACGTCCTGTACCTGGCCCGCAAGCACCACATCACTGTGCCCACGGGCATCACCAGCGCCACCATCGACTCCACCAGCACCGCAGTGTCGAACCTCAAGGCCGAGACCACCGAGCTCGCGCTCATGTTGCCCGAGGAGTGCGGAGGCGCCGACAGCGCCACCGACGTCAAGATCTACTGCGTGCGCGTGCGCATCAACGGCACCACCTACGCGATCTGCCTGGAGTGCAGTGTCAGCCTCTCGGGCGACTTCCGGAACTGCATGATCACCATGACGGAGAACTGAGCCGCGCTTGGCTGGGGCGCCTGCCTACGGCATCGTGGCGGGCTCGTCGCCATACAAGGTGTCGAGCACCGCCGCCGTCGGCACCCGCCCCTTCGCCAGTATCCGTAGCGTGACCGCCCGCGCCTCCGGGTTCGTGGCCCGAGTGAGCGTGGCGCTGGCCACGAGGTGACCGAGCGGTACGCCGCGGCTCTCCAGGAACCGCGTGGTCGCGACAGCACGGGCACTCGCGAGGCCCCAGTTGTCGCCGAAGGGACCGCCGGTCATTGGCACGCCATCGGCGTGGCCGCTCACGTCGATGACGATCTCCTCGCCCTTGAGCGCCTCGGCGATGCGGCTGAGCGTGTCGAAGGCGCTTGGGTGCAACTCCGCCGAGCCAGGGGCGAAGAGCAAACGTTCCGGTAGCTCCACGGTGAGCGTCTGGTTGTGCAGACCGATCTGCACGACGTTGTCGGACAAGGAGCCGTCGAGGTGCATCTTGAGCGTGCGCAGCACCGGGTCGGCCTGGGCGCTGAGGTTGAGGTTGTACTCGTCGAGAGAGGGGCCGGCGTCGCGCTCGTTCACCTCGCTGTCGAAAACCGCCACGGGCATGCCACCCTGGAAGGCCGCCGTGAGCCCATCGACCACGGCGTCGAGCTTGGCCTTGTCGGTAGAGGCCGTGGCGTAGAGCACGGTGAAGAACGCGAACAAGAGCGTGATGAAGTCGGCGTAGGACACGAGCCATCGCTCGTGATTCTCGTGCTCCTCGTGTTTCTTCCGCGCCATCAGGCCGCTTCCTTCTTGGCGTGGCCGTTGCCATGGGTAAACGCCGAGAGCATCTCCTCCACCTGCCGTGCGTTCACCCCGGCGGCGATGCCGACCAGACCAAGCAGCACCATCTGGCGGGTCTCCGCGTCGGTGGAGACGATCTTCTTGATGCGGCTCCCCATCGGGATGAACAGCAGGTTTGCGAAGCCCACGCCGTAGATCGTCGCGACGAAGGCCACGGCGATACCGGCGCCGAGCGCGCTCGGGTCGGCGAGGTTGCTCATCACGTGGATGAGTCCGAGCACGGCGCCGAGGATGCCGATGGTGGGGCAGAAGCCGCCCGCCGTCTCGAACACCTTGCCGGCCTGCGTGCCGTGATGTTCGTCGAGCTCCATCTCGGGCTCGAGCACCCGCTTGACGTCCTCCGCCGAGGCGCCGTCCACCAGCATCCGCAGCCCGCGGACCAGGAAGGGATCGGGAATTTCGCCGAGAAGGTTCTCGACCGCGAGCATGCCCTCGCGACGGGCCACGGTGCTCACCTTCACCATGTCGTCGAGCAGCTTCTGCCGGTCGCTGTGGCCGGGAAAAACGATGCGCTTGCAGAGCTTGAAGGCGAGCTTCAACTCAGCGTTCGGCGAGGCGAGCCAGGTGGCGCCGACCGTGCCCCCGAGCACAATCATGAGCGCCGTGGGCTGGACCAACGAAGAGAAGTGCCCGCCTTCCATGGCGTTGCCGCCCAGGATGAATCCGAGGCCGACGACGATGGCGATGATGGCGGACGGGTCCATGGAGACGCTCCCGGCCCTCCATCGGCGCGGCGCGGGGGTTCTTGAGCGGACGCGAGCTGGCCACGGTCCGGCAAGAGCGGCGGCGTCGTAAGCAACTGCTGGCTGACGTGGAGTCGTCGTGAGCGGAGGGCGCGTGAGCTGGCACTGCGGACGTCAGAGTGGAGCGGTCTCCGCGAGCGCTCCCGGCGAGGCGGCCGAGAAGGCCGCTTCGCCCGTTGGTCGCGACCGACGCACCCAGCGCACGGTTCGGCGGGAACCAGCGCGTGCCGACTCGATGTGCCTGCGCTTGCGACGATTCCGGTTCGAGGAGTGATCGCTCACGACGCAGCCCGCCCTGACGGGAGCACCGCCCTGGACCGCCTCGAGCCCCCCTGCTCAGGGGACTGCGTACGCCTCGGCCGAGCCCCAGAAAAGGTGCCAGCCGGCCTTGCCGCTCACGTCGCCGATGGGGGCCTTGGCGGGGCCCACGGGCTCGACCCCCACGTAGCGCACGTCGTCGCGGGTGAAGGCACGCTCCCCGGCCTCGGGCTCGAGCGCCACGCCCGCGAAGGCGTGGTTGGGCACGTACACCACCGTCGACGCGAGCTCGGGGTGCCCGGCGCGCACCAGCGCGAGGAAGAGCGTGCTTTTGCTGTCGCAGTCACCCTTGTTCTTCGCGAGCACCGACAGCGGGCGACGGTAGCCCGCGGAGTCGCCGTTCTTCTTCTTCTCGTAGGGGATCGCCTGGACGAAGGCCAGCGATCGCGCCACGTAGGTGAGCGCGTCGGGACTGCCCTGCGCCAGGGCCTGTGCCAATGGGGCCACCTCGTCGGCGTAGTCGGCCGCGAGCTGGGCGTGGTCCTGGATGATCGCGTCGTTGCGCAGCCGGGTGTACCGGTGTTTGTCGAGCCAGCGCTCGAGCTCGGCCTCCGCGACTGCCTTCGCCCCCGACAGCGCGTCGCCAACCTTGCCCGCCTTCCCGCTCGCCGACATGCTGAGCGTGCCGCTCTTGGAAGCCTTCACCTTGAGCTCCACGCCCCTGAGCCTGTCCGCGTACTCGCGCACGGCCTTGGCCTGTGCCTGCGCCGCGTCTTTCGCGGGAAAGTTCTTCGGGATGTCATTGTCGCGCTCCACCTTCGACTCGGGGAGCGCCACCTCCACGCTCCGAGCCTTCCCGGTCTCGTCCTCAAACGTCCAGCGCAGTTCCAGGGTGTCGCCCCGATCCGCGCTGTTGAAGCTCGACTGGACGGCGGCTGGTGCCGCGAGGGCGAGGGTGAAAATAAGGATCAAGCAGTACTCCCGAGGTGACGACCGAGCAGAAAGGCGGCGAGCCCGAGGGCGACACTCGCGACGGTGTAGATCGTCCCAAGGCGCGGCCCGAGGGCCACCACCTCGGCGCTGAAGGCGGAGAAGGTCGTGAATCCCCCGAGCAGGCCTGCGCCGAGCAAGAGCCTCGGTGAACTCGCCGGGTCGGGGTGTCGCGACACCAGCACGCCCATGAGGCCACTGCCCACCACGTTGACCACGAGGGTGGCCCAGGCGCCGGCGAGGCCCGACTGCACCACGGTCGCGCTCACCGCGAAGCGGAGGGAGGAGCCGACGGCGCCGCCGAGGGCCACGGAGAAGAGAGCGGTCCAGGGCACCGGCGCCATCTAGCCGAACAGGGCGCGCGCGTTGGCGTCGAGATCCGCCTCGGCACGCACCCGCGCCACCGCCGCCACCACGTCGACGAGGAACGCCGGCTCGTTGCGACCCCGGCGGGGCGATGGACACTGGTCCGGCGCGTCGGTCTCGACGAGGATGCGCTCCGCAGGAACCGCCAGGAGCGATGCAAGGGGTTTGCGAGCGCTCGGCCGGGTGACGGCACCCGCGAAGGAAAGGTGGAGGCCTAGTCGCACGTATTCATCGACCAGATCGGGGCCACCCGAGTAGCTGTGCAGGACGCCGCGCACCGTCCCATGCCGGCGGAGGAGGGCCGGCAGGCGGTCGTGCGCGCGCCAGCAGTGCAGGATCACCGGCAGGCCGGCGTCACGCGCGACACCGAGGTGCGCGTCGAGCACCCGGGCCTGCTCGTCCATCTCCACGGGCACACCGCCGTCGAGGCCACACTCCCCGATCGCGCAGGCACCGTCTAGGTCCTCGGGCACCGCACGCGACCCGACCAGCGCGTGAGGATGAGTACCGAGGGCGAAACGCCAGCCGTGCTGTCGCGACAACGCGCGCAGTCGTTCCCAGCCAGCGGCCCGCACCCCGGGCACGACGAAGCCGGTCACCCCGGAGGCGCGCGCCCGCGCCATCACCTCGTCGCGGTCGCCGTCGAAGGCGACGTCGTCGAGGTGGGCATGGGTGTCGATCAGGGAGCGAACCCTCTAGTTGGACGTGCCCTGAACCGGCGCGTCGCCGCTCCAGGAGACCACGAACTCCGCACGACGGTTCTGCTCCCAGGCCGTTTCCGTGGCGCGGCCGTCGAGGGGGCGCTCCTCGCCGTAGGACACCGACTTCACGCGGCTGGTGCTGACACCACGCTGCAGCAGGTAGCGCACCACGGCGTCGGCGCGCTTCTGGCCGAGGGCGAGGTTGTACTCGGTGGTGCCGCGCTCGTCGGCGTGGCCCTGGATCTCCAGGCGGATGTCGCTGTACTGGCTCATGATGCTCGAGTTCGCGTCGAGCGCAGACTTTCCCTCGGCGGTGAGGTCCGCGCTGTCGAACTCGAAGAAAACGCGCGAGAAGTTCTTGGTCATCTCGACCACCGGCGGCGGCACTTCCTTGACCTTCGGCTTCTCGTCGACCACCGGCGGTGGGGCGACGATGGGCTCGTCAATAGGCTTCTTCTTGCAGCCAGAGGCAAGGATCAAGGCGGCAACGAGGGTGTAGCGGAGCATGCGGGGTCTCCCTTGGGGATGGGGCGGGCGCACTAACGCGCGATCCGCCGCGCCGCTTCCCAAGCCACGCCGCGCACGGGGCTTTTCACCCGTGCCCCCCTTGCAACGAACTGTCGCCGTTATAGCATCCGCGTTCCCCGGAGTCCGTATGAAGATCGCCGCTGGCTGTTTTGGTTGCCTCGCGCTCGTGTTCCTCCTCCTCACCCTGATGACGGGCACCCTCGTGGGCACCATCACCACGATGCTGGTGGAGGCCGACCCAGGCCTCGCCACGACCTTCGCCACCTTCAGCGCCTACATCCAGTACCTCAACGGCGGCTGCTGCTGCCTGAGCGGCGCGCTCTGCATCATCCTCTTTGCGGTGGGCATGTCGCGCGGCGGCGGCGAGACCTACGAGTAGCGTGTGATCGACGTGCTGCGGTCGTGGGGCGATCTTGGTCGCCTCCCGCTCCGCGACTGCGCCGATGCCGGGCTCATCAACCGCACCTTCTTGGCCGGTGAGCCCCCAGTGTACGTGGTGCAGCGTGTGAACCCGCTGTTTCGGCCCGAGGTCCACGACGACATCGAGGCCGTCACCGCGCACCTCGCCGCCCGGGGCATGACCACGCCACGGCTACTCCGCACCGACGCGGGCGCGCTCTGCGCCCTCGACGAGGAGGGCGCCGCCTGGCGCGTGATGGACTTCGTCCCCGGCCTCACTGTGCATCGGGTGGACTCCCCAGCACGGGCACGGACCGCCGGGGCGCTCGTGGCCCGCTTCCATCGCTCGGTCGACGACCTCGACTGGGACTACCACCACGTTCGCCCCGGCGCGCACGACACGGCGCTGCACATGCAACGACTCGACGTGGCCGTGAAAGGCGGCGAGGCCCGGTCCGTCGCTGACGGGATCCTAGAGCTGTGGCGCACATGGGCCGGGCGGCTCGACGGGCCCACCCGGCACGCCCACGGCGACCTCAAAATCTCCAACCTCCGCTTCTCGATCGACGGCGAGGGGTTGTGCCTGCTCGACCTCGACACCCTGTCGCGACAGCCCATCGACGTGGAGCTCGGCGACGCCTGGCGCAGCTGGTGCAACCCCGTCGGTGAAGATGGCACCGACACCTTCCTCGACCTCGATCTACTCGGCGCTGCCGCAGCCGGCTATCGCTCAGAGCGCCTGCTCGATGCCGACGACCGAGCCGCGCTCGGGGGCGCCGTCGAGCGAATCGCCCTGGAGCTCGCGGCGCGGTTCTGCCGCGACGTCGTGGAGGACAACTACTTCGGCTGGAACGCGGCCAAGTTCCCGTCCCGAGCCGCGCACAATCTTTTCCGCGCCCAGGGGCAGCTCAACCTGGCGCGGAGCGCGCGGTCACAACGGGGTGACATCGAGCGCGCCCTAGGTGGATAGGTTCTGGTCGTGATCATCACGCTCGCGCTCGCCTGGTCCCAGGAAGCCCCGTCGGAGCCGCCGCCGGTACCCGTCGAGCTGGGCGACGACGAGATCGACGAGACGGTGATCGTCACCGGCGAGGCTGCGGTGCTGCGCGCGCGCGACGAGCTGGTGCTCAAGCTGCGCGACGAGGGCTACGTCCGCCACGAGCGCGACGGCGAGTACACCGTCTTCAAGAACGACACGCCCTACATGCCCCAGGTCTGGCTCCACAACGACGGCTGGATCCAGCTCAAGGGGCAGCCCCCCCGCGTGCACTCCCCGGGCCACAGCTTCGCCAACCAGGGCAGCCCGCTGAACTACCTCTGGTGCATCCCCACGCTGATGACCGCGTGCGTGTCGGTCGGCACCGGCGCGCTCGGACCGCGCCAGCTGCAGACAGTGCGGGAAGACGTGGTCGACGCCACCCGTCCCGAGGTGCAGAAGCTGAGCGACGCCATCGTGCGACAGCACCTCGCGCAGCGGCTCTACAAGGACATTCCCGCCGACCTGGACCGCATCTGGGGCGATGCCGCCGTGCCCGCGGTCGACCGGCGCCGCACGCTTTTCCTGTATTGGGACAGCCGCACCGAGACTGAGGCTGGACTGGCCGCGAAAGACGCCATTCGCGCCTTCATCAAGGGCGTCGTGCAGCAGAGCGCCGACCCTTTCAGTGCGCCAGAGCTCGATGCCCTCAACGCTCAACGGCAGACCGAAAACCCGCTCGCGCTCTAGCCTTCCCAGACCACGCCCACGCTGGCGAGCGTGAAACCGGCGGCGGCGGAGTTGAGCAGGAGCTTCATGCCGGGCTGGATGGTGCCGTCGTCGACGAGGTGACGCAACGCGATCGGCACGGCCGACGCCTCGGTGTTGGCGTAGATCGAGTGGAGCTGCGGGACGCGCGCCGCCGGGACGCCCAGGGCCTGGGCGACCTCGCGTAGGATCCGGTCCGAAGGCTGGTGCGACACGAAGACGTCGACCTCGTCGACCGTCCAGCCGAAGCGCTCGCACGCCCGTCGCACGTGGTCGGGGACCAGCTCCGCCAGGGCGAAGAGCGCCGACCCGGCCGAGCGGAATACGCCGAAGACCGGGGCCCGACATAGCGGATGGTGCTGCGGGTAGCCCTCGGAGTAGCTGCCGACGATACGCCCGCCTCGTGCGTAGGGACGGCGACCCACGAGCATACCCGTGGCGCCATTGCCGATGGTGAGCCCGGCCGCGAGCTGGTCGAGGTCGGCGATGCTCTGGATGTCGAAGCCGATGAAGCCTTCCGACAACGACGCGGTGCTCACCAGCCCCTGGTTCCAGCCCGGGTCGATGGCCGCGCGTCCACGCAGCGTCTCGATCGCCACCAGCGGCCCCGCGCAAGCCGAGACGACGTCGTAGCAGGCCGCCTGGACTACGCCCAGGCGCCAGGCAATCTCGGTCGCGACGCTCGGCTCGAAGTACTCGCGCACGATCGACGAGTAGGTGACGCTGTCGATCGCGTCGACCGGGACGGACTGCTCGTCCAAGAGGGCCCGCGCCACGTTGCTCGCGTGCGTGCCGGCGGCGTAGCGCTCGTCTACCTGCACGTGGCGCACCTGCGTGCCACAGGTGTTGAACACAAAGCGCATGGTGCGCTCGACTCGACGCCACTGGGCATCGTCGCCCTTGAAGTTCTCGCGCACCAGGGCGACGATGTCATCGTTGGTGCGCCGGGTGCTCGGCAGCCGAACTGCGGGCAAGGAAAGGTACAGCGGGTGTGCCATCTACTCGCGTTCCGCGATGAAAATCGCCGTGGGGAAAATGGGCTCGCAGTTGTCGCAGTCGAGCGCCACGAGGAACCGCTCCCCGGCGGCGGCCGATGCGATGGGCAGCGGCGTGTCGACCTTCACCTCCCCCCCGGTCGGAACGGAGTCGGCACTGGCCAGCGTGCTCGCCAGGTCGCTCCAGGCCATGCGACCCGAGGCGGCGAGCGACACGCTGGCCACGAAGGTGACGTTGGCCGAATCGAAGGCGCCCCCGGTGCTCGAAGCGGTGAGCTGGTGCCAGTCGATCTGGTCGCCATCGCCCAGCAATACCGGCGCGGCGTCGAGCGCCGCACTCGCGTCGAGCGTGCTCATGCCGTCGGTGATCGCGTAGGTCTCGCCGGTGGCCGAGATTGACTCGCTGCCCTCCACCAGGATCGCGAGTCGGATCGTGTCGGACGCGTCGCGGAGCAGGAGCAGGAATTGCTGGCCTGGCACCAGATCGCTCGGCCGGACCTGCGGGGTGTGGTCCTCGAACTCTGAGACCTGCGCGCTCTGGTAGGGACCGTGATCCACCTCCCAGCCGTACAGAGCCACCATTTCCTGGGTCAGATTGTCGCGCACCAGCGCGAGCGCGAGGTCCTCGGCGCTGAGCGCGCTGCCGAGGATGAACTCGACAGTCTGGGTCTCGGAGGCGGCATCGAATGGCTGGCCGAGCCAGTCCGTCGTGACCGCACTCCACTCGAAGACCGCGTCGGCCTTGGCGGCCACGTAGAGCGGCGTGAAGCTCGGCGTCAGCGAGATGGCGATGACGTCGTCGTCAGACAAGAGCAAGCGCTCGCCGGCCGTGTCGACGGCGGCGTCGCAAGCGAAAAGCCAGAACCAGCTCACTCGGCCGGCCCGCCCAGGCTGTCGACGCTGTCGAGGAAGCCGATGATGTGACCGAACTCGGCGTCGGCACGCCAACTCTGGTTGCCCTGGGCGTCGATCTCGTTGATGAAACCCGCCGTGCCCCAGGCGAGCAACTTGCCGCCATCATCGTAGGGAATCACGTCGCCGAGCAACGCCACCCAGTTCCCCTCTGGGCCGTCGAAGGTCCAGTCCTCGGTGTAGGTGCCCGCGTCCTGGTCGACCGCGTAGTGCCGCACGTAAGAGCGCGCGTCGCCGTCGCGGTTGTCGAAGACGAACATCCCTTTCTCGTCGCGGAGCGGCGCGTGCTGGTGCTCGAAGGCCGTGCCCGAGGTCAGCGCGAGCGAGGAGTCGTCGCCCCCCATGGTCCACAGCAGCTCGCCCGTGGCCCGGTCGATCTCCATGACCATCGACTCGTTGCGCACCGACACGAGGTACACGCCGCGGTCTGCGTCGTACTCGAGGGTGTTGCAGTGCAGCCAGTCCTCGCCCTGCGGGTAGAAGCCCAGGGAAAGGTCGTCGGGGGGGGTCCAGGCGTCCCAGGCGTTCCACACCTCCGTCACCAGGGCGCCCGTCTCGTCGATCTCCACCAGCGAGTCGCCGACCACTGTGCGCTCGTCGCCGTACTCGCGCACGTCGATCTTCAGGTAGGCGTAGCCACCCTCGGGCAGTTCCACGAAGTCGTGATGCGAGAGCTCGGCGGGGATCTCGCTCACCTCGGTGCCATCCAGGCTCACGCGGTAGATGGCGCCCCGATCGATCGAGCGATCCTCGTCGAATCGATTGAAAACGATGGCCCTGGCGTCGAGGGAGAGGCGGGCGCGCGTGTAGACGTCGTTGCTCTCGCCCTCCCACCACCAGGTGAAGCGACCCTCGCCGTCGAGGCCGAGCACGAAGGGGTGGTCGCTGAAGACCGGGGCGATGAGGTTGCCGCCGTGGTCGCGTTTCCCGGTGGCGGTGAAGGTGGGCAGGCTCGGCGAGGCCGCGCCCGACTCGATCTCCACGTCGTCGCTGGCAAGCTGAACGCCCGCGCTCTCCGTCACGGCGCGCAAGTGCCAGACGCTCGCTGCGGGGACGCCTGCCACCACGATGCGGTGCTCGGTCCCCTCCTCGGTGTCGGTCGCGGTCACCCGCCCGTACTCGACGTCGGGACCGAACTCCACCCAGCCAAGACCGGCCTCCTCGCTCGTCCACGTGACGGTGAAGACCGTCGGCACCACCTCGGAGCGAACCACCGTGATCTCGAAATCGCCGGCCTCACCGGGGTCGCACGCGAGCAAGTAGAGGGCGAGCATCGGGCCGCGCACCTTAGCGCGGGCCCCCGCGAGCCGCGCCACCCCGGAGTCCATGTTTTGCCAGGGGCGCAGAGCCCGGTGACCGCTCCGTGACATCGTCATGTTCCCCTAGGCCATGCGCATCATCGACTCCTGCCTCCGCTACACGGTGGGCCTCTGCCTGATGGCGCTCATGGTCGTCGTCTTCGCCGTGGGATGCACGCTCCTGCTGCCCTGGCGAGTGGCGCGCATCAAGCTCTGCAACCATTTTGGTCACCTGATCGGCCGCTCGATCCTGGCCATCACGGGCACGCGCATTATCGGCGATCCCAAGGCAGCCGCCAACGCCGCAGGCCCGGCAATCTACGTGTCCAACCACACCTCGCCGCTCGACATCTTCCTTGGCATCTGGCTAGCCCCACTTGGTACCTGCGGTGTCGCGAAAAAGGAGGTCGTCTACTATCCTTTCTTCGGACAGCTCTACCTCGTGTCTGGCCACCTGCGTATTGACCGCAAGGATCGGGGTAGCGCGATCGAGGCCCTGCGCGACATCGGGGCGCTGGTGCGCAACAACGGGCTCGGCATCTGGATTTGGCCCGAGGGTACACGCTCGGCCGACGGGCGACTACGCGCGTTCAAGAAAGGTTTTGCTCACCTAGCCCTGGCTACAGGGCTCCCGGTGGTGCCGATCGCGGTCGAAGGCGCGCACCGCATCTGGAGGAAGAACAGCTTCCTCCTCCATCCCGGCGACGTGCGGGTGACGGTGCTCCCCGCCATCGCCACGACCGACTGGAAGCTCGACACCCTCGACGAGCACATCGCCAGTGTGCAGCAGGCCCTCAACGACGCGCTGCCGGTCGAGCAGCAAGCGGAGCTGGTGCCTGCGGCCGCGAAGTAGCGGCTACTCGGCGGGACCGCCCGCCGTCGCGACCTTCACGGAGAAACCCGAGGCCACCCCGATGGGTGCCGAGCCCGTCCACGTGGCGTTGCCATCGGCATCCACTTCCTGCCAGGCGCCGCCGAGCCCCCAGGCCATGAGGTAGCCGCCGTCGACCAGCTCCACGTCGCCCAGGATACTCGACGAGTAGGCGCCACCAGCGTCGAAACTCCAGCTCTCTTCCGCGGTCATCGTCGTCTCGTCGAGAGTGTAGGCCACCGCCCGCGACGGCGCGGTGCCCCCCTGGCCGCCGTTGTCGAAGAGCCAGAGGGTGCCGTCGCTGTAGGTGGGCGAGTGCGCGTGGGCGAAGGCGTCTTGCCGACTCAACTCGAAGTCGCTCGCATCGCCCCCGAAGCTCCACTCGAGCTTCCCCTCGGCGCGATCGATGCGCATCACCGTTTTGAGCGCGTACGACGACATGAAGTAGTCGTTTTCGTCCTCGTTGTAGCTCAGACCGTTGCAGTGGATCCAGTCGAGTCCGTAGGGGTAGTAGCCGCTGTCACCGGCCTCGGTGGCGGTCATGGGGAGGTCGTCCCAGGACGTCCACACCACCACCGCGTCGGTCTCGGCGTTGCCGCCCGGAGGAATCTCCACAATCGCGTCGCCGACGATCGACTGGTCGCCCACCTCGCGGATGTCCATGGCGCAGTAGGCGAGGGTGCCGTCCTCGTGCTCGATGAAGTCGTGATGCGAGTTCGGCGCGATCGTCGTCTCCAGGATCTCGCCTGTCCACGAGATCTGGTAGATCGCCCCTAGTTCCTCCTCGCGGTCGTAAGACGACGCCGAGAACATGATCCCCCTCTGGTCGCGACTCACCCGTACCTGATTGGGCATGAAGTTCGGGTTGTCGTCGCGCCACCACCAGGTGGGGTTGCCCTTGTGATCGAAGAGGATCACCGAGGTGTCGGAGCCCACCGTGTAGCCGAGAACAAAACCACTCCCCGCCCGCACCGGCTCCGCGCTCTCGACGGTGAGCACTGGGAGGTCGTTGGGCATCGCGCCCGTCTGCAAGACCTGGTCGCCGCTCGACACGGTTTCGCCGTCGATCTCGCTGATGGCGCGCCAGTGGATGGCCGTACCGGCCGGCATGCCCGCCACCGCCACGGCATGCTCCGTGCGCGTGCCGTCGAGCGCCACCACCTCGCCGTAGTGACTCCCCGTGCCCCATTCCACCCGCGACGTCGCCGCCGCGTCGGTGCTCCACCGCACCGTCATCGCGGTGGGCATTGATTCCGACAGGCTTGCCTCGGCCTCGAAGTCGGCGGCGGCGGCACTATCGTCGGCAGGTTCGCAGCCGAGGCTGAGGAGGCTGAGGATCATGGCGCCGCGCACCCTAGCCCAGGGCCCCGCGACCCGCAGGGCCTCTCAATGCCCGAAGAGGCCAGCCACGCCCAGCAACCGGATGAACACGGCCGAGAGGCTCTCGCCGGCAAGCGCGCCTGACGACGCCGGGATGATCGACTCCTCGGCCTTGGGGTCTTTCCTCGTGAGGTACAGGGCGATCACCGCGCCGATGAACATCGAGATGGTGTTGGAGCCGGGTGTCGTGAAGCCGAGACCCAGACCCGCCGCCGAGGGCAGGTAGGGACGCACCGCCGGGATGTACCTCTCGGCCAGCACCATGACGATCCCGAGGCCACCGCCCACGACGATGCACGCCTGGGCTGTGGGGTGCAGGTTGCTGATGCCCTGGGCGAGCATCACGGCAACGCCCTTCCAACTCTGCGCGGCGGGCACTGGCCACTTGGTGCCGAAGTCCTCCGGCCCCTCCACCAGGAGCGCCCAGGCAGGCACCACGAACAAACTCCCCGCGATCACCCCGAGCAGTTGCGCCCAGAACTGCTGACGAGGATCGGCCTTGAGGATGTAGCCGCTCTTGAGGTCGGTCAGCAGATCCGCCGCGTGCAGGCCCACGCCGCCGGTGGCGTTGGCGGTCATCAGGTTGGTGGTCGTGTTCCCGGGATCGAGCACGCCGAAGGTCACCTGCGTGATCTTGCCGAGGGCGCCGCTCGGCGTGGTGTCGGTCTCCCCAGTCACGCGGCAGGCCACGATGGCAATGAAGAAGCTGAGGATCACCGAGATCACACCCAACCACGGCTTGATCCCGAAAACCAGGTATTCGAGCGCCACCACGAGCGGGCCGCAGATCGCCACGCCCACGATGAACCAGAGCATGGGGACTTCCTTCTCCTCGTCGGCCGACTTCGCCTGCTTGCCAAAGGCCCCCGCCACGCTCTTCATCGCGTTGACCACGCTGCGCCACTGGAAAGCGAAGGCGACGAGGCCGCTGGTGAGCATCATCGCGGAGCCAAACCACACGCTCCACTGCACGATGAACTTGTAACCGAGCCGATCGTCGACGATCCCACGGGCGTACACCTGGGGGACGAGCACCAGGTAGTTCACGGCAGCCCCGAGCATCATGCTCCACGCCGGGCGCCAGCCCATGATCATGCCGGCGGCGACGAGGATGATGCTGGTGTCGAGGCTGAAGGTGTAGTCGGAGAGCGGGCGACCGCGAAGCTTCGGCTGCGCGTCGAGCAACGCCACCGTGCCCGCGGAGAGCTTGCCGCGTACCCACTCCTGGGCCACCTTCGGCAGGAGCAAGAGCGGCGCGCCCAGCGCGAAGGGGAGTGACTCGGCGAGGTTCCAGGGGATCCACGAGGCCTTCGCCTCGCGTGCGAAAGCGACGAGCGCGCCCAGGATGGCGCCGCGCCCGAGCATGCGGCCCTGCCGTTTGCCCTCCTCGCCGCCGTGGAGCGCCCGGAGTGTTTCCGCGGCGGCGATACCCGAGGGAAATCGCAACTGCTCGATGTTGATCATCTGCTGTTTCATCGGGATCGCCATCACCACGCCCAAGAGCGCGATGGAGGAGATCCAGCCGAACATCTGCAGCGGCTCGAGCTCCTGGCCGGTGAGCATCATCATCGCCGGGATGGCCGCCACGGTGCCGCCTCCCACCATGTAGCCGGCGCAGCTGGCGACGGACTGCATCGCGTTGTTCTCGAGGATCCCGAAGGCCGTCTTGATGAGGCCCATTCGCTGGAAGAGGGCGAAGATGCCCCAGGCGAGCACGCCCGCGGTGATCGCCACGCCGAAGCTCCACCCGATCTTCAGCGCGGTGTAGAGGTTGCTCAGGCTCATGAAGCCGCCCAGCAGCATCCCGGCGATGGCGGCGCGAATCGTGAGCTGGCGGGCTGAGGTCTCGATCATGCGCGCATGCTACCCTTCGGCGGCGAACCGGACCGCCGCGCTCACGTGCGCGGGAACGGTGTCCGATCCCTCGATCACCCATGCCCACCTACCAGATCAGCAATCACCCGGGCGCTCCTCGGGTCGCCGCCCTCGATGGCGACGCGGCGCGCGCGCAGGCCCTGGTGCAGCAGCTGGAAGACGCGGGCTTCACGGCGCGAGCGGCGCTTACCCCCGAGGGCCTCGCCAACCTCGTGCTCGAATGGCACCCGCACGTGGTGATCATCGCCGAGGCCGCCACCGGCATCCTCCGGGCCGTGCGATCCGCCAGTGGGAGCACCCAGGTGGTCATGCTCGGCGACACGGTTCCCGACTCGCGCATGCTCGCCGCTTTTGGCGTACACGCCTGGGCGAGTCGCGACGACTCCCCTGCTCGACTCCTGACCACTATCGAGTCGGCCGTACGCCGGCAGCGCGAGGTGGCCGGGCTTCACCATCAGCGGGCCGGGCTACAGCGCATCCTCGACATCGCGCCCCGGCTGAACACGCTTCGCTCGCCGGCGGAGTTCTGCCGCGTGGCGATGGAGGCCTTCGCCCGGACCATCGACCCCGACGGCACCGGCACGAGCGGCATCTTTGCCATCCAGACGCAGCGCCCTCGCCACACCCAGTACTTCGGCGCGGGGCGCTGGACGCGGGTCACCGGCGAGCTCGATCTCCCCGACGACGTGGTGGAGGCCATCGCCAAGGCGGTGGGCGACAAGGCCCCGATCATCCACGGCGACGGCTGGGTGATGATCGCCGTCAATGGCGGCGAGCACGCGAGGGGGGCCATGGTGATCGACGGTGTCTCCGTGCCCGTGGAGCTCGACGAGCTTTGCTCGGTCTTCGGCAACGTGCTCGGCCAGGCCCTCGCCAACATCGTGCTTTTCGACCGCGCCACCCTCGACGGGCTCACTGGGCTGTTCAACCGGGCGTTCGGGCTGCAACGGCTCCTCGAGACCTTGTCGATGGGTGCCCGAGCCCCCTCGGCCACGTCGGTGCTCGTGGTGGACGTCGACCACTTCAAGCAGGTGAACGACCGCTACGGTCACGCCATGGGCGACCGGGTGCTCGCGGGCGTCGCGCAGACTCTCCGCGCGTGCTGTCGCGACGCAGACATTGCCGTTCGCCTCGGGGGCGAGGAGTTCATGGTCGTGCTCCCCCGCACCGACGAGCAGGCCGCCAGCATCGCCGCCGAGCGCTGTCGCCGCGCGATCGAGGGTTGGCGCAGCGGTGCCGAGGCCAGCAGCCTACAGGTGTCGGTCAGCATCGGCGTCGCGGCCGCAGAGCCGGGCGAACGTGACGCCCTGCGACTGGTCGAGCGGGCCGACGACGCGCTCTACGTGGCCAAGCGGGAGGGTCGCAACCGCGTCGTGCGCGCGGGCTAGCTGAGCAGGACGTTTACCCGGGCAGCGAGCCCCTCGTCCGCCAGCGGATCGTAACCCCGGGCGCCGTAGCGGCCGAGGTGTGCCCCGGCGGCGACCACGCGTGGGTCGGCCTCGAGCGACAGGAGCCTCGATTGGACGACCACCCGCAGGTCTTCCACGACTTGCCGGAAGTACCAGCTGGCCTCGCTCTCCGGCCGCGCCACGACCGCCGCCCAGCGGGCGCGGATGTCGGCGAGCTCCCCGAGACGGGCCTCTAGCACCGCAAACATCGGCTCGTGCAGGCGGAGACGCTGGCTGTCACGCAAGAGCTGGGCGCACAGCACGCCGTGCCCGCCCTCCCAGGCCTCGATCACGATGCTGTCGCGAAGCAGCCGCGGCAGAGCGCTGAAGTCCTCGATCGCGCCGTTCCCCCCGAGCACCTCGATGGCGTCGCGCACGCCGGCCGGACAGGCGAGCGCGGTCCAGATCTTGTTGAGGTTCACCAGCATCCGGAGGGCGGCCGGCTCCTCGGCGCCCGCCCGCCTCGTGGCCACCCGGTCGGCCATGTCGGCGAGCCAGAAGGTGGACGCGCGGGCCGCGCAAGCCTCGGTCCACAGGCGCGCCAGGATGATGCGGATCACGGCGAAGTCCTTGATGGGACGCCCGAACGCACCGCGGTGCCGCGCGTAGCCCTCCGCCTCCCGCCAGGCCCGCTGGAGCATCGCGCAGGCCACCACCGCATTGTAGAGCCGCGAGGTGTTGAGCACGATCTCGACGGTGCGCCGGAAGTCGCCGACGCGCCAGCCTTCCGCACCCTCGAAGTCGATCTCCGCGCTCGCCATCTAGCGGGTGCCGAGCTTGTACTTGAGGCGTCGAATGCGGAAGTCGTTGGGCGTGCCATCGGCTTTGAACCTCGGCACGGCGTAGGCTCCCAGGCCGCCGGTGCCCTCGCGGGCCCCCTCGGGACGCGCCGTCACCAGGAACATCTGGGCGTCGGCCACCGAGCAGAACCACTTCTCGCCGGTGATGCGCCAGCGGTCTCCGTCAAGTCGCGACACCACAGCATTCGACCCTACGTCGGAGCCCCCCTGCACTTCGGTGAGGAACTGCGACCCGTGGAAATGCGTGTCGTAGTCGGGGTCGTAGAGGCGCGCGAGCCAGGTCTCGGCCATCGCGGGCGTCACGTCGCCCGGCGCGCTCGATCCATCGGCGTGGGCCGCCTGGAGGATCTTCACGAGCCCGGCGGTGCACGCCCAGGGACAGGTGTGGCCCGCCTCGCCGTCCTGGCCCAGCAAGTACACGTGGGCGAGCGTGTCGAGCTCGCGACCCGGGCGGGCGTAGTTCCCCATCAAGCCGGTGGCGTAGGCCAGCTTGCCGATGCGGTGATATCCAGGGTGAAACACGACGTCTTCGGTGCGATTGCCCGAGCCGTCGTAGCGTCCGAGGCGGGGGAGGTTCTCATCGCGATTGGTCTCGCGGGCCAGTGCGTCGAGCTCGCCCGATACAAGCGCACCGAAGCAGCGGGGCGCATCTGCGTCGCGACCGTACTGCGACAAGAGCGCGAGGAAGTGCGGGTCGGCGTCGAGCGCGTTGGTAGCGAGCTCGGCGTTCCAGGCATCGAAGGCAGCGCGAGCGGCGGCGGAGGCGTGCATGCCCCGGCGCTATCCGGGTGTGCGGCGCGTGGCGCTAGGCCCCCGGACGGAGGAAACAGATCCGCTCGCCGTCGGGCGCGCGCTCCACGCTGACGGTGCCCGAGGGCCGTGTCACGCTCACCACCTCGCGGAGGAGCTTCCCCTCGCGCTTGAGGTTCATGATCGTCACCGAGTCGCCCGGCGAGAGCGACACCAGCGCGCCGATCGCGGGGTTGTCTTCCACCAGCATGAAGCCCGGCGTGGCGGCCACGTCGTCCTCGCGCCCCTGGGTGGGGTCGTAGATCATGACGTTGTTGCCGCCGCTCCACACCCCACCGTCGACGGAGGTGGTGCACAAGGAGTGTTCGCCCCCTTTCTGCACGCGGAGACGCACGTCACCGCCCTGCAGCTCCGACCAGTCCAGCCGCGTGGCGCCCTCTCCGGTGCTCACGGAGATCACGCTGGCGTCACGGGGATCGATGCCGTAGCGTTCGAGCGCCATCTCAGCGCCCATCAGGTCGGGCAGCGAGGCATACACCTGCCGACCGCCGGGTGTGGCGCGCACCTCGACCTCCGGCATCTCGACTTCGAGGGAAAGCGCGGCGAGGAACATGGGGGAGAGCCTCTGTCTGCCCCGGGATCGGATGTTGCCCACGGAGACGTTAGGCCCCGGGCGTGTTCCCTTTCGACGGCGTCTTGATCCTCGGGAAAGAGCTGCGGGCCGACCCGGTGCGCGCGCGCGCCGAGCTCGGTGCCCGCGCCGCGGGTGCCGCTGCCGCCGTGCGCGCCGGGGCCGCCTTCGTGGCCACGCTTGAGGCCCGCCTACGCGGGCAGGACCGCTCCGGCTCCGACCTCGTCACCGACATGCTCGCCGAGCTGGGCGTGCCGCCGCAGCGGGTGATCGCCCGCTCCCAGACGAGGTCGACGCGGGAGGAGGCCGCCCTGGGGGCCGCGCTCTTCCTGGAGCGCGGTTGTCGCCGGGGGCTCGTGCTCACCGCGAGCTACCACGTGCCACGCGCGCGCCGACTCTTTGCCGAGGCGGGCGCCCCAGCCGAGGTGCACGCCCCCGACGCCGCGTGGCGATGGGCCAACGAGCGCGAGCGCACGTGGATCGCTGGCGGTCGTCCGGACGCCGCCGCGTTGGCGCGGGAGGCCCGGAACGAGCGTGTCCTCGGTGCCCTGGAGGTGGCCCTACGCCCCTTGCCGGTCGCGACGCGGACGCTGGTGGAGATCGCCGCCGGGGGCGCCTGGCGGGGTAGCGCCTAGGGGACGGGGCCGAAGATAATCGTGCCCTGGTCGGGATCTTCGGTGCTGCCGCCGCCTCCACCGTCGCCAGTGAGCACCACCGCCACGGTGACGCCCGCGCCCGCGACCACCGCGCCGGTGCCCGCCCACACCCACCACGGGACACCTTTCTGCTCGGTGACCACCGTGGTGGTGCCGTCGCCAATGGGCGGGGGATCGAAGAGCAAGCCGGCGAGCACCGGGTTGGCGCCAACGTCGAGGGCGAGCACCTGGGCGCCCACCCGGTCGGCCCGAATGTCGCCGCTCTCCGCGAGGTAGCCCACCACGGTGGGCACGAGCTCGGTGATGGCCACGACCGCGTCGTCGCCCGCCTCGCCCGTGACGGCGCGTGAGAAGTTGCCGCTGGCCGGCGAGTACAGCTGCACCCCCACCTGGCCATCGGGCAGCTGCCCCGCGAGCAAGACAGTACCTTTCTCGTCGTACTCGCCGAGCGCGCGGTACAGGTCGCGCATCTGTCGCGACTTGCCCGCATTGTCGGACAGCGCGATGCCCAGCCCCTGCGTTTGCAGGGCGACATCCACCACGCGTTCCTCACCCGGCGCCACCGTCACCAGCATGAAGCGGGCCGCGCCGCCGGCCGCCCGTACCAGCACGAAATGCTCGCCGGGCACGAGGTTGATCGTGCCGGTGGGGGCCGCGCCGATGTCGTTGCCATCGACGAAGACGGTCGCGCCGACCGACGTCTGAATACTCACCTTGGCTGGGGATTTCTTCGCCACGTCGGCACGAGCACCATTGTACAGCTCGATCACCCGGGGCGGGTAGTTCACCGGGTCGAGCTCGCGGTCGACGTCGAGGGTGGCTGCGCGGCGGAACTGCGCCGAGGCGCCGCTCTCGTCGCCGGTGGCGAGGCGCGTCATGCCTGACAGCACGAGGGCCTCGTGCAGCTCGCGGGTGCTCGTCGACACCGCCATGCCCCTCGACAACATCGTGATCGCCTCGTCGACCACCGGCCCCGCTTCATCGATCTGGGCGCGATCGTAGAGCAGTCGGGCTTCCTTCAGGCGCTCGCGACCAGGGCCGAGGGCGAAGGTCTCCAGCACGATGCTCTCGCGACCGCGGATGCGCCTGCTCACCTCGACCGGCGCGAGGCCTTCCGCCTTGCCGGAGGCGTCGAGCGCTTCCTCCAACTGGGCGGCCGCCTGGTTGGCCGCCTCGCCCACCAGGCCCGGCACGTGCACGCCCACCACCAGCACGTCGGGCGTGGAGGCGGCGAGAGCGTGGCCAAGGAGCAGCGGCAACAACATGGCCCGGAGCGTAGCCCGCGGGGCCCAGAGGCCGCCAATCGCGGTTACTCTTGACGGGTAAATGCGTGTCCTCGGCATCGACCCCGGCAGCAGGCGTACCGGCTGGGCGATCGTCGAGCGGCAGGCCAATCGATTCGTCGTGGTGGCCTCGGGCGTCATCCTGACCGATCCCGACGACCCGATGCCCACCCGCCTACGGGTCATCCACGAGGGACTTCGCGACGTCGTCCTCGCCCACGGGCCCTGTGCGGCCGCGCTGGAGGAGATCTTCGCCCACAAGTCGGCGGCGAGTGCCTTGGTGCTCGGGCAAGCGCGCGGCGTGGCGATGCTCGCGGTGGCAGCACTGCCTTTATCTACCTACAACGCCAGCTCTATCAAGAAGACCGTCACCGGGAACGGCGCCGCCGACAAGGCCCAAGTGGGCCGGATGGTCACCGTGCTCTGCGGCGAGTCGCCCCGCGTGGCCGACGAGGCCGACGCCATCGCCATCGCCATCACGCATCACAACCACGCCCTGGTGCCAGCCGCCAGGTCAACCAAGCGGCCCCGTGGTCGCGACATGTGGACCGAGATCGCGCGCCGTGCCGGGGCCATCCCGTGATCGCGCGGCTGCGCGGCGAGATCGTGGAGCGCGGGGCCGACCGCGTGGTGCTCGACGTGGGCGGCGTGGGCTATGAGCTCTGGTGCGCGCCGAGGACCATCCGCGACGCGCGCGACCAGGCCACCTTCCACGTGTACACGCAGGTGGCGGAGGACACGCTCGAGCTCTACGGGTTCGCGACTGGCGAGGAACGTGCCGCGTTCATCCGCCTCATCTCGATCTCGGGCATCGGTCCGGCCAAGGCCCTGCCGGTGCTCGACGGCCTCACGGTCGACCAGCTCGCCACGGCGATCAACACCGGCGACGTGCGCACCCTCTCGGCGGTGAAGGGCATCGGCAAGAAAACGGCCGAGCTCATCGTGCTCGAACTCAAGGGGAAGATCGCCGCGGGGGCCGTGGTTCCACCGCCCAACACCGCGCGCGCCGACGACAGCTTCGCCCTCGCCCTCGCCCAGCTGGGCTACCGCAAGGCCGAGATCGACCTCGCGGCGGCCCACATCACCGAGATTGGCAAGTCCGAGGCCCCCTTGCCCGAGCGCATCACGCTGGCCCTCGAACGGCTCGCGAGGGGTCGCTGAACTCCCGTTCAGCTCGCGATCGGGATAGCACGCGGCCGTGAGTCGCTTCGTGGATCCCAGCGAGATCGACGCCCCCGACCCGGCGCTACGCCCGCGTAGGCTCGGCGACTACGTGGGCCAGGACCGGGTGAAAGACAACCTGCGCGTGTACATCCGCGCGGCCCTGCAACGCGGGGAATCGCTCGACCACGTCTTGCTCTCCGGCCCGCCCGGCCTCGGAAAAACCTCGCTCGCCAACATCATCGCCGAGGAGCTCGGCGTCACGATTCGGGTGGCCGCCGGCCCCACGCTGGAGCGCGCGGGCGACCTCGCGGCCATTCTCACGAGTCTCCAGCCCCGCGAGGTGCTGTTCATTGACGAGATCCACCGCCTCAACCGCGTGGTCGAGGAGATCCTCTACCCGGCGATGGAGGACTACCGGCTCGACATCATCACGGGCACGGGCGCCGGTGCCAGCACGATCTCGGTGGGGCTCAAGCGCTTCACGCTCATCGGCGCCACCACGCGCTCCGGTCTCATCACTTCCCCGCTGCGGGCCCGCTTCGGCATCAGCGCGGTGCTCGACTTCTACTCGCCGCCCGAGCTCCGGCTCATCCTCCTTCGCAGCGCCGAGCGCCTCGCCCTGCCGGTGCACGACGACGCGCTCGACGAGCTGTCCACGCGTTGCCGCGGCACGCCGCGCATCGCTAATCGTATCCTGCGTCGCCTCCGCGACTTCGCACAGGTCGAGCAAGGCATTGTCACCCTCGATCTCGCTCGCCGGGCCCTCGACCGCCTGGAGGTCGACGCACGCGGCCTCGACGCGATGGACCGCAAGATCCTGCACACCATCGCCTTCCGCTTCGACGGCGGGCCGGTGGGCCTCAGCAATCTCTCGGCGGCGATCGGCGAGGAGTCCGACACCATCGAGGAGGTTTACGAGCCCTTCCTCATCCGAGAGGGGCTCCTGCAGCGCACCCCCCAGGGGCGGGTGCTCACCCACGCCGGGGCCAAGCTCGTGGGCTTCACCCGGGGCGGGATGTTCGAGTGAAACTGATGTTTGCGAGCGCTGTGCTCAGCGTGCACGTGGCCGACGAGCCGAGCGAGCGGGAGCAGGGATTGATGGGCGTCACGCAGTTGGGGGTAGACGACGGCATGGTCTTCGTGTACCCCGAGGCGGCCCCCCGGTACTTCTGGATGAAAGACACGCCGTTGCCGCTGTCGATCGCGTTCGTCGGTGCCGACGGGCGGATCGTTTCGATCAGCGACATGGTGCCGCTCTCCACGGCGCTCACCCCCTCCCGGAAACCGGCGATGTACGCCATCGAGGCCAACCAGGGCTGGTTTTTGGCGCACGGCGTTGCCGTGGGAGATAGCGTGGCCGGCCTTCCCCCGGCGAGCCGCCAGTGATCCTCCAACGCACCCTCGCGCGTGCCCATCGCGTGGCCGGAATCGGCCTGCGAACTGGGCTCCCCACGAGCGTGGTTTTGTCTCCCGCCCCGGCCGACAGTGGCCGTCGGTTCCTGGTGGGCGGCGTCGTGGTCCCGGCCGACGTGGATCACGTGGTCGATGCCACGCTGGCCACCACCCTCGGGGTCGGCGAGGTCCGCGTGGCGCTGGTTGAACACCTCCTCGCGGCCACGGTGGGCGCCGGCATCGACAACATCGACGTGATCGTCGAGGGCGACGAGCTCCCCATCCTCGATGGCGCCGCGCTCGGCTGGATCGGGGCGCTGGCGCAGGCCGGCGTGCGCACCCTGCCGGTGCCCGCGCGCACGTGGACGGTGGACCGCCCGGTTCGCGTGGAGCAGGGGGGATCCTGGGCCGAGCTGCACCCCTGTCGCGCCCTCGAGGTCGACGTTCGGGTCGACTTCCCGCACCCTTCCATTGGTGCGCAGCGCTGGTCGGGCATCGTCGACGGCAGCTTCGCCAGCGAGCTCGGCTGGGCCCGCACCTTCGGTTTCCGTCGCGACGCTGAGCGCTTGCTCGCGCTCGGCATCGCCCGCGGCGCCTCGCTGGAGAACACCGTGGTCTACGACGAGTCGGGCCCGATGAACCAGGGCGGCATCCGCGCGAGCGACGAGGTGGCCCGTCACAAGGCCCTCGACGCCGTGGGCGACCTCGCGCTGGTGCCCGGGCGCCCGCTGGTGAAGCTCGTGGCCCATCGCGGCGGGCACGCGCTGCACCACGCCTTGCTGCGGGCAGTTCGGAGCTTGTAGCTCACGTTGAGCGCCTGTTTGCGCTGCCCTCCCGCGGGCGATGCCACCGCCGTCAGCCGGTTGAGCGCTGGTAGCCGCCCCCACTTGCGCCTCGCAGGCACATCGGGCTATCGTCACGTCTCGATGTCGATCTCCTTCGCCCTCGCCTCCGCCTCCAGCTGCACCTGTTGCTGCTGTTGTGCCCGGGCCGGGGCGAACGCGGGATCATAGCCTAGATCCCCCAGTTCCCCCGGCCGAGAGCCGGGGGACAGCCTCCGGCGCGGCCATGTCCCCGGAGGCACAGTGTCTGCACCCATCCCCCTCGCGGTCGGCGACGCGCGCGAGCTGTTGCGCGCCACCGTGGCGCAGTTCGGCCACAGGACCGCGCTGGTGTCCGCGCTCGGCCCCCAGACCCTCTGCATCCTCGAGCTGCTCCGCCAGGAAGGGCTCGCGCTGCCGACGTACTTCCTCGACACCGGCTGCCACTTCGGCGAGACGCTGGCCTTTCGGCACCAGGTGGAGCGGCACTTCGGCATCGAGGTGCACGCCGTGCGCCCCGCCATCGACCCGGGCCCGCTCCACGCCACGGAACCCGACCGTTGCTGTGCGATTCGCAAGGTGGAACCCCTGCAGCAGCTCCTCGGCGGCTTCGAGGCCTGGGTGAGCGGGATCCGCGCCGAGCAGACGGCCGACCGCGCCCTGGCCGCCGCAGTGGAGTGGGATCTCCGCTTCGGGCTCTGGAAGGTCAACCCGCTGCTCGGCTGGTCGCGCGCGGAGGTCGACGACTTCCTGTCGCGACACGGCGTCCCCACCAACCCTCTCCTCGCGAGCGGTTACCGCTCCATCGGTTGCGCGCCCTGCACGCGACCGTCGACCAACGAGCGTGGCGGCCGCTGGGCCCTTCTCGCCAAGACCGAGTGCGGCCTTCACCGCCGGAGTTCCCCATGAGTTTCCGCGTCGCCGGCACCCGCCCGGCCGTCCTCGCCGAGATCGAGGAGCTGTCCACCCAGATCGACCGTTACCGGCAGGGCCTGGTGCCGGAGCACGTGTTCGTGGAACGGCGCCTGCGGCACGGCATCTACGGGCAGCGCCAGGACGGCGTGCACATGATGCGGAGCAAGCTGCCGCTCGGGCTCATCAGCCCCGCGCAGCTCGCCGCCTTCGCCGACATCGCCGAGACCTACGGCTCTGGCGTGGCGCACCTCACCACGCGCCAGGACATCCAGGTGCACTTCGTGCGCCTGCCGAGCACGCCCGGCCTCCTCCGCGACCTCGACGCCGCCGACATGAGCGCGCGCGAGGCCTGCGGCAACGTGGTGCGCAACGTCACCGCCGCCGCCAACAGCGGCGTCGTCGCCGAGCCCTTTGACGTGACGCCGCATGCGCTCCGCCTCGCCCGTTTCGCGATGCGGCACCCCGATGGCCAGGCGCTCGGCCGCAAGTTCAAGATCAGCTTCGCCAGCGTGGACGACCCGCTCTGGAACCTCGCGCGCATCCACGACCTCGGCTTCACGGCGCGGCGTCGCGACGGCCAGGACGGCTTCGAGGTGCGGGCCGGGGGCGGCCTCGGCGCGGTGCCCATGGAAGCCCAGGTGCTCGCGGACTTCGTGCCGGCCGAGGAGATCGCGAGCCTCACCCAAGCGGTGCTCCGGGTGTTCGCGCGGCACGGCGAGAAGAAGAACCGGGCCCGCGCGCGGCTGAAGTTCCTGCTCGCCGACTGGGGGATCGAGCGTTTCCGCGCCGAAGTGGCGGCGTTGACCGAGCCCGTCGCGACCGAGCCCCTGCCGGCCGTGGCCGACGCGCCCCTCTTCCCCGCGGGCACCGCCGAGGCCCACGGCCCCGACGTCATCCCCCAGCGACAGCCCGGCTACGTGGCGGTGAAGGTGCGTGTCCCGCGCGGCGACTTGTCCCCGGCGCAGCTCCGCGGCCTCGCGACGCTCCTCGCCCGGGAGGTCGGCGACACCACGCGCATCACGCCCGAGCAGGGCCTCCTCGTGCGCTTCGTGTCGACCGACCGGTTGCCGGCGCTGCGCGAGGGACTCGCCGCCCTCGGCCTCGGGAGCGCTGGTGCGCACGGCATCGCCGACCCCATTACCTGCCCCGGCGCCGACACCTGCAAGCTCGGCATCACCCGGCCGCGCGCGGTCGCGACCACGATGGACTCGGCGCTCGAGGCACTGGCCGTCGACGAGAAACTGTCGCGACTCCGCATCCACATCTCGGGTTGCCCCAACGGTTGCGCCCAGCACGCCATCGCCGACGTCGGTTTCTACGGCGCGGCGCGCACGGTGAACGGCGTGGTGGTGCCGCACTACCTGGTGATCCTCGGCGGCGAAGCCGGGGGGCTCGCCTTCGGCGGCGCCGTCGCCAAGGTGCCCGCCGCGCGGGCTGGCGAGGCGGTCCGAGTGCTGGCCGGGGCCTACCGCGACTCGGTCGCGACTAGCTTCGCCGAGTTCGTGCGCACCGCCGGGCGGCCCGCGCTCAAGGCCTTGCTCGAGCCCTTGCAGGAACTTCCATCCTTCGAGGCGGATCCCGCTGCCTACCGCGAGGCCGGTAGCGACGAGCCCTTCCGCGTGGTGCGTGGCGTGGGCGAGTGTGCCGGCGAGGTGGTCGACGGCGCGGACTTCTTGCTCAGCGACGCCGATACCGCCGTGGAGGAGGCGCACGCCCGTCCCGAGCGGGCCATTGTCGCGACCGAGCGGGCCTTCCGTCTCGCCGCGCGGGCGCTGCTCGCCGCCGACCACGCCGAGCCCCGCGCCGACGACGAGGTCCTCCCCGCCTTCAAGTCACGTTTCTACGACGCGGGTCGGATCTTCGAGGGCGTCGGCTACTACTACCTGCACGCCGCCGGCGAGGCTGAACCTAGTGGAGACCGTTTACGACGGCGCGTGGCCGAGGCGGAGTTGTTCGTCCAGGAAGCCCACAGCATCGTGGGTCGCATGCGCGCGCCGGCGCCCCAGCCCAGGCACGCGGCCCCGGAGGCGACATGAGCGTCCGGACCATCATCCCCTTCCCCGGCACCACCACCGAGCCAGTGTCCTACATGGCCGGCCTGCGTCTGTCCGGTCGCGACGTGCTCGTGGTTGGCGGTGGTGCCATCGCCACGCAGCGAGTGCGCGCCCTGCTCGCGGCCGGAGCCTTGGTCAGCGTCGTGGCCCCACGCGTCGGCACCGAGTTGCAGGCCCGCCTGGCGGCAGGCGAGATCGTTCACCACGCGCGCCTGTTTGCCCCTGCCGATCTGCAAGGCATCGCCGTGGTCCTCGTGGCCATCGACGACCGGGTCGTGAGCGCAGCCATCGCCCGCTACGCCCGCCAGCAACGGATCTGGGTCAACGTGGCCGACCGCCCCGAGCTCTGCGACTTCTACCTCCCCGCGATCCACCGGGCCGGCCCGGTGCAGGTCGCGGTGTCGACCGACGGCGCCGGTCCCGGCCTCGCCGCCCGTCTCCGCGACGAGATCCGCGACGCGCTCCCTGCCGAGCTGCCAGCCGCCATCGAGAACTTCGCCGCGCTTCGCAAGCAGGTCCGCGCCGAGCAGCCCGACTCGGCGGTGCGCATGGCGAAGCTCGCGAAGATCGCGCGGGAAACGCCGTGGTCCGACCTTGCGAAGGGCCTGGTGTCGGGCACCACAACCGACGCCTCCGCGGGACGCCTCCCGAGGCCGCCGCGTCTGGCTGGGGTTCACCCCATCCTCCTCGCCAGCGCCGGCCCCGGCGACCCTCGCCTGCTCACCCTCGCCGCCCGCGACGCCCTCGCCACCGCCGATCTCGTCGTCGCCGATCGTCTGGTCCCCGCAGCGATCCTCGCCCTCACCCGGGGCCGCGTGGTCCGAGCCGACGACAAGCACGACCCCGCGAGCGTGCCCGCTGCCCAGGCGAAGCTGTACGGCGAGCTCCGCGAGGCCCACGCCCGCGGCGAGCGCTGCCTGCGCCTCTGCGCGGGCGACGTGGCCATCTTCGGCCGGCTCCACGAGTCGGTCGAGGCCCTGTCCCCCGTGCCTGTCGAGGTCATCCCCGGCGTCTCCGCCCTCACGGCGGCGGGGCATCCCCTCACCGCCCGCGGCCTGGCCGACCGCTTCACGGTGGTCACCGCCCGCGGCGCCGAGGGCGCACCCGTCGATCTCCCCCCCTACGATCCGCGCCAGACGCTGGTGATCTTCATGGGGGCCGGGAGCCTGCCCGCCCTGCAGGGCGCATTGTTGTGTTTGCGCTACCCTCCCGGCGCCACCGCCCTCGTCGTCAGCCAGGCCACCCAGCCCGGCGAGTCGCGACAGGTCGCGACCGTGGCAACGCTCGGAAGCCTCGACGTGGAGGCGCCAGCGGTGATCTACGTGGGGGGGACCGCCGCGCTCGCGGCGCTATCTGGGCAGGGCGAACAGCTTCGCGGGCGAGAACGGCAGGTCGAAGGGGGGTAGAATCACAGCTTCGTCGCCGATGGCGGTCGCCGCCGGCGAGGGCAGCCTATCCCGCTGGCGGCAGCCATGCCGGTACTGGCGCGAACCGACACCTGGACCCCGGGTCGACGGCTGCACACCGCACCAGGGCCGCCCGCGGCGCCGTACCGCCAGCGACCACCAAACGCCCGGCGCAATACGGCGTCGCTCGACACGGCGAGGCGGCACCGATTCGGGGGGCCCCTCGTCGTCGCAAGCCATTGCTGCTCGAACTGGAATCGTCGTGAGCGCAAGCTGGCCGAACCGGCACTGGGCCGGAGCCGTCACCGCGGACGTCCGCAACGGGGCGAGGAAAATGCAGCTTCGTCCGTACCCCTCGGCTTGCCCGACCTCTCGGTCGGGCTCCGGGTGTCACTTCGGCCGCCTTGTGCTCACGACGCGTGCGGTTCAGATAGCAATCGCTCGCGACGAGGTCCCTGGGGGGCCTGGCGCACGCGCACTCGCCACGTCAGACCGCCTCGACGCCGTGGGTCAACCGGCCGCATCCACGGGCGCTGTGTAGCTTCAACGCGGAGAATGTACCCCATCGTGAGCCCTCAGTCCAGGCAGGCGCACCAGCCGACCGCGTACACGAAGGGGACCGCCCCTGAGCACGCCACCACCCAGGCCCTGGCGCGGTGCTCAGCCGGGGCCAAGGCCACCAGCCCGGCGAGGAGCCCGAGCCACACAACCAGGCTCCCCCACCGGTGCGGCGGCCAGTTGTCCCAGTGCGAGCCGTACTCGCCGGCGAGCGGGATGCCCACGAACAGGCACCAGCCTGCGGCCACCCCGAAGGTCATGCCGCCCACCACGGGCAGCTGCCAGAGCCACGTAGGTGCCCACCAGGAGCAAGGACGGCGTCGCCATCGCGCTCAACAGGTTGAGCATGTCCGATCCTACCACCCGATCTTCAACGCCGACTCAAGTCCCGCCGCCCCTGACCGATAGCCCCCCCATGGCACTCGCCATCCTCGCTGCCCTCGCCCACGCCGAGTCCTCGGCCACCTCCTTCGCCACCGACGCGGGCGAGTGGGAGGGCGGCAGCCTCGGCGACGGCGTGCTCGTCGTGACCGAGAGCACCACGCTCGCGCTCGACGACATGGCCAGCTTCACGCTCACCGCGCGGGTGCGCCTCGCCGATGGCGACGGCTTCTCCTTGCTCGCGGGCGAGTCGGTGTTCGACGCAGACTACACCGGCGCCGAACACCTGTCCCTCGACAGCGACACCGCCCCCTTCCCCGCCTCGGAGCTCGACTTCGACGCCGACGACACCGTGGCCGAGAACCTCGCCGACCCCGACCTCGCCCGCTACGGCGACGAGATCCTGCTCTGCGGCACCCGCGACGGTGGCCTCGTGCTCGCTCGCGACCCCGGCGCCGACTTCGACGACGACTTCGTCTCGATTGTCGCCAACGCTGCCGAGCCCGACCTGCTCGTCGGTACCGAGCTGCACGTGTACTACACCCGCCACGGCGCCATCCACCGCGCCACCTCGGCCGACAGCGAGAGCTTCACCGAGGAGGGCGAAGTGCTCGCCCCCGGCGCCGACTTCGATGCCACCGGGCTGGGCTCGCCGAGTGTCGTCATCGACGACGCGGGCACCTACCACCTTTACTACAGCGTCCCCGCCACCGGCGCGACCGGCTACGCCACCAGCGCCGACGGCCTCGCCTTCACCCGCATGGGCGAGCTCAGCGCGGGGGCGGACCGCCTCTGGCTCGCGGATGTCAGCTACGAGGACGGCGCCTTCTCGGCGCTCTACTCGATGGGCGACAGCCTCGGCCTCGCGCTCGGCGGCACCGATCCAACGTTTGCCGACGACGATACCGACATTCGCCCGCTCGTCGAGGCCGACCAGGCCGCCTGGGCCGACGATGGTTTCGGTGCCCCGACCATGCTCTTCGACACCGACGCGCTCTACCTCTACGTGTCGGCCACCGACGAGGGACAAGCCATCATCGGGGAGATCGAGGGCGAGCCCGAGCCCGGTAACTGGGCCACCCTGGTGCTCGACTGGGACGGCGCCAACCTTGTCGCCCAGTGGAACGACGTGGTGCTCAGCTCCACCGCCACCGGCATCGAGTCCTTCACCTTCACCGTCGATGGCACGCTCGAGATCGACGAGGTGGAAGTCGAGTACTCCACCATTTCTGACACCGGGGTCATCGACACCGGGATCCTAGACACCGAGGACAGCGGCATGAACGACACTGGCTCCCCCACCGCGCTCGACAGCGCCGACACCGGCTCCGCCTTCCCCGGCTACAACGCGGGCGAGTGGCTGGGCGACCCGGGCGGCTGCGGCTGCAACAGTAGCGCGCCGACCCCGGCCGCCTTCTCGTTGGGTTGGCTCCTGCTCCTCCGCCGCGTCCGGGGCGGCAAGTGATCCTCCGTCCCATCCCCCCGCCCTGGCCACCATGCTGATCTTCCTCGCCACCCGCTCGCTCGCCGCCACCCTGGAGGTGGGGGTCGATTTCGCCTCCATCCAGGACGCGATCGACGCGGCGTCGGATGGCGACACCGTCCACATCCCGGCGGGCACCTGGCCCGAGGCCATCGACATTACCGGCAAGTCAATCACCATCCTCGGCGACGGCGCCGGTGTCACGATCCTGTCGCCGGGCACGAGCGACGACGTGGTGACGATGTCGTCCCTGCGCGCGGCCACGGTTGCCGACCTGACACTCGCCCCGGTGGGCGGGCGCGGCGTCGCGGTCACCGACGGGCAACTGGCGCTTGAGTCCGTCGTCATCGACGGGGCCGGCAGCACCAGCACCCGTGGCGGCGCGATCTACGTGGACGGCGGTGATCTCGCGCTCAGCGACGTGATCGTCACCGGTTCCACCGCCGCCTACGGGGCGCACCTCTACGCCACCGGCGGCGCCACCGTCACCGCGCAGACGCTCGATCTCACCAGTGGCACCGCCACCTACGGCGGCGCCATCTACGCCGACGACGGGTCCACGCTCGACCTCGTCGATGTCGTGAGCACCGCCCCCTACGCAAGCGCGCACGGCGGCTTCGCCTACCTCGATGGCGCTGACCTCGTGGCCACCGACCTCGTGGTCGACGCGCCGAGTGGCAAGAACAGCTACGGCGCCGGCTTCTACCTGTCCGGTCACGCGAGCGCCGACATCCAGAGCGCCACCATCAGCGACGCGAGCATCGCCAGCGCCGCGTCCGGCTACAGCGGTGGCGCCTTCTACCTGCGCGACGGCTCCAGCCTCAGCCTGTCCGAGTCTACCGTCCGCGACAACGCCGCCTACCAGGGCGGGGCCATCGCGCTCTGGGAAGCCTCCTCCGCAACGCTGGCCTCGGTCCGCTTCGACGGCAACAGCGCCAGCGCCGAGGGCGGGGCCATCTACGCGGCAGACGGCTCCACCGTCGACCTCGAGAACTGTGCCTTCGACCAGAACAGCGGCAACGACGGTGGCGCCATCTACCTCGGCGACAGTGGCACGCTGGTCGACGCCGACGGCAGCTACACCGACAACGACGCCGCCCAGAGCGGCGGCGCGCTCTACGTCGATGGCAGCGCCGAGGCGAGCTTCGACGGCTCCACCTTCAGCTCCAACTCGGCCAGCGACCACGGCGGCGCGGTCTACGCCGACGGCGAACTGACACTCGACGAGGCCAGCCTCGGCACCAACCGCGCCCGCAGTGGGCACGGTGGGGCGATCTACGCCGAGGGCGACACCGAGATCGAGGCCAGCGACTTCAGCGACAACCAGGCCGATCTCGGCAGCGGCGGCGCGATCTACGTCGATGGCGACCTCGACGTGTCCGACTGTCGTTTTACTGGCAACGAGGCCGACGAGGACGGCGGGGCCGTGTTCCTGTCCGACGGGGCGCTCTCCATCTGGGAAGCCACTTTCTTCGACAACATTGCCGGCGCCTACGGCGGCGCGATCACCGCCACCGAGCCCAGCGACGTCACCGTGGCCCGCGCCTACCTGCACGGCAACGTGGCCAAGGACGGCGGCGCCATCGCGTTCCTGGAGGTCGACACGGCGGCCACCCTTTCCAACCTGCGCGTGACCGACAACGTGGCCAGTGGCAACGGCGGCGGCCTTTACCTCAACGGCACCGTCGAGCTCGAGGTCATCAACAACACCCTGGCCGGCAACGACGCCAGCCGCGACGGCGGCCACCTCTACACCACCGGTCCCCTCTCGCTGGTGAACAACATCTTCTACCAGGCGGTCGATGGCGGCGGCGCCTACGGCACGACTGACACCACCGACCGCTACAACAACCTCGCCTACGACAACGCCGGCGGCGACTGGGTGGGCTGGAGCGACCCGACGGGCACCAGTGGCAACCTGAGCACCGACCCGATGCTCGTCGCCTACACCGCCGATGGCTCTTCGGCCGACGACGACCTTTTCCTCGCCGAGGGCTCGCCCTGCATCGACGCTGGGCACGCCTCGATCTTCGATCTCGACGGGTCCGTCTCCGACATCGGCGCCTTCGGCGGACCGGACGCCGACGTGGCCGACGACGACGGCGATGGTTTCTACGACAACGTGGACTGCGACGACGGCGACCCAACCGTCAACCCCACCGAATCTGACATCCCCTACGACGGCGTCGACAACGACTGCGACGGCGCCGACCTCGTGGATGTCGACGGCGACGGTTTCGTCGCGTCGATCTCGGGCGGCGAGGACTGTGACGACGACGACCCCGCCGTCAAGCCCGGCGCCACCGAGACCTACTACGACGGCGTCGACCAGGACTGCGACGGAGGCTCTGACTACGACAAAGACGGCGACCACCACGACGCCGACTTCATCGACGGCGGCGACGACTGCGACGACGCGGATCCACTGGTGCACGGCGCCGCGCAGGAACAATGGTACGACGGCATCGACCAGGACTGCGACGACCGCGACGATTTCGACCGCGACAAGGACGGCTACACCTCGGGCGACTACGGCGGCGACGACTGCGACGACTTCAACGCCGACCGCTACCCCGGGCACACCGAGTGGCCGTACGACGGCATCGACCAGGACTGTGACAACAACGACCTCGTCGATGTCGACGGCGACGGCTGGATCGCCGAGGAGGCCGGCGGCACCGACTGTAACGACGCCCAGTCCACGGTATTCCCCGGCGCCGAGGAAGACCCGGTCGACGGCTTCGACACCGACTGCGACGGTTACTCGGAGTGGGACCGCGACGGCGACGGCTACGACGCCACCGAGTACGGCGGCGGCGACTGCGACGACTTCGACGCCACCATCAACCCCGGCGTGACCGAGGCCTGGTACGACGGCATCGACCAGGACTGCGACGGCCGCGACGACGACCAGGACGACGACGGCTACCCGCTGGCGCAAGATTGCGACGATACCGACCCCGGCACCAACCCGGGCGCGATGGAGAAGATCGACGGGGAGGACAACGACTGCGATGGCTATATCGAGACCGACGATCGCGACGGCGACGGGCTCGTCGACCTGATGGAGTGGGTGCTCGGCTCCGACGCGGAAGACCCCGACACCGACGGCGACACGATGATGGACGGCGAGGAAGTGGACAGTGGGCCCGACCGCGACGGCGACTACATCCTCGACTGCCTCGACACCGACGACGACAACGACGGGATCTCGAGCGCCACCGAGATGAAGGCCGACCTCGACGGCGACGGCGTGACAGACACCGACGTGGACGGCGATGACCAAGTCAACGCCCACGACACCGACAGCGACGCCGACGGCTTCCTCGACCAGGACGAGGGCACCGCCGACAGCGACTTCGACAAGAAGCCCGACTTCCTCGACTACCAGGGCGACTACGCCGGCGGCGGCTGCGGCCAGGGCTGGGCGGGGATGCTCCTCTTGCTGGTGCCCCTCGTCGCCCGCCGCGCGAGAGGCAGCCGCGGGTCGGCCGCGCCCCGGAGGCCGCGATGATCCTCCTCGTCACCCTCGCCCACGCCATCGACGCCCACGGCTTCCAGCTCTTTGGCACCACGGGCGACCCGGCGGCCTTCTCGCGCCTCGGCACCGCCTACGCTGGCCGGGGCGGCTCCTGGGACACGCTGATGGCCTTCGACTACGCCGACCGCCCCCTGTCCGAGGTGATGCCGACCGGGCGCGAGCCGGTGTTGGCCTCGCTCGGCACCGTGCACCTCGCCGGCGGCTACTCCTTCGGCGGCCTGCGGATCGACGCCGCGCTGCCCTTGCACGCCTTCGGCGAAGACCTGTCCGGCTCCTTCAGCGCGCCGGGCGACCTGCGCGCTGGCGTGCTCGTCCCCGCGCTGCGCGGCAAGGGCTGGATGCCACAGCTCGCGGTGCAGGCCAACCTCTGGGCCCCCACCGGCGACGAGAGTCACTACGTGGGCAGCGCGGGACCGCGCGCCGGGCTCCTGGCCCTCGCCGAGGTGCACCAGGGCGACATCGACCTCCTCGGCATGGCCGGGATGCAGGCGAGCTTCCCCGAGGAGGCCCGCAACCTCGACACCGGGCTCGGCCCGCTGGTGGGGCTGGGCGTCGGCTACAGTTGGAACGACGCGCTCACCACCCAGCTCGAGTTCACCTCGCAGTCCGACGTGGTGTCGGAGAGCTGGCCGCTGGAAGCGATGGTGTCCGGTCGTTACCGCCTGCCCCAGGGGGCTTTCGCCTCGCTCGGCGCGGCGACCGGCCTCAACGACGGGGTGGGCGCCGCCTCCTGGCGCGCCTTCCTCTCGGTGGGCTGGACCTATACAAAGCCCGCGCCCCCCGCGCCGCCGCCCGAGATCGATCCCAACCTGGACACCGACGGCGACGGCTTCCCCGACGTGGTGGACCAGTGTGACGACATGCCGGAGACGGTCGATGGTTTCGCCGACGACGACGGCTGCCCCGAGTTCGACGGCGACCAGGACGGCGTGGAGTTCGCCCGCGACGCCTGCCCGCGCGAGCCCATCCACCCCGAGCAAGACCCGCGCTACTCCGACGGCTGCCCGAAGGTGGCCGAGTGGGCGGGCGACCGCATTGTCATCACCGAGGCGATCTTCTTCCGCGAGGGCCGCGCGGAGCTACTGCCGAGCGCCACGCCGGTGCTCGAGGCGGTGCGCGACGTGATCGTGTCACACCCGGAGATCGCCTACTTCCTGGTGGAAGGACACACCAACACCAACGGGCCCGACGCCTACAACCTACGCCTGTCCGACGCCCGCGCCTACGCGGTGATGGATTGGCTGGTGGGGCACGGCGTGGAGCCAAAGCGCCTCCTCTCGAAGGGCTTCGGCGAGACCCGCTTGCTGGTGGCCGACACGGCACCAGACGCCGAGGCCATCAACCGCCGCGTGGAGTTCCGCGTGGCGGCGGTGGAAGACCTGCCGGTGGATGCCCGGCGGGTCGTGGTTCCGGAGGATGTTCGGAGGTAGGGTGGGCGGGTAGCTCACGGGGCGTGCGCCCGACCTCTGCTGTCCGGAGCTCCTACTCGAGCACCAGCGTGGCCGGGTCTCTCGACGAGTGCCACACGCGAATGACGATCACCTCGGTGGCATCGACGGCCTCGGACACGCGGTAGTAGATCGAGTACGTTCCCGCCACGACCCTTCGATAGCGCGTCGGTTCCCCGTCCAGTTCGACCGGCGAGCCGAGCTCCGGCTGCGACGCGAGGAGATCCCCGCGCTCCAAGACGGCTCGCGCCACGCGGTCTGGCGCGCGGCCGCCGCGTTCCTCGGCGAAGGCGATCGCCCGGCCCAGGTCGCGGTCGGCACGCTCGGTCCAGAGGACGGCGACCTTGCGGTCACCCACGCGTCGGCCTCGCGTGCCGTCGCGCCACCTCCGCGTGGGTGAGCAGCCGCCCCGACCGCACATCCTCCTCGCCCTCGGCCAGTGCGCGCCGGAGATCCGCCGTCTCCATGCGGGTTTGCATCTCCTCGAACGCTGCGAGCGAGAGAATCACCGCGACGCCCCTCCCGTGCCGGGTGATCACCACCGGGCGGCCCGTGCGCTCCACCTGTCCCACGATGTCGCCCGCCTCGGTCTTCAGGTCCGTGAGCGGGCGGAGGTCTTCGCTCATCTTCAACGAGGGCAAGTTCGCTCCAGAGAGAACACCTATGATAGCCCCGACTTTGGTGCCGAACAAGGGCCGATCACCAGCCGCCCGCCGAGGCCATCAACCGCCGCGTGGAGTTCCGCGTGGCGGAGGTGGAAAACCTGCCGGTGGATGCGCGGCAGGCGGTGGTTACGGAGGATGTGCGGCGCTAGTCGTCCTCTCGCCGTTGGGGCGGCGTGAGGACGGCGAGTCGATCAAGGAGGGGGAGGCTGTCCGCCAGGGAGAGGCCCGCCCCCAGGGGGAGGCTCGCCGCCCGGAGGTGGCGGTGGGGGTTCGCCGCTTGAGGGCGGCGGTGGAGGCTCGCCGGGGTCGGGCTCGTTTCCGAAGGCCAGGGGCGGCGTGGCGCCGGCCGCATAGAAGCCGGGGTCGAGGGGCGGCTCGGGCTCGCCGTCGATGAACTGCGGGAATCGGAACTCGAGCTCCGGGGCGTCGGCGTTGAACCAGGCGTCGGGGAGCGGGGGGTTGATCTCGAGGCGCTGGACGTTGAGCGTCCGGAAGCGCTTCGGCGCGGAGTAGTACTGGATGTGGTACAATCGGCCGCTCGGCATCATTTCCAGGAAGAGGTGACCGGGGAGTGCCGGAAGGCACTGCATCGCTGGGGGCACGACCTCGCACCGACGCGGCGAGTCGTTCTCCGCCAACCCATAGTACTGCGGGTCGCGGGCGTTCCAGAGCAGGTCGGGACTCCGGAACGCCTGCACGGCGGCCTGTACGGCCTGCACGGACTCGGGCCAGTGGAGCCATGGCCTGGGTTGCCACCGGGGGTCATCTTGCGATGTCGATGGGATGAGCCGCGTGGCGTCCCTGGTGACTCCCGTCGCTGTCCAGAAAAAGCGCACACTCTGTCCGTCGACATCGACCACGACCGCGCCGTCGGCACGAACCGAGATCACGTAGCGATCGGTGAACTGCCCGGCGGTGATAAGCTCGGGATCGTAGATCCACGCTCTCAGGGTGTCGAACGACCGTAGCCCCTGTTTCAAATCTTCTCCGCCCGGCGGGAGCGCCGCCTCCGAGGCCACGACCGGATCGGCCGTCGTGCAGGCCATCGCCACCAGGAAGGCAATCATGGTTCACCACCCATCGCAGTTGTTGTCGGGGTCGGAGAGCAGCAGCCCCGACCGCACATCCTCCTCGCCCTCGGCCAGTTCGCTCCTACAAGAGCACCCATGATAGCCCCGACTTTGGTGCCGAACAAGGGACGATCACCAACCGCCCGCCGAGGCCATCCACCGCCGCGTGGAGTTCCGCGTGGCGGCGGTGGAAGACCCGCCGGTGGATGCGCGGCAGGTCGTGGTTCCGGAGGATGTTCGGAGGTAGTCAGCGTCTCGCCGATGGGGCAGCTCGAGGACGGCGAGTCGATCAGGGCGGGGGAGGCTGTCCGCCAGGGAGAGGCCCGCCCCCAGGAGTAGGCTCGCCGCCCGGAGGTGGCGGTGGAGGCTCGCCGCCGGGAGGGGGCTCGCCGCCCGGGGGCGGGGGTGGAGGCTCGCCGGGGTTGGGCTCGTTTCCGAAGGCCGGGGGCGGCGTGGCTCCGGGCGCGTAGAAGCCAGGGTCCAGCGGCGGCTCGGGCTCGCCGTCGATGAACCGCGGGAATCGGAACTCCAGTTCCGGGGCGTCGGCGTTGAACCAGGTGTCGGGCAGCGGGGGGTTGATCTCGAGGCGCTCGACGGTGAGGGAGCGCCAGCTCCGGGTGCCCGGGTAGTATTGAATGTGGCGAAGGCGGCCGCCCGGCGTCAGCTCAAGGAAGATGTGGCCGGGGATTGCAGGGAGGCCCTGCACCGGCGGGGGCACGAGCTCGCACAGCCCGGGTTCGTCGTGCGGGGTGAATTCGTAGTACTGCGGGTCGCGCGCGTTCCAGAGCAGGTCGGGACTTCGGAATGCCTGTACGGCCGCTTGCACGGCCTGCACCGACTCGGGCCAGTGGGGCCATGGCCTGGGTTGCCACCGGGGGTCATCTTGGGATGTCGATGGAATCCTGCGAGTCGCGTCCCGAGTGACACCGGCGGCGGTCCACGAGAAGCGCGTGTCCTGCCCCTCCACGTCGACGACGACCGCGCCGTCGGCCCGAACGGTGACCACGTAGCGGTCGGTGAACTGACCACCCGTGTTCAGTTCGGGATCGTAGATCCACGCGCGAAGGGTGTCGAAGGATCGAAGCGCCTGCTTCAGCTCCTCCGCGCCGGTCGGGAGCGCGGCCTCGGAGGCCACAACCGGTTCAGCCGTCGTACATCCCATCGCCATCAGCAAGATTGTCATGGTTCACCATCCATCGCAGTTGTTGTCGGGGTCTGCCAGCGGC
The DNA here is from genome assembly GCA_005778355.1 of Pseudomonadota bacterium. GTDB lineage: Bacteria > Myxococcota_A > UBA796 > UBA796 > SXON01 > SXON01. The sequence continues at coordinate 4,323 of SXON01000010.1, read as the reverse complement.
AGAGGGCTAGCCCCCGGGTTGTACGACGCGTCTGCGTCGTCGCACTCGGTGCGGGCCGGCCAGCCGTCGCCATCGGCGTCGCCGCCGCAGTCCACGTCGCCCACGTCGGCACACACGAGGAAGCGGCGATAGCCCGCGTCTGGCCAGGCGCGCCAGTAGCCGGCGGTGGGTATCCAGCCGGGCAGCAGGCCGTCGTTGGCGAGGACCTGCACGTAGGCCGGGAAGGGCTCGCTGGTGACGCTCGCGTCCAGCGTGAGCGTCAGGTCCTCGCTCGCCGTCGAGAGCACTGCGGGGATGGTCGTCGGGGCCGTCGCCTCGCAGCCCTCGAAAGGGGCCACGCCGGTACTGGCCGCCATCTGGCAGAACACGAAGTAGGGCACGCTGGAGAAGAGCGGCGCATCGACGGCGCACCCGTTAGCGACACCGAGCTGAGCGACCTGCACCTGCTCCACGCTCACCAGAGCATCGACCGGGTCGCAGGCCCCGGTGTCGAGACAGGCGGTGGTGTCGGCCTCGGCGCGGGTGAGCGCCAGCAGCGGCGTGCCTGCTCGACCGCGTTGCACCCACTCGGTGTAGAAGCTCGGTTCCAGCATCCACGTGCTGATCAGCTCGTTCACGGTGGCGGCGGAGCGCCCGTCGGTACGCTCGAAGAACAGGATGACATTGGCCCAGAACCCGGGTTCGCTCCCCCCGTGTGCCCGGTAGGTCCAGTACAGTTGCATCAGGGTATAGGGGCCGTGCATGTAGGCAACGCTGTTGTCGGCGCCGTCAACCTCCAGGTCGTCGGCCGAGTTGGCGCAGGTGGCAGCCGCGAGCGCCAGCGCGGCCTCGTAGGGCTCGTCCTGGCCCGCTGCCCCGTAGGTCGAGAACAGCGGCTGGTCGCCCAGGCGCATCCACGTGAGCAGCGTCGGCACGCCCTCGACGACCCACCTGGCCTCTTCGAGGTACTGCGGCTGGGGTTGCAGCCGGTAGGCGGTCACCTGGTGAGCCAGCTCGTGGAGCGTGGTCCCGCGAGCGTAGTAGAGCGGCACGCCGTCGGCGTGCGAGGCCCATGTCACGGCCAACCCGGGGAAGGCCTCCCCGTTGGCCGCGTCGCCCACGGCGGGGTCGGTCCACGCCACCTCCTCCGCGGTGCTGCGGGCGAGCACGAGCAGGTTCACGGGCCATCCCGGCAACGAGGCCACGTTGGCCTCCAGCCAGTCGAAGTCGGCCTGCGCGGTGCCATCGTCGAGGAAGTCGGCGTACGCGGTGGCCGAGCGGTCAATCACGGGGTCGATCCACACCGGGAGAGAGGTCCCGGAGGCCGAGGTCAGCGTGGTGAGCCGTGACAATCCCTCGGCGGCGACCAGCAGCGGCATGTGGGTGTGCGATTCGCTGCCGCGCTCGAGGTTGCCGAGGCCGGAGAAGGCGCTGAGCGCCGCGTCGGGCGAGCCGGGCGCCACACCCTGCCAGCCGGCGGGGAGCGAGAAGCTGGTGGTGGGGGCGATGTCCGTGGCGTCGGCGAGGGTGCCGGGGACGACGGGGATGGCGGCGAGGATCACGAGGTCGGTACGCTCGTCGCCGGGGGTGGTACTGTCGTCCGCGCCAGTCCGGTAGCGGCAGAGCGCGGCGTCCGCTCGATTGTTCTCGATGCAATCGGTGAAAGACGCCTGCTCGATGGGCTCACTCTCCCACCCCACCGCCACCTGCACGTCCATCCCCTCGGTGACGATCCTCGGCAACCGCGCGTACAGCATTGTGAAACCGTCGCCAAGCCCAGCGCTGATGTACGGCTCGATGGTGTAGCTGGCCCCCGTGTCGGGGTAGGTCACCACCACCTGGAGCGTGGCCAACTCGGTCGCGCTCTCCGTCGCGACAGCAAAGATGGCGTCCTCGGCGAAACACTCGCTCCCCGAGCTACAGGTCACGTTGAAAGCATAGGAACCACCGAGCGTCCATGTCGTGCCGTCGTAGCCGAACGTGGCGTTCACCGCGTGGGCGGTGATCGTGCTGCCGGAAAGGGTGCCCTCGGTACGCTCGAGGTACTGATCGCCCGCCAGCGGATCCGCAGCGTAGGTGTACACGGTGTCGTTGGTTCCGCCACCGAACAAGTAGGCGGTACGCCTCACTGGATCGTAGGCAGCGGCGCCGCCCGACCGGCCGCCCCAGGGTTCCGACGGCGCCCACAGCGTGCGGGCCCCCGCAGAGGTGTCCCAGGCCGACAGGTCGGACAGCTCGCCCCACGGATCCTCGCCGCCCCACACCAGCACCTGCTCGTCGCCGAACCAGGTCGCGGCCGCGTAGAGACGCTGGCCGATGTCGCCCTGCCCGTCCCACGTGCCCGCGCCCGCGTCGTACACGGCCACGTTGTCCCAGCCGTCTACCAGCCCGGAGATCCCGTTGCTGTAGGCCGGGTCGCCCTCGATCCAGTCCGAGCTCGCCTGCATGCAGAAGTTGCAGATGTCCGCCGGCGCGCCGCTCGCGAACTCGCATCGAAGCTGGTGCTGGCGCCCCTTGCCCAGGTCCTGGTGGAGCGTGCCGCCCACCTGGACCAGCGAGCCGGTACCGGAGAAGGTGTGCGTCCCGAAGCTCCACCACGGCCCCGTGATGGCCCCGGCAGCGCCCCGGCGGCCGTGGGTGCTGTCGGGCGGCACGGCCGTCCCCGCGCTCGCACTCTCGGGGTACCCGGCGAGCGTAGCCGTGCTGCCGTCCACGACCACCAGCGGGTCGGCGGAGGCGATGGCGAGGTGCTCGTCGGCATCGTCATCGAGCCCAGCCAGCGCGGCCCACGCTGAACAGTCGCCCTCGCAGCCCGTGGTGCCGCCGCCGATCAGGACGTCGCCGGTGTTGGGATCGAGGCCGAGTGCGAACTCGGCCAGTCCCGCCACGCTCGCGTCCGCGTAGGCGCTGGTGCCGGCCGTGCCTCCGCTCAGGCACACCGGGTCGTCGGCACACGCCGGCTGGTAGAAGTCGTTCGCCATGGTCGTGCCGTCGCAGTCGAGGGTCGCCGCGCACGGCGTGACGGTCGCGAAGGTGTCGATGTTCGAGGTGTAGAACGCGCCGCTCGAGCACAGGTCATCCTCGCAGCTCTCGTCGAGCTCGAAGATCGCCTCCCCGAGGCACTCGCCGAGCCTCGCCGCGCCGGCCGAGGAATACTGGCACGGCACGCTCCGGGCGGTGGTCGAGCAGTCCAGCGACGGCCAGTAGCCGGCGGTGCTCGTCGTCGTGTCGCCAAGATCGCTTGTCGCGTACTCGATGCTCGGCAGCGTCGCCAGGCCCGTCCAGCCAAGCCCCGCCGCGAGCTCCGCCGGCTCCGCCGACCACACGCCATCGCTCGCCGCCGTCGCCGCGGCCTCGTCGAGGTAGCCGGCGGCGAGCACGAATCGCTCGCGGGCGGGGTCCCAGGCGAGGCCACCGGAGAAGCTGGCGATGCCCGAGCCGCCGAGAGAGATCCACGGGCAAGCGCCGGTCCCCGCGTGCGTGAGGTCGAGCAGCCAGTCATCGTCGAGCACCGCGCCACTGCTCTCGTCCACCCCACCGTGAAGCAGCACGCCGCGCTGCACCCAGCGCTCGGTCCCGCCACTGCCGAAGTCGAGCGGCGACTCCACGAAGAACCACGCCATCGAGTGATAGCGCCGCGGATCGGGCACGGCCGAGCCGCATGCCGCGGCGTCGGCGCTCAGGTCACCGACCACGCCCCCTGAGGAACCAGCCGGAGGGGGGGGGGTGAAGATCCAGTATCTACGCCGTCTTTTCCGTCGCCACTGGTACAAGCATCGAGCAGCAGCAGCCCGAAGAGCATCACGCCTCCTGCGCCGTGGAGTGTAATCCACGACACCGGGTGGCTGTCAAGTGCCGGGCCGGGAGGACGCGGCGAGCGCCCTCCCGCCGAGCGCCCTCAGTACCGATAGTGCCCCGCCTTGTAAGGCCCCTGCACCGTGACACCAATGTAAGCCGCCTGCTCCTCGCTGAGCTGGGTGAGCTTCACGCCGAACTTGCCAAGGTGCAAGCGCGCCACCTTCTCGTCGAGGTGCTTCGGCAGGGTCACCACGGTCGGCTTCTGGCCGCCCGGGTTGGCCACCTGGTTCACGCCGTAGCTCTCAGCGCGGGCGTGGAGCTCCATCTGGGCGATGGTCTGGTTGGTGAAGCTCGCGCTCATCACCAGGCTCGGGTGGCCCGTGGCACAGCCAAGGTTCACCAGCCGTCCCTCGGCGAGGATGATGATGCTGCGTCCGGTCGCCTTGAAGCGCCACTCGGCCACCTGGGGCTTGATGTCGATCTTCTCCACATCGCCGCGCGCGCGCATGGCGTCGAGGCCGGCCATGTCGATCTCGTTGTCGAAGT
>SXON01000009.1 GCA_005778355.1 Pseudomonadota bacterium | reverse complement strand
GTCGCTCTCCATCAACTCGTAGGTGACGCGACCCCACAGCATCGCCCCGGCCTCAGTCGTCGACTGGCTGCAGTCCCGCGATCCCGTCCTTCATGGCCTGGATTTCCTCTGGCGAGTGCCCCTGCCAACCCAGTTGCTCGCCCACCACGCGCAGGGGATCGCGGCTGCGGTAGGACTTGGTGGGGTTCCCCGGGAAGCGCTTGTCGGTGAGGTTGGGGTCGTCCACGAACGGGCCGGTCGGTTCCACCACGTAGATGCGGCTTGGACCCTCGCCCTTCGCCAGCTCCGCGCCCCAGGTGGCGGCGCCGAGGGTCTCGCTGAAGTAAACCCAGGGCGAGCGTCGCTCGGTGTAGTTCGAGGAATAGCCTGGATGAAGGAGATCCCCCGGCTTCAGGTCGGCTCGAGTGCCGTGGTAGAAACGTCGCGAGCTCGTGTCGGTTGGCGTTGGGGGGTTGGCCATGGTTGCCCATCTATGGAGGTGCCGGGCGGGCCGCGATACCGGAGGAGACGTGCTCCTTACCGTCGCCTTCACCCTCGGCCGTTCCGCGCTCGTGGCCCGGCTCGGCGCCGGGCGAGTGGCCGAGGCCCGTCGCCGGGCAAAGTTAGAACTACCCGGGATCCTCGCTCTCTTGCCCCCGACTCCGGGCAAGGGTGGCGCGCGCTTCTTCCTGTCGGCCAGTGGCCACCTCGTCGCCTTCCACCGCGCCGTGGGCCTCCCGGCAGCGGAGAGCGCCGCCCTGTTTCGCGACGCGCTGGCCCGGGCGGCCAGTTGGGTGCCGCGCCCGGTGCGCTGGCTGTACCGGTGGGTGTACTTCCAGCCGTGGTTCTTCCGGCGCGTCACCGATGGCACCTTCGGTGGCGGTGGTTTCGAGGGCGAGCGCGTGGCGCTTGGCTCAGGCGAGATCGGCGTGGACTACACCGCCTGCGGGATCCAGCAGTTCCTCCAGCGCATCGGCGAGGCTGAGCTCGGTCCGCACGTCTGCGCGCTCGACGATTTGGAGAGCGAAGTGTTCGGCCTCGGACTCAGGCGCTCGGGAACGATTGGCCGTGGGGCCTCGCGCTGTGACTTCCGGTGGAAGCGCGGCGCCTAGCCACACGCCGACGGGTTGCGGGGCGCCCGCCCTACGACAGCAGCTCCCGCACCGCCTCCTCCTGCCCGTCCTGGAACACCACCAGCACGTGGTCGCCCTCGCGGAGCGTCGTGCTGCCTTGCGGCACGATCCGCTGGCCGTTGTGCTCCACGAGCGCCACCAGCGCGCGGGGGGGCAGGCCCACCTCCAGCAGGGAGCGCCCGTGCGCGCGGCGGCCCACGCGCAGGCGGGTAGTGTGCGCCCCCCGTGCCTCGCCAGCTGCCTCCGCGAGGTCGCGTTCAGGCGAGGGCGAGGCTTCGGCCAGGTCGAGCCACCTTGCCACGGCCGGGAGGCTCATCCCTTGCACCAGCACCGACACCACGACGACGAAGAAGACGATGTCGAAGATGCGGTCGGCGCCCTCGACCCCCGCCACGCGCGGCCAGGTGGCGAGCACGATGGGCACCGCGCCGCGAAGGCCCACCCAGGCCACCATCGCCTGCTGGCGAAGGGGAAAGCGGAAGGGCGCGAGACTGGCGAACACCGCGAGCGGGCGGGCCACGAGGAGCAGGAAGGCGGCGATGGCCAGCCCCTCGCCGGCCACGCTCGGCAGGCGGGAGGGAAAGACAAGGAGCCCCAGCAGCACGAACATCGAGATCTGGGCCAGCCAGGCCAGCGCGTCGTGGAACCGGACGATCCCCCGGCGGTGGATGAGGGGTCCGGACCCCGCGACGATCCCCGCCACGTACACCGCCACGAACGCGCTCCCGTGGGCCACGGCCGCGCCGCCGAAGATCGCGAGGGCAAGCGCGGTGGCGAACACCGGGTAGAGCCCCTCCTGGCCAGCGCGCAGACGATTGATGGCCCAGGCCAGGGCCCAGCCGCCCGCGACGCCGACCACGAGCCCGATGCCCATCTGTCCGAGCATGCCGAGCGCGATCGTCGCCACGCTCGGGCTGGTGCCTGCCAGCGCCGCCGTGGCGGCCACCGTCAGGTAGATCGCCACCGGGTCGTTGCTCCCCGACTCCATCTCCAGCAGGTGCTGGATACGTCCCTTGAGGCGAATGCCGGTCGTCCGTAGCACGCCAAACACGGCCGCCGCGTCGGTCGACGAGACGATGGCGCCGAGCAGCGCTCCCTCGAGGGCGGGCCGGTCGAAGGCAAGCGAGTAGAACAAGGCGGTGAGCCCCGCGGACACCGTCACGCCCACCGTGGCCAGCGCCAGACCGGGTCCGAGCACCGGGCGCACCGACTTGATGTCCGTGTCGAGGCCGGCCGAGAACAGGAGCACGGAGAGGGCGACGAGTCCCACCCTCCAGGCGAGCGCGGGGTCGTCGAACCAGATCCCGCCGGGGCCATCGCTCCCGGCGAGCATGCCGGTGGCGAGGAACAGGAGCAGCGCCGGAACGCCGAGGCGCGAGGACAGTCGCGTGGCGAGGATCGCGATTACCACGACCATCCCGGCGATCAGCATTCCGGGCTCGATGGTGACGGTGTGCATCTGGGAGCGTTGTAGCGGTCCGCCGGCGGCCCGCAAGCGCTCAGCGCGTCGGCTGGCCTACCGCCCCGGGCGACGACGGGCGCTCGATCACCCGCCCCTCCGACAGGAAGGAGATCCCCTGCTGGTAGCCCGAGCCGATCATCACCCCCTGCACCACGGGGTCGGTCACGTCGGCCGCGGCCCGCCACGCCACCACGAAGGCGCCACCCACGCCGGCGCGGGTGTCTGACTCCCGCACCACGATGTCGGCCGAAGCGAGCGGGCCGAGCTGCGTGGGCTCGCTCACGTAGGCGTGCACACGCTTCCCGGCGGTGTCGTGGTAGTCCGCGAGCACCACCGAGATGGGGTGGTCGCGATCCGTGTTGCGCACCGTGAGGGTGACGGTCAGGTCGAAGGTCTGGTTGCCCTCGGCGATGTACACGCTCGAGTACACGGGGACGTAGAGCGTGGCGCCGTGGCCGTGGGGCCCGGGCGCGGGCGCCGAGGTCTCGGCAGGAACGAGGGCCTCGGTCTGCGGTGCCTGTGTGGGGGCGTCGCAGGCGGCCAGCGAGAGAGCGACGATGAGTGCCATGTGCTCGCCTAACGCTCGCGGCGACCGGCGACGTCGTCACGTCGTCGTCACACCCACGCGGCCATCCGTCGTCGACACGTGTCCGAGCATTCGCGGAAGGGGCGCAGGGGTGTCACCCCGCCCGCGTACTTTGGTGGGCCTCGGACGGCGGTGCTGCCGCCCTTCCCCGGGGAACAGGCAACCCATGCGACTCGTCCCCTGCCTCTATCTGCTCCCGGCGATCACCCTTGGCTGCACCGGCGAGGACCCCGATCCGAAGGATACCGCCGACGCGGACACCGACACGGACACGGATAGCGACACCGATAGCGACTCCGATACTGACACCGATACGGATACCGACAGCGACCTCCCCGAGGCCGAGTGCGTCGACGAGGGCGGTGCGTGCGTGCTCTCCGGCACCTACACCAGCTCCATGCGCCTCGCGGCCGACAAGCCCTGGCTCCTCCGGAGCGGCGTGGTGATCGGCGACGACTCGGCCGAGACCGTCCTCGAGATCGAGCCCGGCACCCAGGTGTATGGCGAGTCCGCCACCAATGGCCTGCTCATCATCAGTCGTAGCTCGAAGATCTGGGCCAATGGCACCGCGTCGAACCCGGTCGTGTTCACCTCCGACCAGCTTCCGGGCAGCCGCGCTCGCGGCGACTGGGGCGGCATCGTGATCAACGGGCGCGCGCCGATCAACGCCTGCACCGACGGCACCACGCCCTGCGAGGCCGAGGGCGAGGGCAACACCGGCACCTACGGCGGCGACGACTGGGCCGACGACTCGGGTTGGATGAACTACGTGGTCATCGAGTTCGGCGGGACCGAGGTGAGCCCCGACAACGAGGTGAACGGCCTCGGTCTCCAGGGCGTCGGCAGCGCGACCGAGCTCGACTACATCCAGATCCACCAGACCTCCGACGATTGCATCGAGTTCTGGGGCGGCGCGGTGACCGCCAAACACATCGTCTGCACCTCCCCCGGCGACGACGGCATCGACTTCGACCTTGGCTACCAGGGCAAGATGCAGTTCGCGGTCGTGCAGCAGTGGGGTGGCACCGGGAACAACGGCATCGAGGCTGACAACAACCCCGACGTGTACACCGCCGAGCCGCTCACCTCCCCGATGGTCAGTAACATCACGCTGATCGGCGACGCGGCGGTGGAGGAGTCGAACTTCGCCATGCTCCTGCGCCGCGGCTTCGCCCCCACGATGGCCAACGTCGCGATGGACGGCTTCTCGTCGGCCTGTCTCGCGATCCGCGACGACGACACCTACAACTATTTCGCCGACGGCACCTCCTCGCTCACCGCGAGTGTCATCGCCTGCGACGAGAGCTACGAGGGCGACGACGAGGACGACGAGGCCACCGTGTACGAGGCCTCGGGCAACGCGATCACCGGCGACCTCGGCCTGGCGGACGCCTGGAATTCGAGCGCGCCGGACTTCCGCCCGGAGTCCGGGTCGACGCTCCTGAGCGGCGGCGCCGCGCCGAGCGACAGCTTCTTCGAACAGGTGGACTACATCGGTGCCTTTGACCAGTCCAACGACTGGACCGCCGGCTGGACCCACCACGACGCGAACTAGTCGATGCTCGCGCTCTGCTTGCTCATCCCCCTCGCGCGCGCGGGCGCCGACTCGCGCGCAGAGGAGCTGGCACGACTCCGTCGAGAGGTGGAAACCCTCTCGACGGAGCTCGCCGAGGCCAAAGACGACACTCGCTCCCGGCTGCGGGCCATCGAGGCCCAGGCCACGGAGATCGAGGTGCAGATACGTCGCGAGGAGCTACGCCTAGCGCAGATCGAGGGCGAGGCGGAGGCGCGGCGCGTAGAGGTGGCCGAGCACGGCGACCGGAGTGTTCACCTTGTGCCGGCAGTGCAGCAATCGATCATTCGAGTACGGAGCGTCGTGGCGGCGGGCATCCCGTACCACCTGCCGGACCGCCTAGCGGAGCTCGACGCCCTGTCGACCCAGCTGGAGCAGGGCGACCTCACGCCCGAGTCCGCAGCCTCGCGCCTCTGGGCCTTTGCCGAAGACGAGCTGCGACTGGCGCGCGAGAGCGGCCTCGACCGGCAGGTCGTGACGGTGGGCGGCGCGGAGATGCTGGCCGACGTGGCTCGCCTGGGCATGGTGGCATTGTACTTCCGCACCGAGGGAGGCGAGGTTGGCGCCGTGAAACAGCTTGGCGAAGACTGGACTTGGTCGCCTGTCACGAACCGCGACGATGAGCGGGCGCTATTGACCCTGTTCGACAAGCTCAAGCACGGCGTACGTACTGGGGCATTTGTGCTTCCCAACCCCTACGCTGGAGGTGACAAGTGATCATCGCACTCGTGACACTCGTGCACGCCCAGTCACCGGACGGGTCGCTGGATCAGGCCTACCAGAAGGAGTTCTCCTACCTGCTCGCCGAGAAGAAGGAGCTTGAGGGGCGTCTTGCCGAGGTACGACGTGAGGGCGAGACGAAGCTCGACACCGCCGACCGCGAGCTAGCCACCCTCCAGGGGCGGCTCGTCTCCGTTTCTCGCGCCGCCGACCGCGCCGAGGACGAGTTCGACGCGCTCGAGCGTGAAGCGGGGAGCCTCGACGACGCGGCGACGTTGTTGTCGACCACGCTCCAGCAGGGAGGCGAGACCCTGGAACTCTCCCTGCCGGGCGACGCCGCGGTGGCGCTGCCCCTGCTCTTCGACGCCGTCGCCACGCGCATCGACGCGGCCGGCAGGGCCGAGTGGTCGGAGGACCAGTTTTTCTTGACCACCGGCGAGCTCGTGAGTGGTCGCGTGTACCGCTGGGGGCAGGTGGCGAGCTGGGGCATCTCGGCGGCGGGTAGCGGCGCGCTGGCCCCGGCCGGCGAGGGCCGTTTCCAGCTCCGCCAGAGCTTCGGCGCCGATACCGCGGCGGCGCTCGGCCAGGGCGAGAACCCCGAGCGCCTGGAGCTGCAGCTCTACGAGGCCGAGAAGGGCGCCGAAGAAGCAGAAAAGAAGGGTGGACTCGTGGAGCTGCTCACCGACGCGGGCACCATGGGACAAGTGCTGTTTGCGCTCGGCTGCGTCAGCGCGTGCCTGGTCGTTGTCCGTGCGGTCTCCCTCGCTTTTGCGCGCCGCGGCGGCCAGTCTCTAGTCGATGCGACGCTCGCCCAGGTCCGGGGCGGCCGCCTCGACGAGGCACGATTGCTGCTCGGGCGGCGTGGCGGTCCCACTGCGCGCGTGATGGCCGCCATCCTCGGGCACGCCGACCGCAGCAAGGACGAGATCGACCGCGTGGTCGACGAGGCCATCCTCAAGGAAACCCCGGGCATCGACCGCTTCGCCTCGGCGCTCACCGTCATCACCGCCGGGGCCCCCCTGCTCGGCCTGCTCGGCACCGTCACCGGCATGATCGCCACCTTCGAGGTGATCACCGAACACGGCACGGGCAATCCCAAGCTCATGTCCGCGGGCATCGCCGAGGCGCTCATCTGCACCGCGCTCGGCCTCGCCGTGGCCATTCCCACCTTGCTCGCGGGCAACGTGCTCGCCAGCGTGGGTGACACCATCAAGAACCGCATCGACCGGGCCGCGCTCGCCACTCTCAACGCGCTGGAGGCGGCGGCCTCCGCGGCGCCGCTCCGACGGGTGTCCGGTGATTGAGGCGGTGGCGCTCCAGGCCTACGACCTCTGGTCGGGGGGCGGCATCGTGATGCCGGCCTTGTTCACCAACGCGTTCGTGCTCTGGTTTGCCCTGGGTGACCGGTGGCTGCGGCTGCGGGCGGGCGTCCGGCGTGCGTCGGGCCTGCGCGCCGCGCGCGGCCAGGTGGTGCCTGGGCTCGACGAGACGCTGGCCGAGATTGACGAGGAGCGGCGTGCGCACGAGCGGCTGGTGGCCTGCCTCGTGGCCATGGCGCCGCTGCTCGGGCTGCTCGGGACGGTGACTGGCCTGATCGAGACTTTCGGTTCGCTTGGCGCGTCGAGCACCTCCACCGCCAGCGAGGGCATCGCGGGCGGGATCGTGGAGGCGCTCTACGCCACGCAGATGGGCCTCGCCATCGCCGTGCCCGGACTGCTCGCCGGTGGCTACCTCAAGCAGCGGGCGCGCGACTTGCGCGTGGAGCTCGACGAGCTGCGCGCCATCCTCGGCGGCACGCGAAGCGAGGAAGCGGCATGAGACGTCATCATGCGGAGCATCAGGACCCACACATCGACGTGGTGCCGCTGATTGACTGCATCCTCGTGCTGCTCATCTTCTTCATGGTCACCACCACCTTCGCCAAGGACGCGGAGCTGCAGATCGAACGACCCGGCGCGCAGAGCGCCACCCCGGCCAGCAGCAAGGCGCTGCGTGTGTTCATCGACCGTTCGCTGGACGTGTACGTGGACGACGCGCCGGTCCGCGCGTGGATGCTCCAGAGCCGCGTCCGGGACGCGCTGAGCGGCGCGGGTGACAAGACCGTGCTGGTGGTGGCGGACCGTCGCGTGCCGGCCGAGAAGCTCATCGAGGTCGTGGACCAGTGCCGGCTGGCCGGCGCGAAGGACGTGGGCGTGGTGACCGATGCCGAGGAGGGCTAGCCTGCTCCGCTGGCTGGGCGCCCTGTGCACCGGGGCGCTCGGTACCGTGGGCGTCGTGGGCCTCAGCCTCGGCATGAACATGCAGGTGAAGCCGCGCGCCATGGAACCGGTGGCGACGATCACCGAGGTGGCGGTGGCCACCAAGCCCCGTCCGCAGAAGTCGCGAGCCAAGCGCGCCGCCCCGAGCCGCAAAGCCGCGCGCTCGGCGCCCTCCCCGTCGCCCTTGCTCGCCGCAGGGCTCGGGGGGCTGGACTTCGGACTCGGTGACGCGGCGGACGTGGCCCTCGCGGGGGCGACGAGCGCGCTGGTGGGCGAGGTGGGCACCGGGGTGGTGGACGAGGGCAGCGTGGAGGTGACGCCACGCCCGGTGGAACGAACCGCGCCGAGCTTCCCCGCGCGCGCCCGGTCGCTCGGGCAGTCCGGCTGGGTGACACTGGCGTTCGTGGTCGACATCGATGGTTCAACGCAGGACGTGTACGTGGTCGAGTCCGACCCCCCGGGGGTGTTCGACGAGGCCGCGCTGGATGCGGTGCGGCAATGGCGCTTCGAGCCCGGCGAGCAGGCGGGTACACCCGTGGCGGTGCGCGCGCGCCAGACCCTGCGCTTCGAGCTGGAGTAGGCCATGCGGCGCACGCTGTTTCTCCTCGTCCTTGCCCTCGGTGTGGCCCACGCCGGGCCGCGCAAATCGCGGTCCGAGGACGACCCGGTGGCGCTGGCCGGGCTCCTGGTGCGCGAGGGCGCGTGGGAGCGCGCCGCCGCCACGCTCGACGCCATCGATCCCGCCGCCAAGGGCATTGACGTGGCCCGGTTCTGGACGCTGCGCGGGCTGGTGGCGTTGCATGACAAGGAGGCGAGTGCCGCCGTCGATGCTTTCTCGCGCGCGCTGGCCGTGGCCACGGAGGGTCGTGAGCTGCTCGAACTCCACCTGGCCCGGGCGAGCCTCGCCGCTGAGCGTCCGGACCAGGCCCTCACCGCCCTCGATCGCGCCGGCGAGGTGGGCGCCAGCCTGCCAGGGAGCTGGTTGCTGCGCGCGCAGGCCCTGGAGGCGAGCGGCCGGCCCGACCTTGCCCTGGCGGCGCTGGAGGCGGGGACGATTCGCTTCTCCGATCAGCCAGAACTCCAGCGACAACAGGTGTTTCTCCTCGTTCGCCTGGGCCTGTTCCGCGAGGCCCGCGCCCGGGGAGAGGGGTTGCTTTCTCGGCCCGACAGCGGCGCCGACGACGCAGTGGCGATCGCCGAGGCGCTGCGACGGGGGGGCGACACCCGCGAGGCGATGACCATCCTCGAGGCGGCGCTCCTCAGGGAAGGCGAGGACCGCGACTTGCTCGTCCAGGCGGCCCGAGCGGCGCTGGACGACGGCCAACCGCGGAACGCGGGGCGATTCCTCGAGCGTGCCACGAGCCTCGACCCGGCCCTGGCGCTGGAGTCCGCCGAGGCCTACCGTCGCGCGGGCGAGCACGAGGCGGCGCTCCGGATGAACGCGCAGGTGACCGATCCCCAGGCGAAGGCGCGCCAGCGCCTGGGCTTGTTCATCGATGCGGAGGCCTGGGACCGGGCGGTGGCGCTGGACGAGCGGCTCTCCAGGGTGGGTCTCGACCGCGACGACGGCGTTCGCTACGGCCTCGCCTACTGCTACTTCCGCATCGGTGATTTCCACGGGGCTCAGCGCTGGCTGGCGGACATCGTCGACCCGGCGGCCTTCCGCCGCGCCACTGAGCTTCGACAGGCCATCGCGGCCTGCGAGGAGTCGGGCGGGTGCTAGTCGCGCTCTTGTCGGCCGCCTGGGCCGGGACGGGCTTCATCGAGGGCATCGCCTTCGACCCCGACGGGCGCCCGCAGGCCGGGGTGGAGCTGCGGCTCGGCGAGACGCGGATCGTCACCGGGCCGGACGGGAGTTTCCGCGCCGAGGTGGAGGCCGGGGAACACCCGTTGCGCGTGGGTGGGGAGACGCTGTCGCCAGTGGCGGTGGCCGAGGGCCTGTCCACCGAGCTGATCCTCACGCTGGTCCCCGGCGCCACGCAGGTCCTGGTCGAGTCGCCGGTGGCGGCTGCGGCCGTCAACGCGGTGCCCACGGGGCCGCCGGGGACGATCACCGGTCGCGTGCTCGATCCCGCGTCCGGCCAGCCGTTGGCGGGTGCGCGCGTATTCGTCCGGGGCAGCGAACAGAGCGCCACCACCGGCGCTGACGGGCGCTACACGCTCAACCTGCCCTCCGGGCGCTGGGACCTGTCGTTCATCCGCGCCGGACACGCCACGGCCAACCTCGAGGCCGAGGTGCCC
>SXON01000083.1 GCA_005778355.1 Pseudomonadota bacterium | reverse complement strand
GTTCAACAGGCGGGCGGTATGTGCACTGATCGCCTCGGCGAAGTTAACTGGCGCGCCAACTCACTGGTCACGTCGAACTCACTTCTCCACGCTGTAACTCTCGCCCACTTACCCAAGTAGTTGTCGTTCTAAAGATGACCTCGTTTGAACCAATCGATCGTTCTAGAAAAGAGTTCACTCTCGAGCAGATTCTCGGGCAAGGCGCCGCAATTGACGACGACGAGCGGATTGTGCTTACGCCGGGAACGATAATGAATGGCGTGCGCGATGAGCTCTTTGCCTGTGCCAGTTTCCCCGTGGATCAGCACCAGAGTCGAGGAGTCGGCCACGGCCCCCACCTGCTCGTACACCTCCTGCATCGCGGGGGAGGCACCGATGATGCCCTCGAGGCCATAGCGCTGGTCGACCTCGCGACGAAGCTGCTGCACCTCGCGGACCAGCGCGCGGTTGGCGAGGGTGCGCTCGATGACCAGCAAGAGTTCGTCGCGCTCGATGGGTTTCTGCAGGTAGGTGGCAGCCCCCGCCTGCATCGCGCGAACGGCGTCGGGCGCGTTGCCGTAGCCGGTCATCACGATCACCCGGACGTCGGGCCAGTGCGTCTTGACCTCGTCGAGCAGGTCGAGTCCACTCATCCCCGGCATCTTGACGTCGGTGATCACGAGGTCGATGGGCTCCGCTCGGAGCCGATCAAGCGCCTCGATCGCTCGCTCCACCACCACCACCTCGTGGCCAGCCTTGGCGAGATTCACGCTAAGCGCGGCGCGAACGCTGCGATCATCGTCGCAGACCAGGACTCGGGCGGGCGTTCCTGGCACCCGCCTACTCTACCCGGACGTCGTAGGGCATCAGCGCGAAGACGTGCTCGTCACGCAGCGCGCCGAGTCGCCAGAAGGGCTCCAGGGCGCGAGGCGTCTCGATCCGGGGCCGGAGCGTCGCCTCGATGCGCCTACCGAGTTGGGCCACTTGCCCCGGCATCGACGTCGCCCCGCTCCACGGGTCGAAGGTCACCACGTTGAACGGGGCGTTTGGCGCCATTCCCGCGCGGAGGCGAGCGTCGTCGATCGCGTCGAAGAATCCGCCGTGGCTGTCCACGAGGCCGTTACCCTTGGCCCGGGCGCCGCTCCACACTCGCCCCCGAGCCACCTCCTCGACTTTTTCCTCGGTCATGCTGCGGCCCGTGGCCACGCGGTCCTTGAACTGGGCGTAGGTCTCTCCGATGAGGCGGTCGAGCGCCGCGTACTCCACGCTGTCCATCGGTCGCGACATCGAGAACATCGACGCGTTGCGCCCGCGCGCGGTGACCTCGGTGTTGATCCCCACCTTGTCGAACAGGCCATCAAGGCTGAACTTGCCACCATAAACGCCGATACTGCCGGTGACGGTGGACGGCTGGGCCCAGATGGAGTCCGCTCCCGCCGAAACGTAGTATCCGCCGCTCGCCGCGTAGCCGCCCATGCTGACCACGACCGGCTTGCCCGTTTCCTTCACCTTCTCCACTGCGCGCCAGATCTCGTCGGATGCAAAGGCCGAGCCGCCCGGGCTGTCCACGCGCAGGACCACGGCCTTGATGGACTGGGCCTCGGCCGCGTCTTCGAGGGCCTTCGCTACCGTCCGGCTCCCCGTGGCCGCGCCGCCGAGAATCCCACCAGGCGACGACTCGCCGTCGGCGATCGCACCATCGACGACCACCACCGCCACCGCCCGCTGCGGCTGCCAGCCGCTGGTATCGACGTCGAGGCCGTAGCGGTCGGCGAGGGTGTAGTCGCCCGGGAAGTCGCCCTCGAGTTCCTCGCGCAGCTCGTCCGGGTAGAACGCGCCGTCGACGAGACCCTTGGCCACGGCCTCGCTCGCGCTGTACGGACCGGCGTCGATGAGGGCCTTGACCTCCTCGGTGGACCGGCCGCGACCTTCGGCGATGCCTGTCACCAGGGTGGCGAAAAGATCATCAATCAAGGCGTCCATTTGCTCGCGCGCGGGATCAGAAGAGCCGGTGCGTGTCATGGGCTCCGGGCCCGACTTGTAGTCGGCCCGCTTGGCGTACTGGGCCTCCACGCCGACGAGGTCGAGCGCGCCCTTGAAATACTGGATCTCCGCCGAGAGGCCGATGAGCTCGAGCCCGCCCGCGGGGTGAACGTAGATCTTGTCGCAGGCGCTGGCGAGCAGGTACTCGCCGTTGCTGACGTCGCCGCCGAGCCATGCCACCACGGGTTTCCCTCGGCTGCGGGCCTTCTTGATGAGGCCGCGGATCTCCTCGACTTGCGCCATCGAAAACCCACTCGACTCGATGCGCAGCAAGATCCCCCGCACGCGACCGTCACGAGCGGCCGTATCGATACGACGGATCAGGCCGAGATAGCTCTCCTCTGGAGCCGAAAATAGCGAGGCGGCTGGCTGGTAGGGGTAGGCACCGTCGATCGTGATGTCAGCGATTGGCCTTCCCGGCAAGAAGAGCTGGTCGTCGCCACGCAAACTCGTGACGTAGCCGTAACCGCCGATGGTGCTGCTGCCCGTCGCGCTGCGGCCACCGGCGCCGACTGCCGTGTCCGCGAAGTGCAGCTCGATGCTGGCACCGTAGCCGATCGGGGCGCTCGCGCTCAGCCCCCGGTCGGCATAGCCGCGCAACCAGAGGCCGCGAACCGGGCGAAGTCGCAGCGATGCCTCGGCCGTGGTGCTCACTGGCAAGTCGGGCGGAGCATCGGCCAGGAAGTCGAGGCCAAGCGTGAGGAAGTCGCCCGCCGGACGCAGGGCTAGCCCCACGTCGTAGCGGGTGTTCACGCCGAGCTCGGGCATGGGCGAGCCGAGGTTGGACACGCTGCCGCCAAGTCCCAGCCACGGCGATGGACGCCAGCCAAGACCGAAGTCCCAGCTGACAAAGTTATTGTCACCCCCCTCCGGCAGCTGCCAGTGCACCGCCGAGCCCATCGCCACCGTGTCCGAGAGCCGCAGCGAGAGGGCGCTCGAAATGGTCCACCATTCCTCGCCCGGCATGACCTCTCGGTAGCTGAGCCCGGCGCCCACCCCGCTGCCTGCGGTCGCGAGCGTTACCTGGTTGTTGGTACCGCTCACAACGTCGGCAGTGCCGTAGTAAGCCGCATAGACCGGGTCGCGATCGAAGTTCAAAAGCGCCGGGTTCGTATACATCGTGTGCGCGCCATCTTCCCCGGCCACCGAGTGAAACGGGAGCACGGGGCGCTCCACCGGGTCGGCGTGGGCGAACAGGGCAAGAGCAAGCAGCATCCCTGCAACGTAACGGGCCATCGGCCCTGGCTGCGCTCTTGACGCTGCCAAGCCATGGCTCGATTTCACCTTGACACTGTGCCCCATCTACCTTTTTTCACTGATCCTCTTGTCCTCGAACTACGCATGCGTGAAGATAGGCGGAGCACTCCTCCCTCCGCCGGTGTCTCAACCGGCATCCCCGCCCGCCCTGCCCACACCTGGGGGTCCCTGATGCGCGCCACCTCCCTGCTGTTCCTGCTTGCCCTGTTGCCGCCCGCCCTCGCCGGCGCCGGTGAGGCCGTGGCCCTCGACGAGGGTGCCCAGGTACTCGCGCCCGCCTCGGAGGCGGCCACGGGGGCCGCCAGCTCGCCGGGTGGAGGACCGGTCTCCACGATGGCGGCCTCGGGCGCCAGCCTCACGTCCGCACCGAGCAATGCGGCCATCACGCCCGAGTTGCAGGCGGCGTTGGCCAACCTCCCCAACCTGCCCATCTTCGCCAAGTCCCACAGCGCGCTCGACGTGGTCGACGCCGAGACGGGCACCCGGGTGTACAGCTACGGAGACGACGCACGGCTACTCCCCGCCAGCACGATGAAGCTCGTGACCAGCTCAGTGGCGCTGCGTGAGCTCGGACCGAGCTATCGATTCCCCACCTGGGTCAAGCACGACGGGGATCTGGGCGCCGACGGTGTTCTGAAGGGCAACCTCTACGTGGTCGGCCAGGGCGACCCCACCATGGTGGTGGAGCGTATGTGGCGGATGGTCGCTGACCTCAAGTCCCACGGCATCGCCGAGATCCAGGGCGACCTCGTGTTCGACGACAGCTACACACAGGACAGCGTGTGGATCCCGGGTTGGAACAAGCCCGAGGACCTCGAAGAAGGTTCAAGCTACTACTCGGCCCTCGGCGCCCTCTCGCTCAACTACAACATGGCGACGATCAACATCCGCCCCGGCCCCGCAGTCGGGGGGCCCGCCATCGCGGCCTTCGACACGCCGAGCGACGTGCTGGTGCTCGACAACCAGCTCACCACTGGTCGCGACCGGTCGAAGTACTGGGTGAAGGTGGAGCGCACGCTCGACGAGAAGGACGGGAAAGTGGGCACCTACAAGCTCACGGGCAACGTCCCCGCCGACCACGAGCCCGACCAAGTGTACCGCACGCTCGCCGACCCCACCGGCAACTACGTTTCTGTATTCCGCGACATGGTGAAGGCCAACGGGATCAAGCTCAAGGGCAAGGCGCGAACCGGCGCCGCCCCGGTCGACAGCACCCTGGTGATGAAGGTGGAGTCCGACCGCCTGGTCGAGATCCTGATGGACATGAACAAGCAGTCCAACAATTTCATGGCCGAACAGGTACTGCGGGCGGTGGGTGCCGAGAAGCTTGGCCTCCCCGGCACGACCGAGAAGGGCGTGCAGGTGCTGAACGAGTACATGGGCGCGCTCGGCGTTTCGAGCGACCGTTACAAGTTCGTCAACGGTTCTGGTCTCTCACGGGAGGCGACGATGAGCCCGTCGGCGATGGACGCGGTGCTGGTCGACATGTGGAACGACGTGGATCGTGGCCCCGAGTTCCTCGCCACCCTGGCGGTCGGCGGCCGCGACGGCACGCTGTGGCACCGCTTCCGCGAGGACGGCATGGAAGGCCGTGTGCGCGCCAAGACCGGCTCTCTGAACGGCGTTTTCTGTCTCTCGGGCTACGTCCAGGCCGTCGACGGCCGGAACTACGCCTTTTCGTTCTTCGTCAACGACATCGACGGAAACACGGTCCGCGCCCGCGCCGCCCATGATGAACTGGTGCGCGCGTTGGCGGGAGTGAACGGCAACCTTGCCGAAGCCGGCGATGGCGGAGGCGACTGAGGTCGCGTTACGGGGGGCGCCGCCCCCTATCGGAGACGTCTCATGCTGCGTTCGCGTCTGCCCGTTCTCGCCGCTGGGCTCTGGATGCTCGGCGTCGGAAGCGCGATTGCCCCCGCCTTTGCCGGCGAGGGCAGCACTAAGGAGGAGCCCGTCGGTGGCGACGAGGCCCAGGCCGACTTCAACCGCGAGCTCTTGACGGTGGAAGAACAGGTCGATTCGCTCAAGGAGCGCGTCTTCCGCAGCAAGGCCACCCTGCAGCTGCTCAAGGAGATCGTGATCGAGGGCAGCTCGAGCGGCGCTCGCGCCACGATCTGGCACGTCAATCGCCTCTCCAGCGGCTTCCGACTCGAGTCGGTCCAGTACCTGCTCGACGGCCAGTCGAAGTTCTCGAAGGCCGACCCCGCCGGGTCGCTCGACCAGAGTCGCGAGTTCAAGATCCATGACGGTGCGGTGCCTCCGGGCAACCACAACCTGTCGATCGACTTGAAGATCCGCCCCACCGGCATGGGCATCTTCACCTATGCGAAGAACTACGAGATCAACGTTCGGTCCAACTACGCGTTCAACGCGGAGCTCGGCAAGACTTGCACCGTGCGCGCCGTCGTCAGCGACCGCGGCGGCGTGGTCAACAGCTTCGAAGAGCGCGCCAAGGTGGACTTCGAGCTGAAGTGCGAGCGGATCGCGGATGGCAAGTAAGCTGCTCGCCCTCGTCGCCCTGCTCGCGTCCCCGGCGGCCCTCGCCGCCGACCGGGCCACCACGGAGCGCTTGCGCGACCTCGAGTCCGAGATCGGCAAGATCGGCTCCGAGGTGGAAGACACGCGCCTGAACTTCACCGAGCGCAGCGGTCTCATTGGCGTGGGCGAGGCCCGGCGCCGCTACGAAGACGCGGTCTACGGCTACCTGGTCGGCGATTTCAAGAGCGCAGCCACCGGCTTCTACATCCTCGTGCAGTCTCGGGCCCTGGGCAACGCCGAGCTGGCACGCGACTCCGAGTGGTACCTCGCCGAGTGTCTCTTCGAGCTGGGCAACCTCCGCACCAGCGAAGAGGCCTTCCGCTCCATTGTCGATACCGGCTCCAAGCACCCCTACTTCGCCGACGCGGTGCGCCGGAACCTCGAGGTCTACGCGCTGATCGGCGACGACGCCGCGTTCACTTCGTACTACAACACCTACATCGTCACGGGGCGCGTGCCAGCCACCGACCTCGTGAACTACACCCTCGCGAAGTCCTTCGTTCGCCGAAACGAATTGCCCCGCGCCAAGGCCCTCTTCGACGCCATCGGCAGCTCGAGCCCCTACTACACCCGCGCTCGCTACCAGCTCGGCGTGCTCATGATCGAGGAGCGCAACCTCCCCGCCGCCATCGCCGAGTTCCAGAAGGTCGAGGGCACCGCCGTGTCCGACGCCGATCAGAAACGCATCCAGGAGCTCGCGATCCTCGCCCTGGGGCGCCTTCACTACGAGACGGGCGACTTCGCGGCCGCCAGCACCTTCTACGACCGGATCGATCGCGGGTCCAGCGAGTTCGCCGACAAGCTGTACGAGTCGGTCTGGAGCTTTGTGAAGCAGGAGCGCTACGAGGCAGCTCTGGGTCAGGTCGACAGCTTCCTCGCGGCATTTCCCGAGCACCGCTACACTGCCCAGATGAAGGTATTGCAGGGCCACCTGCACATGAAACTCAAACAGTACGACGAGGCGCGGAAGGCGTACGAGGAAGTGGTCGAGGCCTACACGCCAGTTGCGATGCGCCTCGACGACCTGTCACAGGGCACCACTCAGGCGCGCCAGTTCCTCGAGCGCATCGGCGACACCGGCGGCACCTCGGGTTTGCCGCCCTACGCGCTGGAAACGCTGATCGGCCGCGAGGATGTCTCGCGAGCGATGAAGGCCTACCTGGAGCTGGGCCAGACCCGGCAAGACGTCGAGGAGGCCGAGCGAATCGTCGCCGACCTGGAAACGGCGCTGTCCGGAGAGTCTGATACCCTGGGCATGTTCGTTGCGGCCCGCAACCAGCTCACAACGATGCGGGGCGCGGCGCTGGCCATGCGAGCTCGGCTCTTGCAGGCGGAGATCGCCTACTTGAAGGGCAAGTCATCGGCGAGCACCAAGTCTGAGCTGGTCTCGCTCGGCCGCGAGGTCGAGACCGCCGGCGGTGCCGATGCCCCGCTCGACTCGGGTGTGTCCGTCGCCACCGACAAGTTGCTCGTCTACGAAGCTCAGGTGCGCGAGGTACAGCAGCGGGCGTTTCGGGTGCAGCAGGTGGCCGAGGAGTACGTGGCCAGCGGCCGCAGCATCGCGGAGGTGTTGTCCAGCGGGAACACCAAGCTTTCGCCTGCCGACCAGGACCGCATCCGGGGCGAGTTGGAGACCGCACGGAAAGACCTCGCCGCCGCAGTGGTCGAGCTCGAGAGCCTGCAGTCCGAAGTGGCACGTCGCAAAATCATGCGCACGGTCGAAGGCGGCAGCGTGACGGAAGACTCCGGCGCCCGCGCCCAGAACCTCGCGAAGCTGCAGACGCTGCGCGACCGGCTCGCCACCTATCGACGCGGCGTGCAAGACACCGACAGCGCGTCGATCTACGCGCAAATCGATCGCCTCTGGTCGGCGCTCGACACGCTGGAGGCCACCTCGTCGGAGGCCGCACGCGTGGTGGCAACCGGTGAGGCCCGGGAAACGCAGGCCGTGCGCCAGCGCCTCGCTGCCACGGCCCAGAAGGTCACCGAGCTGCGCCGCGACCTGGAGACCGAGTCCGCCAACACCGAGGCGGTTGCCTCGCGCGTGGTGCTCGGGGGCCTGCAGGACCTGCGGACACAGTTCGAGTCCGACGTGATCGACGCCGACAAGGGCATCGTCGACGTGTACTGGCTGCGAAAGTCAGAAACCGGTGAGGAGCAGGATCTGTTGATCGAGCAGCAGGCAAAGATGTTGCAGGAGCTCAACGATCGGTTCCGCATCATCCGGGAGAACCTCGACCGATGACACGCGCGCTTCGTATTTCGAGCCGGATCCTCCTGCTGAGCAGCGTACTGCTGCCCGGCGTGGCGATCGCTGCCCCCGACCCCGCCGAGCAGAAAGCTTTCCGGGAGACAGCCGAGCGCTACCGCGAGCGCATGGGCGAGTTCCAGGCCGATGTGCGCGCGATCGTCGACGCCACCGAGGCCGAGGAGAAGGCTCGCATCACGTCGGCGTTTGGGGCCGCCATGGGCCGCGTGGAGGAAGACGGCAACACCCTTCGCCGCGTGGCCATCACCAAGCTCGAGAGCTTCCTCTCCAAGTATCCGGCCACCAAGTACTCAGCGGATATGAAGTTCAGGTTGGCCGACCTTTACTTCGAAGAAGCCGAGCTCGATTTCCTGTCGCGGATGGACGAGTACAGTCGGATGGAGGACCAGTTGGGCGCCGACGCGGCGGCCACGCTGCCCGAGCCGCCGGTCAAGGACTACCGCAAGTCCGTCCAGCTCTACCGCGACATCATCGACAACCACGCCGATTACCAGTACCTGGCCGACACCTACTACATGCTCGGCTGGTGCCTTAGCGCCGCCAACGCCGCGCAGTACGACGAGACGGCCGCCCGCGACGTGTGGCTGGTACTCGCACAGAAATACCCGAAGTCCACCTTCTCGAACGATGCCAACATGCGGCTCGGCGAGTACTACTTCGACCTCCCGGCCCCTCGCGAGGATCGTACGCTGAACCTGCGTACCGCCGTGTCCTACTACGAGACCGTGCTTGGCGACGGGCCCTCCGGTCGCAACTACGACAAGGCCATTTACAAGCTCGGGTGGACCCACTTCCGCCTGTTGAACTACGACAAGTCGCTGGAGTACCTCGTCACCCTGCTCGACTACTCCGACGAGCAGTTCGCCAAAACCGGTCGCACCTCGGACATGCGCAAGGAGGCGGTCGAGTACCTCGCCATCTCCTACTCCGACATGGCCGACAAGTTCTCGAAGAAGCCGGTCGAAGTGGCCCGCCAGCATTTGGCCAAGGTGGGCGACAAGAAGTGGGAGCACGACGTCGTGGAACGTCTCGCCCAGATCCTCCTGGCACAGGCGAAGTTCGAGGAGTCCATCGAGACCTACCGGTATTTGCAGACCGAGTGGCCGCTACACCCGCAGAACCCCATCTACCAGTACGAGATCGCCCGCATCTACGCTGAGAAGATGCCCGCGCCGATGCGCAAACCCGAGCAAGCGGCCGCCGCGCTAGCCGACCTCGGGGAGAAGTACGGCGAGGGCACCAACTGGTACAACGCCAATCGCAACAACCCCGACGCCATCGGCGCGGCGCGCGGTTTCGTGGAGTCCTCGCTCGCCGACGTCGCGACGGAGTACCTCCTTCGCGCCAAGGAATCGGGGCAGTCGGCCGACTTCGCCATGGCCGCTGAGAAATACCGCGACTTCCTTACGAAGTACCCCTTCGCCGATGACTACGACACCTACGAGTGGTACCTCGCCTACGCCCTCTTCTCCTCGAGCCAGTTCGACGAGGCCTCGAAGGTCTACCAGCAGATCCTCAAGAACGAACGCAGCCAGTTCCGCGAGGGCGCCCGCTACCAGTTGATGAAGTCTCGCGAGGAGATCGCCCGCGCCAAGTTCGGCGTGCTCGAAGACGTGCCGCAGGGCGCGATCGTGCAGAACACGGTCACCACGCCGGCGGGCAAGAGCATTACCCAGTACATGATCAGCGACGAGCAGAAAGCCTTCGTCGATAGCGCCGACGATCTCGTCGACCGGGAGTTCACCGACCCCGAGTGGGCGCAAGTTCTAGATCGCGACCGCGCCGCCCTCGCCTACCTCGCCTCCGAGATCTACTACAACCACGGCTACTACGACGAGGCACGCAAGCGCTTCAACGCCGTGGGCGCGCGGTTCAAGGGCTCAAAGGAAGCGAAGTACGCGGCGGACCTGATGTGCCAGACCTACCAGAACGAGGGCGATCTCCCTCAGCTGCAGGCCTGTCTGCGCCGGGTCATCGAGACGGGAACCGACCTTCCCGTCGCCGGGGCTGCAACGGCCGCCGAGAAGTACGAGCAGGTCACCCTGGAGCTCTGTCGCCAGAAAACCGACGCCGACCGCGCCGGTGCGGCTGCCTGCTACCAAGACTTCATCGCCCAGTTCCCGAAGTCCAAGTACCGCGACGTGGCGTTGTACAACGCCGCCAACAACTTCGACCTGTCCGGCCAGCAAGACACCGCCAACCGGCTCTTTGAACAGTTCATCAACGAGTTCCCCTCGCACGAACGTGCGAAGTCGCTCTATTTCCGCATCGCGCAGGGCTACTCCTCGGTGCTCGACCTCGACACCGCGGTCAAGTACTTCGAGGCCCTCCCCAAGCTCGACCCGTCGCATCCCGACGCGCCCGCCGCGCTCTACAACGCGGCTTTCCTGCGCACCGGCATGGGCGACCACGCCGGCGCCGCCAATGCGTACATGAAGTACGCCAATCTGCCCAATGTCGGCGACGCTGAGAACATCTACTGGCGCGCCGGTGAGCAGTGGGAGCTCGTCAGCGACCGCGAAGCCGCCGACTTCTACGACAAGTACCTGCGGCGATTCGGCGTGGAGAATCCGAGCCACACCATCGAGGCGCACTACAAGCTCGCCAAGATGTACGAGGCGAAGGGCGACAGCCGTCGCGCCTCGGCGAAGTGGTCCGAGATCGACGCGGCATTCCGCGAGAACGTGGCTCGAGGTGTCAGCAGCGACGCGCGCAAGATGGCCGCAGAAGGTCCGCTCAACGGTCTCCTCGCCGAGTTCGAAGCCTTCAAAGTTTACAAGTTTGGAAGCAGCGAGAAGGCGAACGTCGAACTGGTCCTGAAGGAAAAGCCCGAGGAGCTGAAGGCCCTGGTCGACAAGGCCCTGGCCCTCATCCAGGCCTACCAGGACTACGACAGCGCCGCGGCCGCGCTCTACGTGCAAGGCATGGCCTACTTCGCTTACGCCGACATGGTCTACGCGGTGCCGCCGCCCCCCGGGCTCACCGAGGACGAGGTCGCGATCTACCAGGAACAGCTCGACCCGTTCCGGCTCCAGGCTGAAGACCGCGGCAAGGGACGACTCATCGCGGCGCTCGAAAAGGCCAAGGCCGACAAGCGCTGGAGCGACTGGAACAGCAAGACCCTCGCCGCGCTCCACGACCGATACCCCATCGAGTACCCCTCGGAGCGCACCGAGGCCCGTGGAGGCGTACCCACGGGGGGCATCGAGTTCTCCGGCCCGGCCTCGCTGCCGGCGGGAGGTGCGAAGTGAGTTTCCTCCTCTGGCTCGTCCTCGGCTGTGGTCCCAAGGAAGTCGGGCCCGCCGCGCCCGCGAGCGCGAGCACGGCACCGCCGCCTTCCGCCGCCCCGGCACCGTCCACGCAAGCCGCCCCGCCGCCCTCGGCGCCCGCACCTTCATCGGTCGCGGCGAGCGCAACCACGGACAGCGCCTCGACCGAACCCACGGGGGCCGCGCCGAGCGACCCGGCGGCCGCCACCAACCCGCAGGGCGCCGCCTGGGACGAGCCCACCGGCGGGGCGGACAAACAACTGAGCGACGCCGTCGCGATGCTGACGACGGGCGACGCTGCACGTGCGCGCGGCGCGATCGAGATGCTCAAGCCGCTCACTTCTCAGTACCCTGATCGGGCTGAGATTCCCTACAACATCGGCGTGGCTCACAACATTCTCGGTGACGATACGGAGGCCCGTCGTTCCTGGCTTCGCGCCACGGAGATCGACCCCACATTCGCCCGCGCCTGGCTCAACCTCGCCGCGCTCTCCGCGAAGAAGGGGCAGTACGACGCGGCTCTTGCCAGCCTGCAGGCGGGAATCCGGCAGAACCCGAAGGACGTGGAGCTCCGCGTGGCCGCCGTGGCCACCCACCGTCAGCTCCGGCGCTACTCCGAGGCGGTGTCCGAGGCCAAATCCGCGTTGAAGGTAAACAGCAAGGCCATCGAGGTGTACAACCAGCTGGCCCTTGTGTACATCGACACGGGACAAACCGACCTCGCCAAGTTCATGTGCTACAAGGCGATGGAAGCGGTCGAGGGGGCCGACCAGAACGCCCAGCTGCAGTCCAACTTCGGGCAGATCTACCTGAAGGACGGCTACCCAGGCGACGCAATCGCGGCGTTTCGTAGGGCGCTGGACATCGACCCCAATCAACTCTCCTCGTTGCAGTTTCTTGCTGGGTACTATCTGGATAATCGCAACTACAGCGACGCGATTCCTCTACTTGAGCGGATCGTGGGCCTGGTGCCCGAGGCCGGCGGCGCGCGCACGAACCTCGGCATCGCCTACCGGGGCGATGGTCGTTTCGAGGATGCCATCAAGGCCTACAACGAGGCGCTCCGGCTCGACCCCGGCGCCGCCGAGCCGCACCGGAACCTGGCGGTGCTCTACTCCGACTACATGAAGGCTTACGACGCGGCCGTAAACGAGGTCGAGGCCTGGCGCCGCTATGGTGGGAACAGCGCCGAGGCCGACACCTGGATCGCCCAGATCCGCAAGGATCAGGAAAAGGCCGAGAAAAAGCGTAAGAAGGAAGAAGACGCCCGTCGCAAGCAGGCCGAGGAAGAGGCCGCCAAGTCCGCGCCTCCGCCCCCGGAACCCGCTCCGGAGGTGGCACCCACGCCGGCACCTGCCCCGGAGCTGGCGCCGGCGCCCGAGCCCGCACCCGCACCGGAGGTCGAGCCGACCCCCGCTCCGTCTCCAGCCCCGGGGGAATCAAGTCCCGCCCCCGGGGGTTCCGATTCTCCTTGGGGAGGTG
Source organism: Pseudomonadota bacterium (assembly GCA_005778355.1). Lineage (GTDB taxonomy): Bacteria > Myxococcota_A > UBA796 > UBA796 > SXON01 > SXON01. Next base: position 9,680 of record SXON01000083.1, on the reverse strand, counting down.
GTCAATGACGACCCTTTTGCTCCTGGCCTCTACCGCGCTCGCCCAGTCCCGCGGCCTCAAGTTCGTGGACGAGATCACCCGGGTGAAGATCCAGAAGCCTGAGATCGCGATCGTCATGACGCAGCAGCACCTCGCGCCCCGCTACGACCTGGAGCTGAAGGAGTCGTTCCTGCCGAAGGTCGTGGATAGCGTCGAGAAGAAGCCCTTCTAGGCGCCGATGCAGTTTCTGCTCGAGGGCTTCGAAAAAGGCGGCATCTTCATGTGGCCCATCGCGCTTTGTGCGCTGGTGGGCGCCACGATCGCCGTGGAGCGCGCGTTCTTCATCTTCCTGCGCGCGGCGGTTCACGGCCAGGTGTTCATGGCCGCGGTGCAGCGCCAGGTACTCGACGGCAACGTCGATGGCGCCATCCGCCTGTGCAACGCCGAGCCCGCGGCCGCTCTCCCGCGCGTGGCCAAGTCGGCGCTCCTGCGCGCCGATCGCCCCGACCCGGAGATCCGCGACGCTATCGAGGAGGCTTCCCTCGAGGTGTACCCCGAGGTCAACCGTCGGCTCGGGTACCTCCCGATGATCGCCAATGTGTCGACGCTTCTCGGGCTTCTCGGTACCATCCAGGGCCTGATCCTCGCCTTCCACGCAGTGGGAGAGGCCACCGCCGAGGCTCGGAGCACGGCGCTCTCGAGCGGCATCGCCGTCGCGATGTACACCACCTTCTTCGGCCTGCTCGTCTCGATCCCCATCCTCGTGGTGCACAGCGTCATCGCCGCGCGAGCCAACTTGCTCCTCGACGAGATCGACCACTACGGCTTGCGCCTCGTCAACCTCCTCAACGCGGTGCGCAACTCCACTGCTCAGCCGCAGGGTGGTGGGCCCGCGGGCGCCCCGGGAGGCGGCCCGTCCGTCCTCCCCTTCCCCGGGCGTTAGCCCGTGAAGCGTCGCCGAGTCGAGGCCACCACCGAGCTCGACCTGATCCCGGTACTCTCGCTGGTTGTGCATCTAGTCCCCATGCTTCTGCTCGCCGTACGCTTCGTCACGGTCGCGGAGCACCCCGTCGACCGCGCCCCCGTCGAGGCCACGGACGCCCCCAGCCGCGAGAAACTCGACACGCAGGAAAATGAGCGTGTGATCGTACGCATCACGGCAAGCGGATTCTCGGTGCGCGGCGTCGGCGACGGCGAGGAGCTGATCGCTTGCGCGGCGGCCTGCGCGCCCGAGCACTACGACTACCGCGCCCTCGGCGACGCGATGGTGGTGGCCAAGGGGCTCCACCCTCAGGTGCAGCAGGTGATCGTCGCGCCCGATCCTGGCATCCCCTACGCGGTGATCGTCGGCGTCATGGACGTCACGCGCTCGCGACGGACCGGCACGCGGGAGGAGTCGCTCTTCCCCCAGCCTGTCCTCGTCACCGGGGTGGGGGAAAGCCGTCCATGAGGCGCCGGAACAAGCGGCGCGTGGAGGCCACCACCAGCCTCACCATTACCTCGATGATGGATATGTTCACCATCATCCTAGTGTTTCTTCTTGTCTTCTTCGATCCCGAGGCGCAGCCCGATCCTGAATTCCAGCTCCCGACCTCGATGGCAACCCAGGAGGTCGCGGAGGGCCCGACGCTCCGGGTGAAGCGCGACGCCGTGGAGGTGAACGGGCATGCGGTGGTGCAAATGGTCAACGGCGACCTCGGCAACGCGACTCGGGACGGTCGAAAGGTGGTCGCAGTCCTGAGCGCGCTCGAGTCAGCCCGTGGGCAGGCCACCGGCGAATCCCCCCCACTGCTGGTTGAGTGCGACCAGTCCGTGCCGTGGTCGACCCTCGGCGACCTACTCGCCACGGCGGCCAGCGCGGGCTTTCCCCGCTACCGGCTCGTGGTTCTGGGTGGCGCGGAAAACCCGGTAGTACCGGCCGGAGCGCCCCCGGGTTAGGTTTTTTGAACTTCCTTCACGCCTCGCTGTCCACAGAAGCGCTAAGCTCGAACGATAGGGAACTCGATGTCCGCAGCCGCGCAACAGTCCCAAGCCCCGACCAAGAACCTTCCCAAAGTGCTCCGCATCGGCGTGGTGCAGGAAGGCAAGATCGTCCAAGAGCGATTGATTCGCGGCGGAGATCCTGTCACGTTCGGTGAGGGCACGCGAAACACCTTCGTCTACGCGGGCACCGCCCTTGGTGCCGCCCACACGCTGTTTGTGCCCAACGGCAATAGCTACAACCTCGCCGTTCCCGAGTCGATCGAGGGCAAGATCAGCTGGAAGGACGGCATTCGCGACCTGTCCGATCTCCGCGCAAAGGGAGAGATGCAGAAACGCGGCGAGGTGTGGCACCTGCCGCTGAGCGAGAACGTGCGCGGCAAGGTGGCGGTGGGCGCCGTCACGGTGCTCTTCCAGTTCGTGCCCGCGCCGCCGGAACCGGTTCGCGCGGTGTCGGCGGCCGACTTCCGCCCCAAGATTTTCAACGACGACGATCCGCTCTTCCTTGGTTTGCTCGGCGTTTTCAACCTGATCGCCGTTGCCTTTCAGGTGTGGGTGTTTCTCACTCCGGTGCCCGAGGAAAACGCGCTCGACCACGTCGACGACGCACTCGACCTGCTGGTGGAGCGGAAGCCTGAGAAGATCGTCATCCAGGACAACACCGTCCCCGATCAGACGAAGGCCGAAACCAAGAAGCCCGAGGCTAAGACCGAGGCCAAGAAAGACGACGACGGCGCGCCGAAGCCGGAGGCCAAACCCGCCCCCACCGCTGAGTCGGTGGCGAAGAAGTCAGTCCTTTTGCAGATGCTCGGCACCACCGGGGCCGCCAACAGCGACCAGGTGGCCAACGACATCCTCGGCGACGCCCAGGCCCAGCAGGGCAGCCTCGACAGCGCGCTGGAAGGGGTGGGCAAGGTCGAGGCCGCGAGCGCGGACAACCTCGGCCTCAAGAGCGGCGGACAGGGCGGAAAGGGCGACGCGGCGGTGGGCATCACCAACGCCACCGGCGGCGAGGCCGGCACGGGTACCGGTGCGACAGTGGCCGTGAAGAAGCCCAAGGTCGATCTGTCGGGTGAGGGCGACGTGTCGGCCGAGGAAGGCGACGCGGGCGGCGTGGCGCAGGTCGTCCGCGCCAACAAGGGACGCATCGAGACGTGTGTGCAGGTTTCACTGCGGCAGAACCCCGACCTCTCCGGCCGCGTCTCCGCGGGCTGGGTGATCCAGCAGGGCAAGGTCAGCGACGTCCACGTGGTGAAGAACACCACGGGCGACAGCGGTCTCGGCGATTGCATCGTCAAGGCGGTGCGCTCCTTCCGCTTCGACGCCGGTCTCACTGCGACGGTCGACGAGTTCCCGTGGGTCGTCTCGGGCCAGTAGCCGGGCGACGCCCAGAGGGTCCCACGTAAAGTGGCTGCGGTTGCGGCCGAATCGGGCTAGGATGTAATGGTATTCCTTTGCCCGGAGCGTGCATGCAACTCCTCGTCGCGATCACCCTCTTCGCCGGCACCCCCGCCGAGGCGGCCACGCCCGGCGTCGTGGGCGAGCTTGAGCAGTCGGCCAGCACCACCCCCAAGCAGAAGTCAGAGTTCGCTGCGGCGGCCGTCTCGGAGATCGACGCGGGCGTCACGACGGTGACCAAGCTCCTCGAAACGGCACGCAACGCGAAGGAGCCGGACAAAGAAGAGATCCAGTGCCTGGAGGACAAGCTCCCCCAGCTCACGACGATTGCCGAGGTCGCCAAGAAGACCAGCACCTCGATGGAGCAACACCTTGCCGCGAACGACCTCGCGCACGCCGACCAGGAATACCGGCAACTCGCCGTGCTCCTCACCCGCGCCCGCGAGTTCATCGTCGAGGCGCAGCAGTGTGTGAAGGGCGCGGGCAGCACCAAGGGAAAGACAGCTTCGTCGATCTCCTCGGACGACGCGGCCAACACGGTCGACGGCACCGATGAGATCGAGCCCGTCTTGGACCCGCCGATCACCCCGGTCTAATTCCAGGTCGAAATCCACAGCCGCCGGTGTCGATATCGGCGGCGCAAGTTCAACAGCCCGGTTAAGGGGCGTCGCGTCGTAAGCAGGTATTCAAGCGGATGGCAGTTGCGAGGCAGTCCCCGGGTCTTGGCGTGTTCGCGCTTGCGAGCATCGTCACCGCCGCAGCGCTTTGTCCCTCCACGGTACTCGCGGAGCCGGGCGATCACATTCGTATCGGCGACACGACCATCACACCCTCGGTGATGTCGGGCCTCGAGTTCCACAGCAACGTGTACCTGGCCGACGGCGGTTCTTCTGCCCCCGAGGTTCCCGCGCTGGCCTGGGTTCTCAAGCCCCGGATGAAGCTCGACCTCGACGGAAAAAACGCCAAGGTGGGATTCGAGTTCGGCTACGGCGTGAAGAAGTTCTTCGACGTCAATGCCGACGATGCCTTCAACGTCCAGAATCTCGACCGGTTCAGCGACTTCGACGCGCAGCTCGCCGCGAACTTCCTCCCGCGCTCGGTCGTGGGCGTGCGACTGGACGACAAGTTCGAGGTGAGCAGCACCCCGGCTGAACTTCCCACCAAGGACGGTATCGCCAACGCGAGCGTGGTTCGTACGGGGAACGACCTCACCGGAGGCGCGGTGATTCGTCCGGGCACTGCGCTCAACCTAGAGGCGCTCGGCCTGCTGGGCGTCGACATCTACGAAGTGCCCGAGGAGTTGATCGCCGACGAGACTGACGCGGCCTTCAACAACCGCCTGCAGTACGGCCCTCTGGTCAACGCCAGCTGGAAGTTCCTACCGAAGACCTCTCTGATTTCCAGCTTTTCCTACACCTTCATGCGGTGGGACAAGAACTTCATCGAGGCCATCGGCCCCGATCTTGAGTCCTCGGCGATTGGCGCCTACGTCGGCAAGCCCGACGCCGATGCTTGGCGTTTCACGGCGGGCGTCAACGGCCAGTTCACGCCGAAACTTGCCGCCGCAGGCAGCGTCGGCTTCGGTGCGATGTACTACGACGAGCAGTCCGTGATCGACGACGCTGCGGGCGTGGAGGGTTCTTCCGCGGAGCTCAACACCACCGGCGAGGAAACCTTCGCCACGGACTCGTCCGCGATCGACGGGCTCCTGTTCAATGCCCAGGTGTCCTACGCGCCCATCCGCGGCCAGACCCTCACCGGTGGCTACCGCAAGGACTTCCAGGACGCGGTTTTCACCAACTACGTGGCCTACCACTACCTCTTCCTCAAGTACGAGGGCTCGATCCAGAATCGGCTCGGGCTCGGGGCCGAGGTGAACTACCGCATCGACCAGTACCATGGCGAAGTAGCCCGAGGCGACCAGAACATTGGTTTGAAGGGCAACGTTTCCTACAAGATCACTTCCTATCTCACGACCGCCGGCGGCGTGGCTTGGGCGCGGCGCGCGTGCCTCGAGAAGAACTGCAATGACAACCAGTTCTACAGCACGCAGTACGACGACGTGTCGGCCACCGCGAACCTCACGTTCACTTACTGATCGTCGTCGCCTGAATCGCGTCGGCTGCCCTTGACACGATCGGGACTTCGATCCATAGGGTGGGTGCTACAGTACTGCCTGTAGCTGCCGCGCCCAACGATGCTGAACGCCTTCCTCGCCTTCTTCCTTTGCCTCACGGGCCTCGCCCGAGCGGATGACGTTGGGGGGCCCATCGCGGTGGACCGAAGCTACATCCTCGGCGCCGGCGACACCGTGCGCCTCGAGGTCGTTGGGGAACTCGAACTCTCGGGTGAGCGCCCGATCGAGGCCGACGGCGCGGTGCAAGTGCCATACGCGGGCCGGGTGGTCATCGGCGGCTACACGCTCGACGGCGCAACCGAGCAACTCACGGCCAAGCTGCGCGACGGGTACTTGAAGAACCCGCAGGTGATCCTCACCGTGAGCCAGCTAGGCTCGAAGCTCGTCAGCATCACCGGCGGCGTCACGAAGCAGGGAGAGTACCCCTTCACCGCCGAGAAGCTGCGGGTGAGCGAGGTGCTTGTACGAGCCGGTGGTCTCATCGACCCCAGCACACCCTCCGCCAAGGTGTTTCGCGACGGCGCCACGGGTCGCGAGGTGATTCCGGTTGATCTCGAGGGTATCGGCCGCGGCGACCGTGCGGCCGACGTCGATCTGTTGCCGGGCGACCACCTCGAGGTGCCCCCTGCCCTGCAAATCTTCGTCGACGGGCAGGTGCAGAAGCCCGGCACGGTCGTGTTTCGCGAGGGCATGACTGTCACGCAAGCCGTCGCCGCCGCCGGGGGCGCCGCGCAGACTGCGCTCACCACGAAAGTTACGTTGATCCGCGACGAAAAACAGATTCCGGTCAACCTCAAGCGCATTCTGAAGGGGCAGGAGGCGGACGTTTCACTCCGCCCGGGCGACCACGTGTACGTGCCCGAGTCCCCCATCTGAGGCAGTAGTCTCAGGCGGCACCTGGAGTGAGGGGGTGACGCGTCAAGAGGAAAGCGGTAGGATTCACGGGACGAGGTGTTGCCTTGGCCCGAGTTCGCCCCGAGACCGCGGAGACCACCGCCACTGGTTCGCGACCGGTCGCCTCCCCCGGCATGATCGTGCCGGCGGCTGACGATGTCGCCGCGCCGAGCGCGATGACTCGTCGCAAACCGCGCGACGGCGATGTCGCAAGCTCACGAGAGCTCGCGCCTCGTGAGAGCGCGCCGCGAGGCAAGGGCAGCGCCAAGCGGCGCAGGGAGGCTGCCGCGGCGCCTTCCAGCCCCCACATGGCCCAGGGTATGCTCATCGGGGCGCTCGCGAGCTGCGGGTTCACCATGGTGGCGCTTGCCACGTGGTCCCCAGCCGACCCCTCGCTCAGCGTGTCGGGAAGCGGTCCCGTGGCCAACCTCGGTGGCCCCCTGGGGGCCTACCTCGCCGACTTGTTGTACCAGGGCCTGGGCTGGGGAGCGTGGTCGGTCCTGGTGGTGGCAGCTTGGTTGATCCTGCGCCTTGCGGGTCGCCTGGCCGGCTCAGCGTGGAACGTCGTGCTCGGGGGCCTGGCCACCTGGATGTTGAGCGCGGGCTTCGACCTCGCCCTCGGCCACGATGCCACCCGCGCGTTTCCGCCGGGCGGCCTACTGGGCATCCTGACAGCCGACCTCTTGCGCGAGAACGTCGGACCCGCGGGTGCCGCGCTGGCCGTCGGCACTGGACTGGTGCTCACCACCACGGTTCTCTTCGGCATCAACTGGCAGCCCATCGCGGCCGGAACGGTGGACCGTGTCCAGGCGGGCGTTCCGCGGGCCGGCCGTCTGCTCGGTGTCGCCGCGGGCGCGGCGGGCCGCGGCGCGCTCGCAGCGGGGTCTCGGGCCGGGGAAGCCCTCCGCGCGCGCCTTCGTCGCGACGACGACGAGGACGACGACTACGTCGACGACGACAACGCCGGGGAGGAGCTGGCGATCGGAACCGCTCCAACGCCGGGTCTGCCGGTGTTCACCTCACCGCCGTCGCTACCCGTCTCGGCGAGCCCCGCAGCGGAGCGGCTCCCAGGTACCTCGCGGGCCGGGCGACGACCGGTCGAGCCAGAGGTCGAGCCGCGGGTGGAGGACCTGCCTTCGATTCATGCCTCCGTGTGGTCAGCCCGACCGGCACCCGCACCCCGCGTGAGCCTAGACGCCCCTCCGCCCGAGCGACCCACCGAGGTGTCGGGGCGCACCCTGGTGGAGGCGGCGTGGGAGGACGAGCGCTTGGGCGACCGCCCTTCGTTCGCCCGGCCGGCGCCCCGCCCGCCCACGCGCGTGACGACGGCGCCCCCGGTCCCCGCGCCGAGCGCGTACGACGTTCCCCTCCCCCGCCATGCCGCACCGCCCGCCGCCGTGTGCGACCCCATCGAAGACATCGACGACATCGATGAATCCGCCGACGACCTCGACAGTATCGAGGATTTCTCTGCACCCGGCCTCAGACGCTCGGGGCTGGACGATCCGCCATCGAATGCCTTCGGTGTTGCGACGTCGCCGGAGGCCGCGCCGCACGCCGCCATCCCCTCCGTGCCCGCCGCGTCTTCTGCGCCGCCCACGGAGTCGCAGCGTTGCATCGTTCCACCCGAACTGCCGCCCACCCCGGTCGCGAAGAAGGGCAAGAAGGTTGCGGTCGTCCCCGGCGAGCTGGCCAGCGGCGGCGTGCACGACGACGGCGGCGCTGTCCGCGAAACGAGCTCACCTTTTCAGCTGCCCACGCTGTCTTTGCTCGACGAGCCACCACCCACCATCGGGAGCGTCGACGAGTCGAAGCTGCACGAGTTGGCCAACCGCATCGTGCTGAAACTCCGCGACCATCGCATCGAAGGAAAGGTGACGGCGATCCGCCCGGGCCCGGTCATCACCATGTTCGAGTACGAGCCCGCGCCCGGGATCAAGCTCAGCGCCATCTCGTCGCTCCAGGATGACATCGTGATGGCGCTCCGCGCCCAGAGCGTCCGCATCCTCGCACCCATCCCCGGCCGAGGGGTCGTGGGTTTCGAGGTTCCCAACGAGAAGCGCCAGATCGTCTGGGCGCGCGACGTCTTTGCCTCTCCGGAGTTCCGCGACACCCGGCACGCCTTGCCGATCATGCTCGGCAAGGACACCGAGGGCCGCCCCTACGTGGCCGACCTCGCGCGCGCCCCGCACTTGATGATCGGCGGCACCACGGGTTCCGGCAAGAGCGTCGGCGTCAACTCGATGCTCCTGTCCCTGTTGATGACCCGAGCCCCCGACGAGCTGCGCCTGATCCTGATCGACCCGAAGAAGCTCGAGTTTGAACTGTACAAGGACATCCCGCACCTCTTGCATCCCGTCGTCACCGAGCCCTCCCTGGCGGCCCGGGTGCTTGACTGGACATGCGAGGAGATGGACCGCCGCTACCGCATGCTCTCGGACTGGAAGGTGCGGAACATCGACAGCTTCAACCAGAAGGTCGAGGACGAGTCCCGGGAGTGGACGCCGGAGAAGGCCAAGACCTACTTCCCCGACTGGCCGGCTGGGCAGCTGATCCCCGCGCCCAAGAAGCTGCCCTTCATCGTGGTGGTCATCGACGAGCTGGCGGACCTCATGATGACCGCCAGCAAGGAAGTGGAGACGTCGATCGCTCGCCTCGCCCAGAAAGCACGCGCGAGTGGCATCCACATCATCGTCGCGACACAGAGCCCGCGCCGCGACGTCTTGACCGGCCTCATCAAGGCGAACCTGCCCACGCGTCTCGCCTACGCCGTCCCCCGCGGGCTGGAGAGCAAGATCATCCTCGATATGCTCGGGGCAGAGACGCTCCTCGGCAAGGGCGACCAGCTCTTCGTACCCCCCGGGAGTGGTGCCGCTGTCCGCATCCACGGCGCCTTCGTGTCCGACAACGAGGTGGCCCGGATCGCCGACTTCTGTCGCGCCCAGGGCAAGCCCAACTACGCGCCCGCGATCCGCATGGAAGACCTCGACGACGTGATCGACGACGCGATGGACGAGCTCGATGAGGAGATGGGGCGCTACTACGACGAGATCCTCGAGCTAGCTCTCGAGAAGGGCCAGATTTCTACCTCGATGATCCAGCGGCACCTCAAGCTCGGCTACAACCGCGCCTGTCTACTGATGGAGCACCTCGAGAAGAACGGGATCGTTGGACCCGCAGATGGGGCGAAGCCGCGCAAGGTGATCCAGCACGTCTGAGACGCGCAACCGGCTTCGCCGCGGAGGCGCGCGGTTCCGAGACTCGTAGGAACGCGGCCGACAAGGCCGCGAGC
>SXON01000082.1 GCA_005778355.1 Pseudomonadota bacterium | reverse complement strand
GGCTGGGTGCCGCTGGCAAGCGCGATCCTGGCCGTGCCGCAGCTCACGCACTACGTGCTCGACGGCTACATCTGGAAGACCCGTGCTACGGTCGCCGGGTGACGGCCTTCCTCTCCCGCCACGCCGACGCCATCGAGCGCGTCGTCGTCCTCGTCTTCTACGGCTGGCTGGTGGTCCGCATCCTCGCCGAGCACCAGCTGGCGACGGGGTGGATCCAGCTCGTGGCGGAGGGGCTGATCTTCGTCTTCACGCTCTTCCGCAAGCCGGCGCAGCGCATCTCGCTGCAACCGCGAGACTGGGCGCTGGCGCTCGGCGCCACCGCGCTCCCCATGCTGGCGACCGGCGGCACCGGAGAAACACACGCGCCCATCGCGGTGGCCGCGGTGATCCTGCTGTTTGGCGTCGTCACGCAGGTGCTCGCGAAGTTGTGGCTCGGCACGCGCTTCGGCCTCGTGGCGGCCGTCCGTGGCGTCGTGACCGGCGGTCCCTACCGCTTCGTGCGTCACCCGATCTACTGCGGCTACCTCTTCACCCACCTCGCGATCTTGATGATGCGACCATCGCCCTCGAACCTCGTGATCTACGCGCTGGCGTGGACCCTGCAGCTTCCGCGCATCCTCGCGGAGGAGCGCATCCTCGGGGAGGACGAGGGCTACGCGGCCTACATGCGCGAGGTGCGGTGGAGGCTCTTGCCCGGGGTGTGGTAGAGGCGCGGCCGATGCATATCCGCCAGTTGCTGGTCGACGCTCGGGGCTGCTCCGGGCCCCTCGACGACGCCGACGCCCTCGCCCGCGCGGTCGATGCCGCCGCGCTCGCGGTGGGCGCCACCATCGTGGAACGCGCACGCGCCCGCTACGTGCCTCACGGGGTGACCGTTGTCGCGATCCTGGCAGAGTCGCACGTGGTGTTGAGCACCTGGCCAGAGCACCGCCTGGCCCTCGTGGATATTCTTCTTTGTAACGACATGATGAACCCACGCCTCGCGTGGGATGCGCTCGCGGCGGCGCTCGATCCCACGGAAATCGTCGCGACCGAAGCCACGCGAGGCCTCGTGGCCTCGACGCGACCGCCCGCCATCGGGTAGCTTTGCGCCGATGCGCGCCGCCCTCGTCCTGGCACTCGCCCTTCCCGCCCCGGCCCTGGCCGCCTTTCCCGAGCGGATCTCCATCCTCGCGATGGACGACTACGCCGGCGCCAGCACCGAGTCGCTCCAGGGCGACGACTACGTGGCCCAGGGCTACGAGCAGGTCGTCCTCGAGCTCGGCAGCACGCTGGCCAACAAGCCGATGGCGCCCGCGCGCACCCTCGGCGTGTCCGGGTTCCACGTGGGCGTGGGCAACACCCTTGCCTTCATCAGGACCGGCAGCGTCGATGGCATCAACCCCGCCGGCTGGGACCTGATGGACCCCGACGAGGAGCCCATGGTGGTGCTCTTCGTGCCGCAGGTGCAGATCCGCAAGGGCCTGCCCGCGTCGCTGGAAGTGGGCGCGAATTTCGGCTGGCTCGGCCTCACCGAAACGGGAACCGTGGGCGCGTATGGGCGTTGGGGCATCATCGAGGGCTACCGTTACCTGCCCGACCTGAGCGTGCAGTTGGGCTACGCCGGCTACGTCGGCAACGACGAGCTCGAGATGGGCGTCCTGGACTTCGGCGCCAACATCGGCTACACGCTGCCCTTCGGCCCCGTGGCCGGCATCAACGTGTCGCGTTTCTCGCCTTTCGTTTCCCTCGGCGTCAACCGCATTCACGCCGCCCCCCGCGCCGACCTGAGCGAGTCGGGCCTCGACGGTCGCGTCACCGAGGTCACCGGGTTCACCGACACCGAGTCGGCCGACTTCTTCGATGCCGCCTACGCGCCCTTCGCCTTCGGCGGTGGCATCGAGCTCGAGAGCGGCGACTTCACCCTCGGTGTGTCGGGCAGCTACGCCTCGGGCGGCGCGCCCACCGTGAACACGGCCATCGGGTTCACCTACTGATCCTCGCCTCACAGTGATCATCGCGTCATTGGCGCACGCCCTCGATCTGCGCGTGCGGGCCGAGGTGGCGGCGGACTTCCAGACCATCCGCGGCAGCATCGAGAGCGACGCCGCGGTGACCTACGTCGATCTCTTGTCGCGAATCCCCGTGCCGGAGGGCGATCTGCAACGAGGACGGGTTTTTCCGGGTCCTGTCGATGGCGGAAAGGTCACCTGGAACTGCGACGGACTTCGCTGTACCTTTGAGAGCCACGTGCCGCGGCGAAACGGCGACATCGGCGCGAAGCCCGGAGAAGGTCTCTGGGCCAACGGCGCCTGGTACCCCGTCGTGGAGGGCGCCCCGGCCGCGCGCTGGGACGTCGAGCTCACCCTCCCAGCCGGCGCGCTGGGGGTGGCCAACGGGGCGGTGGCCACTGACCAGCTCCGCTGGCGGGGCGAGGCCGACCGCGTGGCGATCGCCGCACTCCCCGGACCGGACACGCTCCCGGCGCGCATCGCCGTGGGCAGCGCCGGGCGCGCCTCTGCGCTCGGGCGGCCCGCGCAGCGCCCTGTGGTGGAACGGGAGATTGGCCGGATCATCGGGGAACGTAGGCCCTTCGACGCGCCGCTGGACGTGGTGATCGTCAGCACGCCGCATCGCCAGCGCCTGGCAACCGCCGGACCCGGGGTCGTGTACCTGTCTGATCGCGCGTTTCGTCTCTCACCCGGCCTGCATCGTTTCCACTGGGCGGCGGTGCGTCGCGCGATCTACTCGGCCACTGCGCCGTTCACGGGCACCTGGGATCGCGAGTTCGCCGCCACCGCGATGGCCCAGGGCGCACCGACCCCGAGCGTGAAGAAGTCACTGGGCTGGGCCGCGTGGAACCCGATCATCGACGCCATCCTCACCGACGGCACGCTGCCCTTCTACGAGGACGTGTTCGACAAGGCCTACCCTGTCGCGACCGATCCATACTTGTTTGGGCGTCGGGACCCGCGCGCCGCCGCGCTCCAACTCGACGACGCCGCCCCTGACCGCCCCGGGGCTGCCGACCTGGTGATGCTCGCCCGGCGCGAGGGCATTGGCATCGTGGAGGCCGGCGAGCGTGTGGGGGAGCTCGCTCGGGTGGTGGCGGCGTGGCGGCTGCCCGAGGATCCCGACCAGGACTACGCCGTGGTGAGAGCGGGCCCCGCCGCGCAGGTAGAGCGCCGAGGGGGCTCCGCCACCGAGATCGTGGTGATGGAACACGAGGACGACGCCACCTGGAGCCCGATGGAGCCAGGCGACAAGCACCCGGTCGGCGCCGAGGCTCGTGCGCTCGCGGTCGACCCCGAGGGACACGTGCTCGACGCCAACCGGGGCAACAACCGCTGGCCGGCACGCTGGTCGCTCGTGGCCACCGGCTGGATCGACGACATCTCCCCCTCGCAGGAGAGCTTCGAGGCGTGGGGCAACCTCGTCTTCCGCCGACAAGACGACTCCCGCAACCTCTTCGTGGCGGGCCTGTCCCACGACGCGCGCGATCTGGTCTCCGGGAGCCTTGGCTACCTCCATCACTTCGGCCCCCTGGTCAACCGGCGTGCGCGGCAACACCGCATCTACTTGCTCGCTGGGCCCACCCTCTTCGACCCGAGCTACCAGGACGTCGCGACCGGGCAGGTGGCCATGGAAGGCGGCGTCGTCTACGCCTGGGACACGCGGGTGACCGACATCTACGCCACCGAGGGACAGCGTCTCGCCTTCGCCATTGGCGGGGGTACCGTGCTCGACGGCGATGACACCTGGGCGAGCGCGAGCGCCACGGCGGTGGGCCTCCTTCCCCTACATCCCCGGCACGTGCTCGCCGGGCGCCTCAAGGGCGGCTGGTCGTCGAGCGACGTGCCCCATCGTCTCTTGTCGCTCGGCGGCGCCGACGCGCTCCGCAGCCTCGGCGACGGCGAGGGTCTCGGCAACGAGCGGGCGCTCGCCTCGCTGGAGTACCGTTGGGCGCCGCTGCGCGACGCCTCCGTGCCGCTGGGGCTGGCTTGGCTGTCGCAGCTCCAGCTCGTGCCGGGGCTGGAGGCGGGGGCCACGCGGGCGCGCGAGGAGGACGTCACCTCGGCGCTCGGCGCCACGCTGGGACTCTACGTGGTGGCCGACGTGTTCGGCGCTCGGCCCACGCTCGTCGGGGCGGTGGGCGCGATCCCTTTGTGGCGCCAGGCCGTACCGTCCAGCGGACCACAGGTGTACGTTTCTTTCGACCACGCCTTCTGAATCGGAGTCCACCCATGCTCGTCGTCCTCTCCCTCCTCGGCTGCGCCGAGATCGACAAGTTGTTCAACCCGGAAACCTACGGCGCCTACACTTGCGACGAGTACTGCGCGCAGGTGGTCGACAAGACCGACGAGTGCGCGGCGGAAGAGTGCGCGAACAACCCCGATTGTGGCGAGTACAGCGAGGAAGACCTCTCCGCCTACGCCGCCGAGGGCCGCGACGACTGGGAGGGCGCGTCGAAACAGGACATGGTCGACTCCTGCAACGACGACCTGTCGAGCGCCGACAAGTCCGACACCGAGTGCCAGGCCGAAACGGCGGTGCTCAACAATCTGACCTGCGACGAGATCCTCTCGCTCCTCGGCGAGATCCAGAGCGC
>SXON01000081.1 GCA_005778355.1 Pseudomonadota bacterium | reverse complement strand
CTCCTCTCTCGCCCGGAAATCGACACCGGCTGGCGGTCGCTGCGCGCCCTGGCCGGTGGCGATTGCCGGGCTCGCCGGGCTCGCACACGGCGCCATGGGCGACACGCCATGCGCTCCGCGCACGGCGCGTCCGGCGTCGGAAGTGCGTTAGCCGACATGGGGGCAACGAGTCGCAACACTGGGCGTTCGGGAGCCCCGCCAGCATTCAAGGCCGAGGCTCAGCGGCGTCCAGCTTCACCAGTGCCTCCACCACGGTCAGGATGGGCACTCCGGACCAGGATGGGCGCAACGCAAGAAGGTCGGGGTCACCGGTGATGAGGGCATCCGCGCCTGCCTCGCGCGCGCACCAGAGGAACTCGTCGTCGTCAGGGTCGCGGCAGGCCGGCGGCGTTCTTGTCGGCGCGATCCGCTCCGTGAACGGCAGCACCTCGGACGCGACCAGCGACTCCACCACCGCGGGCGCCAGTTTGAACTTCGGGAACGCCAGCACGCGCGCGAGCTCCGCGACGGTCTCGTCGGTCACGACCAGCACCCGGCGATTCCCCCGCCAGTGAGCATGCAGGCGGCTCGTCGTCCCTCTGAACAGCAGCGCACTCACGATGACATTCGTGTCGACAACCCCGCGCATCACCGCTTCCGTCGCCGCGCCCACCGGACCGCGCCCGCGACGTCGGCCTCGCTGGCCCCGGCTGCCGCTACCGCGTCACGAACTCGCTCCAGATCAACAACGGGGATCATCTGCACGGGGCGCAGCACGATCGCGCCCGCCTCCAGGGTCGCGTCGAAGTACTCGGCGGGGGGGAGGCCACGCACCAGTTCGACCGGCAGCGTGAGCTGGTTCTTCGAGGTGAGCTTGGCGAGCATGGGCAAGGACTCCTTACTTCAAGGATACGCATCTTCCGCTCCGGGGGCAACCAGAAGATCCACACCCTCTTCGACCGAGCCACCGGGGGGCCCCCACGCCGACTAACAACCGACCCCGGCAAGCGCCCATAGCGCCCCTCGAAGTTGATCTCTCGCCCGGCTCCGCCCCCCGGCTGCGTTCGGCTCCGGCGACCCGGGGTGCGCCGAGGACAGCGCACGGCGCGCCCGAGGTCGGATGGGCGTCATCGGCCGCCACCCCCCCGATGTCTGAGCGCCGGGCCAAGAGGTCGACGCCACGCACCATCCGTCGGACCGTCGTCCGCACCCGCACGTGCCGCTTTCCAGCGCAAGCTGGCTTGCGCGGACCACGTCGTGCGGGAGTCCCTCTCCCGCCGCGAACTCCGGCTCCCCCGCGAGCACGCCAACCGACGCACCCGCGAGCCCCCGCGGAGCGTCGGCTCAGGGGACCTCGTCGTCGCGCGGGGGAGGCAACCCAGCCCGCACTCACGCGACGGGCCGTCGTAAGCTGTGAGCACCTGAACGCTCACCGTCGCGAGCGGCGGCAGTTTGAGCGCACACACGAGCAGCGGTGCGGCAGTGGGCTCCCGCCTCCAGCCGACGGAGCCCCTGGATTGTCGAGCTTCACTCGTTCACCACCCCGCGCGCCAGACGCCTCCAAGCCGATGGCTGTGCACTCGAACAGTGACCGCTCACGACGTTGCGCATTCAAGCAGTGGCCGCTCACGACGGTTCGGCACCGACGTCCCGTGCCGAGACGCCGAACTCGTGGAGCGCGATACTCTCGTCACGCACCGATGGCCCTACTTCGAAAACAACCATTCGGACCGATTCCAGAGGGGGCGCTCGCCGCGTTCGAGGCCCAGCTCCCCGCTCCGCTTCCGGGTGACTTTCAGGACTTCGTTCGCGAGTGGAACGGGGCTGAGTGTCTGGATTCGCCCGAATTCAAGGACGTGCCCGGGACGACGGCACTCGCTCACCTGTTTGGCCTGCACCACGGGCCTCATGAACTGCACCTTGCCCAAGCCCGAGCGCGGCTCGCGGACGCTCTCCCGTCGGCATGCGTCGCCATCGGGGACGACCCCTTTGGGAACCACTTCGCGATGTCGCTCCTGGGCCCGACGCGAGGCTTCGTATACTTCGTCGACCACGAGCGGAGTCCCCACAACGCCGAGAATCTGCATGTGATCGCCGACTCCTTCACGGCGTTCTGGGGCCGCCTCGGCGAATGCAGGCTCGACGCGGGGGTGCCCACCAACGTTGGGGACGCCATCGACTGGGGTGACCACCCTCAGCTTCGGCACCTGCTCGCCACCGGCCATTCCGCGCGTGGCCAGGTACACCACGCGGTGCTGCGCGGTGACCGGGCCATCCTCGATACGGTGCTCTCCGGCGGAGGCGACCCCAACGAGCTCGGTGGCATCGGGGGATCAGAGACTCCGCTGTTCCCGGCTGCCCGCCACGGTCGGGCGGACATCGCCGAGTTGCTTCTGTCCCGGGGGGCGGACGCGAACGCGCGGTGCAGCGAGGGCGGAACAGCGATGGAGATGGCCGCGTGGCACGACGACGTCTTGCTCGTCCTCATACACAGCGGGGCGCAACCGACGACCGACCATCTCCGCCGGGCCGTCGCCCGCCTGCGAGGCTGACCGCCGGCGCGACCACTCACGACCCACGCTCACGCTCACGCTGACGGATCCCCCTCCCGCTCACGCTCACGCTCACACTGACGATTCCCCCTCACCCCACCCGCCGCCGCCCCCTCACGATCACCCAGGCCACCACCCCACCCCACGCCGACACCGGCCCCTCCACCCCGCACTGCCTCTGCACCGGCGGCGACCAGTCGTCGACTTCCAGACTGAGCTCGCTGTACACGCGCGTGCCGTCGTCCACGACAATCTGTCGCTCGCCGAGCGCCGCGCCGGGCGCCACGGCAAAGGCCACGAGGATGCTGTCGCCATCGCGGGCGGCGGACTCGACCACCAGACCCTCGCCGAGATCGACGGTCACCGTTTCGCCCACGGCGCCGGCCACAGTGATGGTCATCTCGCCTGTCTCACCCTGCGTCACCCGGGCGGGCTCCACCGCCACCAGCCGGGGACGATCATCCGCCGAGAGCACCGTGAAGCCCCCCTCGAACACCACCACGCCCGCCTCGCTCGTCAGCGTCACGTCGCGGACTCCGAGCGCCGCGTCGCTCCCGACGGCGATGTCGGCCACGAGGCGGTCCACGTTGCGCACCTCCACCGCGCTCACCCCCACGTCGGCGCCCAGCTCCAGGTCCACCTCCCCATCGACCAGCAAGAGGTACTCGCCGGTCAGCTCCACGCGCAGGGTGTCGCCCGCGTAGGCCTCGCCGGGCGACAGGCTGGCCACCGCAGGCAGCACGGCGTCGATGGCCAGGGGCTCCGACGCGTCGCCGAGACCCGCCGCGTAGAGCGCGCGCACCGCGAACACGTCGCCACCGCCAAGGAGATCCACGGTGGCGCTCGTACCGGCCACGGAGGCCACGGGCTCCCCCTGGCGCTCCACCTCGTAGCCGAGCACCGGGTGCATCGACGCGGGCGCCGTCCAGCTCAGCATCGCCGTGTTGCCCACCACGCGACCCTCCGGTCCGGTGAGCCCCGAGGGCGCCGCCAGGTACACGCGGAAGTCGAGGCTCCCCGCGGCCGGGTACCGCGACTCGTTGGCGCCGTCGGTGGCCACCACCCAGTAGGCCACCACGGTGTCGGGCACCTGTCCCGGGATGCTGGCCGCAAACGTGCCGTCGCCCTGGTCGCTCATCGGCTCCACGCCCTCGTCGCCGCCCGCCGTCCAGGCGAGCGCCACCTCGCCCACGCCGCTGTCGTCGGTCACGTCGGCGCTCACCCGGTAGGGCCCCTCCACGTTCTCGGTGTCGTCGAGCGCAGCTACGCTCGCGATGTTTGGGGCGGTCACGTCGCCGTCCCAGAGGCTCACCTGGTCGATGAACCAGCCCGCGCCCACGCCGGAGATATCGGCGGAAAAGACGAGCCGCACCCGGGGGGTGGGACCGAGACCGTCGAGGCTCAACGAGGTGGGCAGCCAGCCACCGGAGTTGCCCGAGTAGCCGTCGTGCGCCGGGTAGCCATACACCGGGGCCACCTCCGTCCAGCCGAAGCCGGCGTCGACCTGCACGTGCCCCGTGTCGCCAGTGCCGAAAGCATGCCAGTGCATGAAGCGCAGCGTGGGCGCCGCCACTGCCGAGAGGTCGGGGATCGGGATCTCCAGGTACTCGGTCGCGTCGTTGAGGTAGGTGCCGCCGAGCCCGATCGCCCAGGCGTTGGCGCCGTCGTAGCCGCTGCCCGGGCCAGCCAGGACCTCCCCCCACTTCCATTGCCCGAGATCGCCGGTGGCCACGAAGCCGCCGTCGTCTTGCTCGAGATCGTAGGCAACCACGACGGTGGACGCCCAGGCGCTGGCGACGAGTCCGATCATCCGCCCCCCGCGAGCTCGTAGCGCACCTCGATCACTGCCTCGGGCGCGGGCGCGCTGTCGAAGACGAGGGCAGGGCCTTCCTTGTCGACGGTGAAGGCCGTCACCCGCTCGCCGTCGATGGCGACCGTCACGCTGCCCTCGACCGGCGCGGCCTGGAGCGCGAAGCGCGTGGGCCAGTTGACGGCGAGGGTGCCGAGGGCCTCCGCCACCGCCGAGAAATCCAGTGCACAGATGCTCGCGACGCTGCCGCCGGTGGCCTCGGCGACCGCGATGTAGCGCGTGCCCGCCTGCGCCTCGCCGGTGCCGCCGTCGCAACCGCTCGGCGCATCGCCGACCACCGCGCTGGCGCGCGCGGGCTGCCCACTGGCGGCCGCCTCGTCCTCCAGTCGCGACACGAAGCCCACGGCAGGGTCGGCACCGAGCACCGTGCCCGACTCGTCGTCGCCGTCGGACACGAAAACCACGTGGAGCGCGGCCCCCTCGCGGCGGAAGCCCACGTTCTGCCCGTCCGCATCGGCTAGGGCGAGGGCGGCGCTGTCGAGCCCGGCGCTGGGCGGCGCGTGACTCGTGCCCACGGCGAGAGCGGTGGCCAGCGCGTCGCCGGGGGTGGCATGCACACCGGTGAGGATCCACGGCCGCCCCTGAAGGCTGCCCGCGTCGACCGGGTCGGTGCTGGTGGCGCCCACCTGCCACTCCAGGCCGCTGGCGACGAGCGCGTCGACGAAGTCGGCGGCCGCCCCCGCGAGCGCCTCTTGCTCCTCGGCCATGCTCCCGGTGCCGTCGATGACAAACAGCACGTCGACCGGCGGAGCGCTTGCTTGAACGAGGGTTTCCTCAACCCAGACCTCGGGCGGAGCCGTCTCATCCGGGTCTTGAAACCCGTAGTCGAGGCCGTCGCAGCCGCCAAGCAGGGCCGCCCAAGCCAGCATCGAGACCACCTCACGCGCGCAACGAAAGCGTACGCGCTTCGCCCACATCGGTCAATCCTCCAGCGCGCGGCCGGCCGCCCCAATCTGGCGCTTGTAGCCCACCACGCGGTTCACCAGCTCGCCGTTGGGCTCGGCCCGCTTGAGCACGATTCGCCGGAAGTCCATGAACTGCGTCACCCGGAACTCGCCGGTGAAGCTCAGATACTTGTCGACCAGCGGGTTGAATCCCGTCGACGCGAGGGCCTCGGCGCGGCGCAGAGGCTCGGGGAGCGGCACGTCGATGATGAGGATGGTGTTGTCGATGGTCGTGAGCGTGCCGCGCTCGTAGACGATCTCGTGCTTGCCCTCGAGCAAGTCGCGGTCTTCCCGCAGGGCACCCAGCTGGTCGACAATCACGTGCGAAACGTTGTCGACGGTGCGGCCGCCGAGGAAATGAACGTCGATGTACACGCCCTTGGGCTTCTCGTAGTTCACTTCCAGGTTGCGCGGCGACGCCCGGGTTTCTTCCGCCTGCCGCTTCACGGCGATGTCCTCGGCGGTCAGTGGCGTGCGCTCCTTCGTCACGCCGCTCACGACCGGCGCGTCCTCCGTTTCACAGGCGATCAACAGCGCGAGCCACATGCCGTTCACGTTAACGGCCAGACATGCGCGTGGTCATCCGCTACTTCGCGACCCTGCGAGACATCAAACACCGCGACGAGGAAACGGTCGAGCTGCCCGAGGGCACCACCGCGCTCGGGGCCTACATGTCGCTCGGCCTGCCGGCAGCGTTGCCCGTGGCCTTCGCAGTGAACCTCGAGCGAGTGCCGGGTGCCACGCCGCTGGCCCACGGTGACGAGCTCGTTTTCCTCCCGCCAGTGGGGGGCGGATGATCGCCGTCATCGACCACGAGATCGACAAGAACACGGTGGCCGACGCCGTGCGCGACCGTCGTCACGGAGCCGTGCTGGTATTCGAGGGCGTGGCCCGCGATCACCACGACGGCAAGCAGGTGGTCTCGCTGTTCTACGAGGCCTTCGTCCCCTTGGCGCTCAAGGAGATGGCGTCGATCGCCGCCGACACGCGGGCCCGCTGGCCGGGGGTGAGCGTGGCGATGGTTCACCGCACCGGCCCGTGTGCGATCGGCGAGCCGAGCGTGGTGATCGCCGTGGGCGCGGCGCACCGAGGCGAGGCCTACGAGGCCAGCCGCTACGCGATCGACGAGCTGAAGCTGCGCGTGCCCGTGTGGAAGCGGGAGCACTACGCCGACGGTAGCGCCTGGATCGCGAACAAGGTCTAGCGTCGTGAATCGCCGCCCCGCCGCCAATGCCCCGGCCTTCGCCACGCGCGCCGACCGTCCCGAGCACCGCCCAGAGGTCAACCCCTACCGCGACGGCCACCGGAGCTACGGGCACTGGCTCATCCCCGCCGAAGATGCCCCCCAGTGGAAGGGTCGATGGCACGAGAACTTCGGGCGTGCCGCGCCGATTCACCTCGAGCTGGGCCTCGGCAATGGTCGACACCTCGGCGCGCGCGCCGCCGCGAACCCGGGGATCGACTTCGTCGGCCTCGAGATCCGCTACAAACGCTGCGTCGTCGCCGCCGACCGGGCCCGGCAGGCCGGGGCCGAGGCGAGCGTGCGCGTGGTGCGCTACTCGTGGTTCAACCTAGGCGATCTCTTCACCGATGGCGAGCTCCTCGGCATCCACGTGTACCACCCCGACCCCTGGGAACGCGGGCGGCAGGCCAAGCACCGTCTCATCGAGCCGAGCTTCGTGCACACGGCCGCGAGGCTGGTCGCGCCGGGTGGCGAACTACGCCTGAAGTCCGACTTCAAGGGTCACTTCGACGCGTTGCTCGCGGCGCTCCCGGGCACGCCGTGGGAAGTCCAAGGCACCTCGCTCGACGTGGCGAAGGACGGGGCCCCCTGGCCCGACGAGATCGTCACCGGCTACCAGGCGAAGTTCAACGAGAAGGCGCTGCCCGTCTACGCCGCGTGGCTACGGCGAGGACAGTAGCGGTCGCGACACCAGTCGTGCCCGCCGCCCCACTGCACCCGCCGCAGGCCTCGCCCACTCCGGCGCCGCCGCCCGGGTCGGTACCGAGGATCCACTCCTCGAAGTTGGAGTAGCCGTCGCCATCGAGATCGTCGTCGCTGTCGTCGAACCCGGGGTCGAGCCCGTGCTCACGTTCCCAGCTGTCACCCATCTCGTCGTGATCGTCGTCCCTGGGCATCACGAGGTCGATCCCATCGCGACTCTCGCCCTCGGCGGGCTCGAGCACGATGGCGCCGTCTTCTGCGCGTGCGCCGTCGTACCAGGTGTCGGTCCAGCCGGGGTCGCTGGGGCAGTACCACCAGGAGCTGGCCACCAGCCGCACCGGCACGCTGTCGAGCCCGGTGAGCACGTAGCGACCGTCGTGGTCGGTGGTGGTGTCCCACGTGCGGGGATCGTCGGCCCCGACTTCGATGGCCGCCACGGATGCGCCGTACACAGGCTCGCCGTCGTCGCCGGTGACCGCGCCGCTGTAGGTCGCGGCCTGTCGCAGCTCGATGTCCACCTCGGTGTCGCCGCTCACCGGGAATAGCCGCCGGTCGGCGCCGTCCATCGCGAAGCCAGAAACGAGGCCCGCGTCGTCCGCGAACACGTAGACGTAGTAATTCGCAGGGTAGAGGGCGGTGATTGTCACCCGCCCGCTGTCGTCAGCGCTGTCGCCCCGGCCCACCGTGTAGCTGTCGTTGTACACGAGCACGCTCACCTCGCCCACGTCGCCCGCGCCGCTGAACGAGAGGGTGAAAGTGGACTCGGCGGGGAGATCGAGGTCGATGGTCGCCTCCAGTCCCTCCTCGTGCGCCGGGAGCGCCGACCCGGGACGGTCACTCCCTGGGTAGTAGGTGGTTGCGAGCCCCGGCGAGGAGGCCCAGGCCACCACGTCGCCGGGCGGCAGACCCTCGGCGAGGTACGCGCCCGAGGCGTCGATGGCGGGGGCCAGGACTTGGCCGTTGCTGTACACGTATGCAGTTCCACTCACGACGGGCCCCTCGGGACCGGTCACCAGGCCGCTCACGTTGATGCCGTCGAGGAGGGCGTAGTCGCCAAGCTCGGTGGGCTCGCCAAGCACAGCCCAGGCGTTCTCGGCGGTGGACGAGCTGTAGCTCTGCCCCAGCCACTGGCCCGGCCAGCCCTCGGCCCCGAAAACCACCTCGTAGGGGGAGCCACCGGGCGCCGCGCCGAGGCCGACGATCTCGTAGGCGCCGTCGCTGCTCGTGGTCGCCGAGCGGGTGACCACTTGCGTGGCACTGTCGTTGCCTCGGGCCTCCACCACGGTCCCGGGGACGGGGTTGCCCGCGAGGTCGAGCACGCGTCCCCAGAGCGTGGCCCCGACCGGCAGCACGTCGTCGAGGCCGGTTCGTTCACCGTCGTCGGTCACCTCGATTCGGTCGATGTCGCACACCGCCGACGCGCCCCCGAAAAAGCCGTCGGCGTGAGGGTCGTCGTTACCGGGGTAGTACACGATCCGGTAGCGATTGGCGGGCAGCCCGGTGATGGTCCAGGCGCCGCCGGCGCGCGTCGTGGCGGTGGCGTAGTTGAAGCGCGGGTCGTAGGCCACCACGGTGGCGCCCACGATCGGCTCGCCCTCCTCGCCCAGCAAGGTGCCGTCGAGCTCGCCGGCCGTCGCCCGCAACGCCAGCGACAGGATCACGACGCCGTCCCGATTCCCATCGCGTCGAGGCGCCGACTTGCACCGCTCGGTCGCGACTCGTCAATGCTCACGGCGACGGCCCTCCCGTCGAGCGCAAACCAGTCGATCACGGCGGCCACGCCTTCCCCTCCCCCGCTCACCGCCGTGCCCACCACGACCAGCGTGTCGGGCCCGCCGGCGCGGGCGCGCACCCAGGCGAGCGCCTGCTCGAGGCCAAGCTCGCGGGCCTGCACGGGGTCGTAGAGCGCCAGGAGCGCCACCAGCGCAGCCAGCCCCACCGCCCAGGGTACCCCCGGGAACAACACCAGGAGCGCCGCCGAGGCGCCCACCACCGCGCTCAACCACGGGCGCGGGCGCCGCTCGTCGAGCGCCAGCGCCAGCACCCGCTTCACGGCCGGACCGGGCGTACCCACCACCACCGCCCAGGCCGCGCGCCGCGGCCACGGCCGCACCCAGCCAAAACCTACGCCGGCCGCGAACAGCGTCGCGACGAGCCCAGGGAAGGGTCCGGTGCTCGGCAAGGCGGCGCCCAGGAGACCCGCCGCTACCGCCACGCCACCCGCCACCAGCGCGTCGCGATTGGGTGGCGACGCGGCGGGGTAGCCGAACACGCGGGCCACGAGACCCTCGGCGTTGCAGCGATCCGCGAGGGCCATCAAGCCCGTGCGGGCCCGCGCGCCGAAAAGCCGAGGAGCGCGACGGCCGGCATCGTCGGGAGCGAGAGTGTCGGGTTCACGAGCTTCGGGGCGGTTCACGTGCCGGCCTCGCCGATACCATAGCCCGTTGCGCACCGGCCCCGCCTTGCGTCGCGGGCCCGCGAGGTCTTAGGATGGCGCCACTTCGGGAACTCTCCGCATGCGATTTCGCGGCAAGGAATACACCGCCAAGGGCCAGATCGTGGCCATCGTCGACAGCGGGGTCGACGTGCGAGACCCGCGCCTCGCCGGTGCGTCCATCACTGGCTGGAACATCTCGCTCAACGCCACCGCCCACGCCCTGCTCGCCTCCGACTACGCCGACGAGAACGGCCACGGCACGGAGATCGCCGCTGCCGTGCACCGCGTGGCTCCCGATGCGCAGCTCATGTGCATCAAGATCATGGACGCGAAGCTGCGCACTAGCGCCGACCTGATGGCCGCCGCGATCGAGACGGCGGCGCGCAACGGGGCGCGGGTGATCAACTTGTCGCTTGGCACGCCGAACATGGGCAAGGCGCTGCTCCTTCGCGACTGCTGCGCGCTCGCGGTGGAGCGAGGCTCGATGGTCATCGCCGCCGCGCACCCGAAGGGGGAGCGGGCCTACCCGGCCGACCTGCCCGAGGCGGTGGGCGTCGCGAGCCACCCCGACTGCCCGCCCGAGAAGTTCTACTATTTCGCCCCCCATCGTTTCCCCGCCAAGCAGTGGGGCAATCTCTCGGGCAAGTTCCTCGGGCACGGCTACACCGCACCCGCGCCCGGAATCGACAAGGGGGCCTACAAGGGCAGCGGCCTCGCCACCGCCAACCTCAGCGCCCGGCTCGCCTGCCTGCGCGAGGCGCTCGGCGAGGAAGCGCCGGCGAACGTCGTGGAGCACCTGCGCCAGCTGGCGCTCACGCCGGTGCCTGAGATTGGGTACGCCTAGCTCCTCGTGATGTTCCTCGCGCTCCTCTTCTGCGGCCCCGCCGTGGCCAGCCCAGTGGAGTTCTATGGCTTTGGGGGACGGAAGATGGGGCGAGGTGGGGGCGGCGTCGCCTTGGCCGAGGGCGCGGAGTCGATCATCGTCAACCCCGCCGCGTTGCCGGGGCAGAGGTTTCCTCAGCTGAGCATCGGCTTCGTGGGCATCGAGTCGAGCTTCACCGACTTTCCCGAGGTGTGGTGGGACACCAACCGTGATGGCCTGGTCGACGAGAACGACGAGCCCCTCGACGTGGGTCCCGAATACGACCCGGTCCAGGGCTTCATGATCGGGCTCACGCGCCCCATCGGCACGCAGTTTTCCTTCGGTCTCGGCTTATTTCTGCCGCTGCAGCGGCTGATCCGCCTGCAAACCTTCGAGCCGCAGCTACCGACGTACTTTCTCTACGAGAATCGGGCCCAGCGTTACGAGCTGGCCCTCGCGGCCGGCTACCGCCCAAAGTGGGGCATCAGCATCGGCGGTGGCATGCAGGTGATCCCGCGTGCCAAGTACGATCTCAGCGCCACGCTCGACCTCACGCTCTCCGGAGCCGAGGAGGGCAGCGAGGAGGCAGGCGACATCGTGGCCGTCGGGCTCGACGTGCACAACATGTCGCTCGATCTGGTGCCTGACTTTGCCCCGATCGTGTCCCTCCACTGGGACGCGGGCGAGGCGATCCCCGCGCTCGAGGGCCTGGAGCTCGGCGCCGCCTGGCGGGGCGACGCTGGCCTCCCGGTCGACGTGACCATCGACCTGCAGATCAACGCGCGGGCTGAAGACATCGGCGACATCGAGCCGGTCGTGCTCCCGATGTACCTGGCCTTCGGGCTCGGGGTCTTCGACCACTACACGCCCTCGCAGCTCAACTTCGGCGGCGCCTACACGCTGGCAAACACCTTCACGCTCACCGCCGACGTCAAGCGCACCGCGTGGGACTCGCTCGCGCCGAGCATCGCGGAGGTCACCCACATGACCATCGAGGGCGCTGGCCTCGAGCTCGACGAGGACGACGTGACCGACGGCAATCCCTACGCGCTGGAGCTACGCCCCACGTGGTCGCCTCGCGTCGGGGCCGAGCTCACGCTGCCGCGGTTCGTGCTCTGGAAACGCTGGGGGGTGACCGAGATTCGCGTGCGAGGTGGCGTCGGCTACGAGCCCACCCCGCTGGTGAGCCAGTCTGTCGACACAGCGCTGCTCGATGGTGACCGCACCATCTTCGCCGTCGGCCTCGGCTTCGAGCACGATGATCCATTTCGAAAGCCGGGAAACCAACGTCGGGCCCGGCTCGACGGCTTCTTCCAGTACCACGTCCTCGACCGCGGTGTGCTCGACCGAGGTGTGCCCGAGGAGCCGACCGCGGGTTACAGCGTGGACGGCTCGCCGATCCCCATCGGCGGCCATTTGTATGCCGCTGGCGTGCAGTGGGGGCTCGAGTACTGAATGTCTGGAACGCTGGCCAATCTCGCTGACTGGGCCGCGGGCGCAACGGCTCGCGACGTGCCCTCCGACGTGCTCGCGCTTGCGCGGGCCCAGAACCTGGCGGCCGCGGGCACGGTGCGCGCCGCGCGGGGCACCGCCACCGGCGCGGCGCTCCTCGCGCAGGGCGGCGGCGATGCCATCGCCCACGCGGCACTGCTCGCCTACACCAACCTCGACGACTACTGCCTGAGCGGCCGCACCGGCCTCGGCGCTGTGCCGGCAGGATGGACGGTCGCCCACGGCACGACCGCTGAGTTGCTCGCGCACACCGCCATCGCCAACGAGGTGGCGGGTCGCGTGGGCCTCGCGCTCTCGCTCCGTCACCAGCCCGACCGGGTCGACGCCCGAGTCCCGGCCGTCGCGAGCGCGGTGGTGCGCACGCGCCTCGCCGGGGGCAACGGCGCTGCGATGGCCACGGCGGTCGCTGGCGCGATCAGCGGCACCGACGGCTTCGATCTGCCCGACGCCGCCGGGGTGAGCGGCGCCCTTGCGCTCGCGCGGGCCGTCCACCAGCCCCACGCCGCCTCGGGCGACCTCGCCCAGCTCGCGGGTGAGGGCCCGGTCTTGCCGGGCGCGCTCGCCGGGGTGGGCACGCGCTGGCTCACCCGCACGCTGGTGATCAAGCGCTGGCCGTCCACCCCCTGGGGCGACGTGGCCCTCGAGGCGGTCAACGTCATCCTCGAACGGCACCTCCGCGCAGCGGAGAAGCGACTGCGCGCCGACCAGATCGACCGAATCGAACTTCGCACCGGCTTCGGCCCGCCCTGCACCGAGGCGGCGGCGATCAACCTGCCCGCGCCCTCGGCGGCGGCGTGGTCCGTGGCCGAGGCCACCGCCGTCCTGGTGGCCCTCCACGAGCTCGGCCCGGCCCTGCTCGAAGCAGGCGCCATGGGCGACAAGGAAGCCGACGCGCGTGCGCTTGTGCCGCGCGTCTCGGTGATGCACCAGTGGAAGCTCAGCGCGCGGGAGGCGGTGGCCACGGCACGGGCGCTGGGCCCAGTGCTCGGCGAGGCCGGCGTCGCGACGGTGCTCCGCGCGGGACAACGGCTGGTGATCGGGCGCCCCAGCGCCGACGAGATCGTCCCGCTCTTGCAGGAGCGCCCCTGGGCCATGCTCGGCCCGCTGCGCAAGTCGGGCGACCTCTCCGACGTCAACATCGACGGCTACGTCCACTGTTTCCCGGTCGACGTGAAGCTCTACACCACCCGCGGCGGCTGGTGGCCGGAGCGTCGGCAGGCGCCGGTGGGGCAAGGCTCGGGCGCGGCGGGCGTGGCGGTCGCGCGCTACGGCGAGGGCGGCCAGGCGCTGCTCGACGCCAACGACCTCGGCGAGCCGGCGACGGCCTTCGTGAAGGCGCTCTTGTCGTGACGCACCTCCTGAACCTCATCAACGAGCTGTCGGTCACGATGCACGCGGGGGCGATCATCGCCTTCGCGCTCCTCGTCGCGCTCCGTCGACTTGCCCCGCACGTGCGCGACGAGCACGTGATCCGAAGCTTCCGCAGCTACGGTGCGGGCATCGGCCTGTCGCTCGGCGCGGTGATGGGCACCGAGATCTGGCGTCACATCACCACGGTCAACCCCGGCGAGGCGCTGCCGGGCGCGCTCGGTCTCGACTTCTCCACCGCGGCGCTCACCTGCTGGTCGGCGCGGGCAGTCTGCCTTTTCGTCTACTGGATGAGCTACATCGTGCTCGAGGTGTGGACGCTCGAGGACTGCCGTCGGCTCGACCAGAACGGCGTGGTGGCCGACGCCGACGCCTACGCGACGGCGACTTCCCGCGTGTCGCGACACCTCGGCTTCAACGCCCTGCTCATCGCCTGCGTCGTGATCGACGGCGCCCTCGCGAGGAGCCTGTCATGACGCTTTTCGAAGGCTGGAAGTGGGGCGAGTGGTTCTTCTTCCTGCTCGCAAACGCCATCGTGATCGGGATTTGCCTTCCGCCGCTCTTGAAGGACATCCGGCGCTGGAGCGCGTAGCTCACACCAGCCCCTGATCCTCCCCGAGCCTCGGTACCTTCCCCTGGACCGGCCCCGTGGGCGGGTGAACGAGGCCCTCGGGCGTGAACAGACCCCGCGCGGCCACCTGGGGATGCGACGCGACCTCCTCGGGGCGGAGCACCGGCACCACGCAGGCTTCCCCAAGGCGAGCAAGCCACTCGTCGCGACCAGCCGAGGCGAAGAGTCGCGACAGCGCCTCGCTGGAGAGATCGCCGCCGGTGGCGTCGGCGAGGGGCGCCATGAAGCGGGGCTCGAGCGCGCCCACGCTCACGAAGCCCCCGTCGGCACAGCGGTAGAAATTGTAGATCGCGATGCCCCCGGAGAGGGTCTGGTCGGGCGGCGCCTTCGCGGCGAGCTGAGCGAACTGTGTTTGCTGGAGGCCCACCAGGCCGTCGAGCATGGCGATATCGAGCCAGGCACCGTGCCCCCGCGCGACCGCGTCGACCACTCGGAGCGCGGCCACCAGCCCGCCGGCGGCGAGGTCGCCCCACTGCAAGCGCGGGACGCCCGGCACCGCGTGACCAAACATCCCGGCGAGCGACAGGAAGCCGATGTCGTGGCCGGGCAACATCGCGAGCGGCCCTGTTTGTCCCCAGCCGGTGAGCGAGGCGATGACGAGGCGAGGGTAACGTTGACGAAGCGCGAGCGGGTCGAGCCCCAGCCGCGCCAGCACGCCGGGGCGAAAACTCTCGAAGAGCACCTCGGCGGTCCCGAGGAGCGCCAACAGCCGCGACCGGTCCTCCTCGCGTCGAAGGTCGAGGGCAACGGACCGTTTACCCCTGTTCAACGCGGCGAACCAGGCGCCGTGCGTGGCGTCGTCCACGGTGAGGGTAGGCGGGAAGTGGCGGAGGTAGTCCCCCCCCGCCGGGTCTTCGACCTTGATCACCTCGTGACCGAGGCCCTGGAGGCAGAGGGTGGCGAAAGGGCCCGGCAGCAACCGGCTTAGATCGACGATGCGCACGGCGCGTTCTTAGCCACCCGTGCCCCCGCCCGCGGGGGTTACTGGGTGCCGGTGAGCGACAACCAGGGCGGGCGCCCGCTTTTCATTGTGAGCGACTCCACCGGCGACACCGCCACCCGGGTGACGCGCGCGGCGCTCCGCCAGTTCGAAGAGCACGCCAAGGTACCGGTGCAGGTCTTCCCCAACGTGTCCGACAAGGCCACGCTGGAGCGCATCCTAAAACAAGCCGCTTTGCAAGGTGCTTTCGTCGTTACCTCGCTGGTGAGCGCCGAGCAGCGCGCCTTCGCCCACGAGCTGGCCAAGGCCTACCGCATCCTCCAGGTCGATGTCATCGGCTCCTTGCTCACCGGACTCTCCGGCTGGCTCGGGGAAGAACCGCAAAACCTTCCGGGACTCCTTCACAAGACCGACGCGGAGTACTTCAAGCGCATCGAGGCCGTGGAGTTCACGGTGAAGCTCGACGACGGCAAAGATCCTCGCATGCTCGCGCAGGCCGACATCGTGCTCGTGGGCGTGAGCCGCACCAGCAAGACGCCCCTGTCGGTATTCCTTGCCTACAAGGGCTACAAGGTGGCCAACGTGCCGATCGTCCTCGACCACGACCCGCCCAAGGAGCTGTGGACGGTGGAGCCGAAGCGCGTTTTTGCCCTCACGATCGATCCCGAGTCGCTGCAGCACATCCGCCGCCAGCGCCTGCGCACCATGCGGCTGCGCGAGGGGAGCAGCTACGGCGACCTGGGCTACATCCTCGCCGAGCTCGAGTACGCCGAGCAAATCTACCGTCGCAACCGGCAGTGGCCCGTGATCAACGTCACCCGCCGGGCCGTGGAGGAAACGGCACAGATCATCATTTCACACCTCACCGGCGAGGGCGTGATTAGCGACCGACGAGAAGTCGGACAGCTATAGTGAGCCGCCGTGATTGGTAGCGTCATCGACAAATACGAGGTGCTCCAGAAGCTGGGCGAGGGAGCCACTGCCACGGTTTACCGCGGGCGGCACCTCAGTATTGGTCGCGACGTGGCCATCAAGGTGCTGCACCCCCACCTGTCGGCGAGCACCCGGTACCGCGAGCGTTTCAACCGGGAGGCGCGCGCCGTGGGGCGCTTGTCTCACGAGAACATCGTCTCGATCCTCGACTACTCGGGACAATCGGCCGACGACTGCTACATCGTCACCGAGCTGGTCGACGGGGCCACCCTGCAGGCACTGCTCGAGGAGCACGGCCGCATCCCGAGCGAGCTCGCATGTCTGATCGGCATTGAGCTCTGCCACGCGCTGGGCTTCGCCCACGCCGCGAGCGTGATCCACCGCGACATCAAGCCGGAAAACGTGATGATCCGCAGGGATGGACGCGTGAAGTTGATGGACTTCGGCGTGGCCCGCGTGCTCGACGAGGGCCAGATCACCCTCGACGGCTCTTTGCTCGGTTCGCCCGCCTACATGAGCCCGCAGCAGGCGCTCGACGAGAAGCTCGACGGGCGCAGCGACTTGTTCTCGTTTGGGACGGTGCTCTTCTACTCGGTCACCGGGACGGTCCCCTTCTCGGGCACCAACGCCTCGGTGATCCTGCGCAACATCATCGATGGCCAACGCCTCGAGGTGCTGGCGATCAACCCCTCCGTGGCGCCAGCGCTCGCCAGCGTGATCGACCGGTTGCTCCAGCCCCGCCCCGACGACCGCTACCCGAGCGCGCAGGCCACGGCGGAGGCCCTCGAAGCCGTGCTGGTGGAGTCGGGCATCGCGCACGATCATCCCACGATCAACCTGCGAAGCTGGCTCGTGGCGCCGAGGGAAACGGAAGCGGCGCTCGACACCCACCTCCGCGCGCACCTGCTCGCCCGCGGCAAGGAACGACTCACGGCCAACGACGCGGTGGGCGCACTCCAGTTGTTCAACCGGCTCCTTGCCATCGACGAAGACCACGCCGAGGTGCTCGCCCTCATCCAGTCACTCCATGCGCCCGCGCCCAGCCGTCGCAAGGCGGGCATCTGGGCCAGCGTCGCGGCGGCGTCCCTGCTCCTCGTCGGCACGCTCGCGTGGTGGTTCTACCCCCGCGAGCCCCTCGAGGCCGAGCGGCCGAGCGCGGCCACCGCGGCGGTCGTCGTCGTTCCGCCCCCGCAGGCGCCCCCCGCGGAGCCGGCGGTCGAGCTCACCGCCCTCCCTCAGGGCCCGGTCGAGCCGGTGTCGAGCAGGCTCGCGCCGCTCCCCCCGCACATCAAGAAGCTCACGGCGGCGCCGGACAAGGGCACGCCCTCGACCGCCGCTCTCGTGGTGCCCGAGGCCGTGGCCATCCTGCCCGGCACTGTCACCCTCGAAGTGCTCAAGCCCGCCGAGGTGTGGCTCGATGGCAAGCGCGTAGGCAGTTTCCGCACCGGGCCCTCGTCGGAGTGGATCGGCACCCGCTCGCGCCCCATCGAGGTGCAGGCGGGCACCCACACCCTGGAGCTGAAGAACAGCGGCGCGGTGCCCTACGTCGAGGAGTTCACCATCGGCGCCGGTGAGTCGCGACATGTGAGGGCAGAGCTCAAGGAGAAGCCCACTGTCTTCATCATCCACGCGGGCATGCCGCGGGACTGCACGCTCACCGTCGGCACCGCCCCCTACGGCACCGTGGCCAACATCCGGGGACAGATCCAGCTCACCGGCCCCGACCCGGCCACGCCGGTGCGCTTCGACTGCCCAGGCAAGGGCGTGTACGAGATGCCGCTCGGCCCCTCGCTCGCGGGGAAAGAACGTTTTCTCCCCGACACCTTGCCGGCGGGGCTCTTGTGACATCGGGATCGCGACCGACGGCTCAAGGCCGCCGTCCGCTCGGCGTGAAGCGTGTTTTCACCTATGTTGTCGTGGGATGGCACGCCCTTTGCTTCCCTTTCGGGGCGATGGGCTGCTTCGCGCTCTGGCCGACTCCTTACCTCGATGAAAACGAGGCGCCGGAGCTTGAGCGTGCCTCGTGGGACGACGGCACTCCGGTGACCATCGATGGCGTGAACGACATCGTGTTCGCGGTGGCCTTCGACCCCGACCTCGACGCCGAGGCCGGCGACGCGGTGGAGTTCCTCTGGCAGGCCGGCCCCTACCTGATCGATCCGCGCGAGGAGCGCGAGGAAGAGACCGGCGACCAGATCTACTTCTACAGCTTCGTGGAATTGCCCTACGACCCCGAGCTCAACGGCGAGATGCTCAGCGTGACGGTGTACGACGTGGAAGGGGCCGACGACCGCATGTCCTGGCCGCTGAAGGTGCTGTGATGTTCGCCATCCTCCTCCTCGCGGCGGGATGCGCCATGTCCGACGGTGCGTTCGACAGCGGCGACTTCGAGAACGACGCCGGCGGCCTCCCCGAGGGCACGCTCCGGGTCGACGTGTACCCCTCCGACGACGGCTCCGGCGCCCTCGCCCAGAGTTTCCTCCTCGCGCCCGACGCCTACGGCGAGGGCATCAGCATCACCCACGACCTCGACGCGACCGTGTCGGTCACCGGGTCGCTCACCGCCGACAGCTACCAGGGCTGGAGCGCCAGCGCCTCCTCGGCGACCGGCGCGCTCGCGGCCGTCGTTCGCGCCGAGCGCCCGGGCCTCGTGCAGTCCGGCGCCGCCGCCACCGACGAGGTCGGCGCGTTCGTCCTCCCCCTCCCCGGCCAGCAGCCCTACGACCTCGCCATCGTCCCCGCCGACGCGACGGTGGCTCCGCTCCTGTTGTTCAGCAGCACCGACGTGGGCACCGGTCTCGACCTCAGCCAGGAGCTCGGCGCCGGCGCGCCGATCTACGGCCGGGTGACCGACGCGGAGGGCAACCGCATCGCCAACGCGCCGCTGCGCCTGCGCTACGCGGACAGCGCGGTGTACAGCGCCACTTTCTACGCCGACGACAGCGGCTGGTTCGTGGCCCGCGCCGAGCCTGGCTACGGCTACGTGATCGAGACCGTGGCCGCCGAGGCCAGCCGCGGGGTCTTCGTCCCGGCCGTGGCCACCGAGTTCATCGTGGAAGACGCCGCGGGGGCCCAGGTCGACATCGACGTGGGCCAGCTACAGTCCTTCCGCTACGACGCGCGCATCGTCGATGGCAGCGGCGAGGTGGTGTCGGGGGCGACGATCCGGGCCCAGAGCCGGGGCCTCGACGGCTCGGCGGGGAGCTACATGGTCGAGACCACCAATCTTGACACCGGCTACGTGTACCTCGATCTCCTCGCGGGCACCTACCAGATCGAAGTGTGGCCGGCCTACGCCGACCAGCGGCTTGCCCCCTTCTCCGAGGTGGTGAGCATCGACCGCGACACCGACGTGGGCGACATCGCCCTCGGCGGCAGCACCGCGCTCGCCGGTTCGGTGCAGACGGCCGGTGGCGAGAACGTGGCAAGCGCCACCATCACCGCCACCCAGCGGGTTGGCGGCAAGTACACCTTCAGCACCACCGCCAACGAGCGCGGCGAGTACACCCTCGAGGTGCCGGCGGCCACCTACGACATCGTCATCAACGCGCCCGCGGCCGAGGCGGGTGCGCTCGCTAGCCAGTACGTGGATGGTCGCGACGGCGGCGAGCTTCGCCACAACGTGACGCTCGCCAGCGGCACCCCGGTGCTGGGCGCGGTGCGCCTCGGTGACGCGGCGCTCGGCCTGTCGCTGGTCGAGATCGTCGACCCCAACACCGGCGCGCTCCTGGCCCGCACGCTCACCGACCTCGACGGGAACTACTCGGTTCGCGTGGCTCTTCCCGAGCGCCACGACGACGAGGAAGCCGACACGGCAGGCGCAGAGGACACCGGCGCCGACACCGGCGGGTGATGTCCCCCGTTGACCGCCCGGCGGGGGCGACGTACCTTTCGCGCGATGTTCGCCCCCCTGCTCGTCGCCGCCGTCGTGTGCGCGGCGCGTGCGGAGGAGGTGGCCACCGTGCAGTCGGCCAGCCGTCTCGAGGAGGCCATCCGGCTCTACGCCCAGGGCGACACGGCCGGGAGCCGCGCGCTCTTGCAGGGGCTGGTGGCGGAAGGACCGGAGCTACCGCCCGCGGTACGACAGGGCTCGCTCGCCTACCTTGGCGATGTGCTCTACTCCGAGGAGGGCCCCCAGGCGTCGCGACCGATGTTCGACGCGCTCCTGGAAGAAGCGCCCGACTACGTGATGGACCCGTTCGAGCACCCCGAGGAGGTGTGCCGCTATTTCGAGGCGCTTCGCGAGGAGGCGCGGGTACCGGTCATCGAGCGGCCGCTCCCGGAGCGGGGTCCGCCGCCCTACTGGTCGCTCGTGCCCGGGGGGCTGCACTGGTACGCCCAGGGAAAGCTGGGCACGGGCGTCGCGGTCACGCTCACGCAGGCCGGGCTACTCGGCACCAACATCGCGCTTTATCAGACCCTGGTGGCCCGGGGGCAGATCCCTCAGGACGACCCTGCGGCCTTCTCCGACTACGAGGCACACCGCCTCGCGACGAACATCGCCGCGGGCGCCTTCTACCTGTCGCTGGTTCTCCCCCCCGCCATCGAGTTCTCGCGCTGGTCGGCCCAGTCCACCCGGGTGGGGGTGGGCGTGGGGCCGGGCACCCTGGTGGTATCGGGGCAGTTCTAGCGGGGCGCCCCGTCGAGTCCCGGCGTCGGGATAAGGAGGCCATATGGCATTCTTGCGTGTGAAGGACCCCCAGGGCGGCGAGCCGCGCGATGTCGCGCTCCGGAAGCCGCTGGTGTTGATCGGCCGCGCCGCTGGCAACGACGTGGTGCTCGACGACCCCGCCCTGGCGCCCACGCACGCGAACCTCTTGCGCAAGGGCAACCACTTTACGCTCTCGGTGATCGACCGGGCCACCACCTTCCTGTTCCAGGGCATGCGCGCCCGCAGCACCGACCTGAAGGTGGGGGACGAGGTGGGCTTTGGTCGGTACTTCGTCACCCTGATGGAGGGCGAGCCGAAGTCGGAGTCGCGCGGGCCCGGCCCGGCGCCGATGAACGAGGTGGCGAGCCTCAAGCGGCTGGTGGAGTTCTCCCGCCGACTGATGTCGGAAACCTCACTCGAGAAGGTGTTTGCACTCCTTCTGGAGAGCGTGGTGGAGATGTCGCGCGCGGAGAAGGGCTTCCTCATCGTGGTGCGCGACGGCGAGCGTCACCTCGCGGCCAGCCACAACGTCGGCAAGGAGACACTCGACATCTCCCGGGTGAGCGACAGCATCGTCGACAAGGTGATCCGCGAGCAGAAGGCGGTCATCGTGAGCGATGCCATGCACGACGCCGAGTTCGCCTCGGCGCGCAGCGTGATGGAGCTGCGCTTGTCCAGCGTGATGTGCGTGCCGCTGGTCTACCGCAACGAGTCACTTGGCGCCTTGTACCTGGGCAACGACAGCGTCCGCTCTCTCTTCCAGCCCACCGACCTCGCGGTCTTGGAGATCTGGGCGGGCCAGGCCAGCGTCTTGCTCAACACCGCCTTGCGACTCGACGAGCTGGTGCTCACCAACAAGAACCTCCGGGAGCAGCTGCGCCAGACGGGACAAGGCGCGATGCTCGGCCAGAGCCCGGCGATGAAGGCGGTCTTCACCGTGCTCAAGAAGGTGGGACCCAAGGACATCTCGGTGCTCGTCACCGGCGAAACCGGCACCGGCAAGACCAGCTTCGCTCGGGCCCTGCACGCCGACGGGCGGGGCGGCGCGCTCGTCGAGGTGGCCCTCGCCGGCCGCGACGCCTCGGAGACGGAGCGGCTCGTCGCCGATGCCCTGGGCACGGCCTCGACGATCGTCCTCGACGACATCGGCGAACTGCCGGACGCGACCCAGCAGGCACTGTTGCGTCAGTTGAAGCGCCGGGAAGCCGAGGGGCGCGCGAGCCGCCCGATGCTCGTCAGCACTGCGCAGCAACCCGTCGCCGCCCTCCAGTCGGTGGTGCGGCCGGACCTGTTCTTCCGGCTCGCCGGCGCGCACGTCGCGCTGCCGCCGCTGCGGTCGCGCCGCGATCGCGCCGCGCTGATCGAGACGGTGCTGCGCGAACTCGCCGGCGACCGCCCCATCGCGGATCGCGCGCGGGCCGTCGCCACGCTCGCCGCCGCTCCCTGGCCGGGCAACCTGCACGAGCTGCGCTCGATCATCAGCCTCGTGCTGGCGACGGGTGACGATGAGGCGCTCGAGCCGGTCTTCCGCGAGTTCGTCGCCGCCGACGAGGACGCGTTGCGGATGCCGCCGGCGAGCGACTTCGGCCGCTCCGCCGCGTCGGGGTCGGGACCGATCGTCGAGCAGGCGATCGACGACCTCGAGCAGTTGCTGGTGGCGAACCACTGGTGCGTGTCGCGCGTCGCCCGCCTGCTCGGCGTCGACCGCTCGACCATCCACCGGCGCATGAACCGCTTCAACCTGGTGCCGCCGCAGCGCCGCGCCTGATCCACGGCTGGCTCGCGACGCGGCGGCGCCTCAGGCCCCGTCGCGCGCGCGACCGCCCCAGTCCGGGTCGCCCACCCGCCGCAACAGTCCCTCGAGCTCGGCGACCACCCCGTCATACGGCAGCCGGTCGCCGGGTCGGTGGAACCGCAGCGCGTCGAGATAGGCCTCGGCGCGGAGGATGTCGCCGCGCAGTTCCACCACGGCGGCATCGAGCCGTAGCGGCGGCCCCGCGGCATCGTCGTCGAGGCGCAGCCCCTGCACGCCGCGCCAGCGGTCGAGGAGGCCGGCGAACACCGCATCGACCTCGCCGCGGGCGACCCGCATCGGCGCACCCGTGTCGTCGACCGCCATCGCGAAGGCCGGTCCCTCGGGGCCGTCGTCGGCCGGGGCAGCAGCCGCGTCCGACGGGTTCGCCTGGCGCAGCACGACGAGCCCGGTGACGGCCGTGGTCGCCGCGATCACCAGCGCCGTCCAGCCTGCATCGACCAGGAGCACCACCGCCGCTCCGCCGAGCCCGGCCGCCAGGATCGCCGTGCCGATCGTCCTCTGTCCCATCGGGGCCTCCGGAGCGGAGCTTCGCGCGATCCGCGCTGCCCGGCAATGGCCCGGGGCCGATCCGCAGCAGCGGCGCCGCCACCCGGCCGGCAGACGGCACGGCGAGCCGGTGCTACCCTCCCCTTCCAGGTCGGGACAGGGGAGGCGTGATGGCCCGCGATGTGGTGATCGTGACCGGTGGCAGCCGCGGCATCGGCGCCGCCGTCTGCCGCGCCGCGGCGCGCGACGGCTACGACGTCTGCCTGAGCTTCGCCGAGAACGCCGCCGCGGCGGATGCCGTGTGCGCCGACGTCGCCGCCGCCGGCGGCCGGGCGACGGCCGTGCAGGGCGACGTCGCCGATCCGACCTTCGCCGCGCGCCTGTTTGACGCCTGCGCCGAGCGCCTCGGCCCGGTGAGCGCCCTCGTCAACAATGCCGGCATCACCGGCGGCATCGGTCCCTTCCGCGCCACGACGGTTGAGACGATGCGCCGGGTCCTCGACGTCAACCTGCTCGGCACGATGATGTGCGCCCAGGAGGCGGTGCGGCGCTGGCTGGCGAACGGCACCCGCGGCCGCATCGTCAACCTCTCCTCGATCGCCGCCACGGTCGGCGCTCCGAACGAATATGTCCCCTATGCCGCTACCAAGGCGGGCGTCGAGACCTTCACCGTCGGCCTCGCCAAGGAGGTCGCCACCGCCGGCATCCGCGTCGTCGCGGTCGCCCCCGGGGTCATCTACACGGACATCCACGCCGCCTCGGGCGAACCCGACCGGCCGGCCCGCGTCGTCTCCCGCGTCCCCATGGCCCGCGTCGGGGAGCCGGAAGAGATCGCCGAGGCGATCGTCTGGCTCATGTCGGAGAAGGCGTCCTCCGTCACCGGCACGGTGCTCCGGGTGAGCGGCGGCGTCTGACGACGGGCGTCAGATGCAGACATCGACCCACGTCGCTGCGGTGATCTCCGCCATCCGGCCGGGCGGCACGCGCACCGCGGCATTTACTGCGCCGGCGGCCGGCACGACGACGTCGAACGCCTTGAGCGACACGT